>NZ_JBFAEA010000006.1:0-373144 GCF_040641675.1 Streptomyces sp. NPDC020742
CTGGCTCTGCACCCGGTGCGGGACGTGGACGTCCCGTGGGACGAACGGGCGTCGGCCCGCCCGGCGTATGTGCTCTACACGTCGGGCTCCACCGGGCGGCCCAAGGGCGTGGTCGTGCCGCAAGGCGGTCTGCTCAACTTCCTCGCGGCCATGCAGCGGAAGCTCTCACTCGGCGCCGGAGACCGTCTGCTGGCGGTCACGACGTTCGGCTTCGACATCGCGGGGCTGGAGATCTTCGGCCCGCTGCTGAACGGGGCCACCGTGGTCCTGGCCGACCGGGAGGCGGTGCACGACACCGCGGCGCTGCGTGCCCTGGTCGCCGACTCCGCGATCACGGTGATGCAGGCCACGCCGAGCCTGTGGCGGCTGGCGGTGGCCGACGGCGTTCCCCTGGAGCGGGTGCGCGTACTCGTCGGGGGCGAGCCGCTGCCGGAGGACCTCGCCACGGCCCTGGTCGCCTCGGCCGCCTCGGTGACGAACCTGTACGGGCCCACCGAGACCACGATCTGGTCGACGGCTTCCGAGCTGGACGCGGTGACGGCGGCAGCGCCCACGATCGGCCGTCCGCTCGCCAACACCCGGGTCCATGTGCTCGATGCGCATCTGCGCCCGGTGCCTCCCGGCGTGCTGGGTGAGCTCTACATCGCCGGTGCGGGCGTGGTCCGGGGCTACCTGGGCCGCCCGGGCCTGACGGCCGAGCGCTTCGTCGCCGATCCGTTCTCCGGTTCCGGGGCCCGGATGTACCGCACCGGCGATGTGGTGCGGTGGTCCCGCTCCGGCGAGCTGGAGTTCCTGGGGCGCGCCGACGACCAGGTGAAGGTCAGGGGATTCCGGATCGAGCTCGGGGAGATCGAAACGGTCCTCGCACAGCATCCCAAGGTCGCCTCGGTGGCGGTGATCGCGCGCGAGGACCGGCCCGGCGACCGGCGCCTGGTGGCCTACGCGGTGCCCGCGGACGCGGAGACCCTGCGGAGCGAGGTCGACGACGACCACCGGGTCGGCGAGTGGCAGGACATCTACGACAACGTCTACGCCGAGGCCTCGTCGGCCACGTTCGGTGAGGACTTCGCGCTCTGGGTGAGCAGCTACGACAGTGCGCGGATCCCGCTGGAGCAGATGCACCAGTGGCGGGACTCGGCGGTCGAGCGGATCCGCGACCTCGCGCCCCGCCGGATCCTGGAACTCGGCGTCGGCGGTGGGCTCTTGCTCTCCCGGCTGGCCGGGGACTGCGCGTCCTACTGGGGTACGGACTTCTCCGGACCGGTGATCGAGGCGCTGCGTGCCCAGGTGGCGGGGGTCCCGGAGCTGGCCGGCAAGGTGGAGCTGCGCCACCAGCCGGCCCATGTGGTGGACGGCCTGCCGACGGGTTCCTTCGATGTCGTCGTGCTGAACTCCGTCGTCCAGTACTTCCCCGGCGCCGACTACCTGCTGGAGGTCATCCGCCAGGCGACGCGGCTGCTCGCACCGGGTGGTGCGATCGTCGTGGGCGACGTCAGGAACCTGCGGCTGCTCACCGCGTTCCACACCGATGTGCAGACCCACCGGGCGGACGACGGCGAGAGTCCCCAGGACGTGCGCCAGAGGGCCGAGCGGGCCGCGCTCATGGAGAAGGAACTGCTGGTCGAGCCGGAGTTCTTCACCGCGGCGGCCGAGGCGATTCCCGACCTCTCAGGGGTGGACATCCGCCTCAAGCGCGGCACCTTCCACAACGAGCTCACGCGCTACCGCTACGAAGCGGTGCTGTACAAGAAGCCCGCCGAAGCGCTGGTGTCGCTACGGGACGTGGAGGCCTTGGAGTGGGATGCCGACACCGACGGGCTCGACACCCTCACCGACCATCTGGCGGCCAAGCGTCCGGCCCGGCTGCGGGTACGGGGAGTGCCCAACCGGCGCCTGCCGCACCAGGCGTCGCACGGCGTGGACCCCGAGCACCTCTGCACCGTCGGTGAACGGCTCGGCTACCGGGCCGCGGTGACCTGGTCCGGCACCGAGCACGGCGCCGTCGACGTGCTGTTCGTCGATCCGGCCGCAGGGCCGGTGGGCGCCTGGACGGATCTGTACCTGCCGTCGGTTCCGGTGGGGACGCCCGGCGCACACACGAACGTGCCGGCGGTGACCGTCGAAGGCCCCGCGCTGGCGGCGGAGTTGCGGCGCCATGCGTCGGCGGCGCTGCCGGACTACATGGTGCCGGCCGCCTATGTGACCTTGGACGAGCTGCCGTTGACCCCCAACGGCAAGGTGGACCGGCGAGCGCTGCCGGCACCGGACGTCGCCCGGAAGGCGGGGGGCCGCGCGCCGAGGACGGCACCGGAGGAGGCGCTGTGCGGTCTGTTCGCGGAGGTGCTGGGCGTGCCGTCGGTCAGCATCGACGACGACTTCTTCGAGATGGGCGGGCACTCCATCCTCGTCACCCGGCTGATCGGACGGGTCCGCGCCGTCATGGGCGTCGAGTTGCGGATCCGGAGCCTCTTCGAGAGCCCGACGGTCGCAGGTCTGGCCGCACACCTCGACCGTGCGGAGAAGCCCCCCAAGCGGCGTCCGGCACTGCGCCGGATGCGCCCGTAGCGGCGGAGAGGCTCCGGGGCCGGGCCGGGCGGCCCCGGAGGTTCCCCCCGGGCCCGGGCCGTGCCCACCCGGCCCCGGAGCGCGCAGCACACAGCAGGACATCCATCGACGACGACCGTAGACAAGGTGACTCAATGAGGTTCGTAACCGGGATCGACCGGCGGCTTCCGCGGTGAGGCGGAAGGAGTTTCCCGCCGCGTACTGGTGGGTCTGGGTCGGCAGCCTGGTCAACCACGCCGGCTCGTTCGTCGTTCCGTTCTTCGCCTATTACCTCACCAGCCAGAAGCACTTCAGCCCCTTGCAGGTCGGCTTCATGGCCACGCTGTACGGGGCCGGCGGAGTGGCGTCGACGGTGGTCGCGGGCGTCGCCGCGGACCGGATCGGGCGACGGCTCACCCTGCTGATCTCCCAGGTGGGAGCCGCTGCCGCAATGCTCGGCCTGGGCTTCGCGGAGCAGACGTCGCTGATGAGTGTGCTCGCGTTCGTGCTGGGCTTCGCGTCGTACGCGGCCGGCCCGGTGTTCTCCGCGATGATCGCCGACGTGGTGCCGACCGAGGGCCGCAAGCGGGCGTACGCCATCCACTACTGGGCGGTCAACCTCGGCTTCGCCATCGCCCCGGTCCTGGCCGGTGTCATGGCCGAGCACGACTACGTGTGGCTCTTCGCCGGCGATGCGGTGACCACCCTCGCCTGTGCCGTGCTGATCGCCTGGCGCGTTCCGGAGCACCGCCCGGACACCGGGGCGGGCGAGTCGGCCGAGGAGCCGGCCGCCGATCAGGGGCTGGGCCGGGTGCTCAAGGACCGGGTCTTCCTGGGCCTGCTGTTCGTCGTGGTCGGTGTGATCACGGTCTACTCGCAGTTCCAGGTGACGCAGCCGATCGCCATGCAGGACGTCGGCCTCTCCCCCGTGATGTACGGCCTGGTCAGCGCGGTCAACGGGGCGCTCGTGGTGGTCATCCAGCTGCCGGTGACCCGGGTCATCGAGCGCCATGACGACGGGCGGCTCCTCGCGGCCGGCGCGCTGTTCCTGGGCGCCGGCATGGGGCTGTCCGTCTTCGCGCACAACGCCGCGCTGTTCGCCGTCTCCATCGCGGTCTGGACGGTCGGTGAGGCGATCGCCATGCCCACCAGCAACGCGATCGCCTCCAAGCTGGCGCCCCCGCACCTCCAGGGCCGCTATCAGGGCATGTACGGGATGGCCTATGCGCTCGCGGCGGTGATCGGCCCGCTGGGCGGAGGCTGGGCGTTCGGCCGCTACGGCGGCGTACCGGTCTGGGTGGGCTGTGTGCTGGTGGGCACCGCCTGCGCCGTCGGTGCGCTGGCGATCGGCCGGGGGGTGCGCCACCGCACCGTGGCGCACCAGGAAGAACCCGTGGTCGCTGGCACGTGATCACGTCACTCACAGGAAGAAGGGACGGAAAAAGGTGAGCAACCCTTTCGACGACGACAACGCGGAGTACCGGGTCCTGGTCAATGACGAGGGCCAACATTCGCTGTGGCCGTCGTTCGCGGAGGTTCCCGCCGGTTGGACCGTGGCGCACGGCCCCGCACCCCGGCAGGAATGTCTCGACCACGTCGAGCGGAACTGGACCGACATGCGCCCGAAGAGCCTGAGAGAGGCGATGGAAGCGTAATTCCGGGACGGCTTCGGGTCGTCCAGAAGAGGCCGTGAACGGGGCTTGCGGGGGAATGCACGCCCCGTTCGCGGTCTCCCCGCGGTGCTGCCCGTCTCCGCAGCGCCGCGCATTCCTCAGCGCCGGCTCCGCGAGCGGGCGCGCCCGCTCGGAAAACACCGATGCACAGGATCTTCATGTCGGGGGAACGTCATGCTTTTTCGAGTTCTCGGACCGCTCGCGCTAGAGACGGACGAGGGGGAACCGCACACCCCGAGGGCCTTCAAATTGCGGGCGCTGCTGGCCCTTTTGTGCCTGTACGACGGGTGGGTCGCCTCGTCGGAGCAGTTGATCGACGACCTCTGGTCGGGCGCGCCGCCGCGCACCGCGGCCACCGCCCTGCAGGTCTATGTGTCCAAGCTGCGCAAGCACCTCGACGGCGCGGGGTTCGAGGTGTCGCGGCTGGCGACCGTCCCTCCCGGCTACGCGTTGAAACTCGCCCCGCACACACTGGACCTGCACCGGTTCGACGCGCTCTGCGCGCAGGCCCGGCAGTTGCGGGCGCAGGGCTTCCTGGAGGAGGCGGCACAGGCCCTGGCCGAGGCCCTCGCACTGTGGTCCGGCCCCGCCGTCGCGGACCTCCGCGCCGTCCCCGCGCTGCGCCGCCGGGGCTGCCGGCTGGACGAGAAGTGGGCGGTCGCCTACGAGCAGCACGCCGAGACCGCACTCCTCCTGGGCCGCCACCAACCGCTCATCGGCGAGCTCTACGGGCTGATCGAGGAGCGGCCGACGTGGGAGGCCGTCCACGGCCATCTGATGGTGGCGCTGTACCGGAGCGGCCGCACGGCGGAGTCCCTCATGGTGTACCACCGCGTCCGCCGCGCCCTCGCCGACGAGCGGGGCACCGAACCCGGCCCCCTCCTCCAGCGGTTGCAGCGGGCGGTGCTGTCGCGCGACCTCGTCCTCGAGGACGCAACGAAGCCCCACCTCGCCTCATGAGCCGCCGCCGGAACCCGTACCGCGCCGCCGGGCACCGGCCGGTAAGCGGACCGTAGGCGAGATTTTAGTGCCGTGCCCTACGTTCACCTCAGGGGGCGGACCGGGTTTCCACCGGCCCGGGATGAGGTCGGATCGCTCATCTCTTGCACATCACTCCCCGCATGCCGTGCACAGTCCGGCAGGCGTTCCTCCGATCCGAACGTACGGGGGTGTGGAGAGGTGTCAGAGCCTGGCTCGGGTGACATACGTCTGCCGGCGTCGGCCGCCCAGCGTGAGATGTGGATGGCCGAGCAGGCCGCCCCTGATGCCCCGCAACAGCGGATCGGCGAGTACCTGGACATCCGGGGGCCGATCGACACCGCGGCCTTCGAGGCGGCGATGCGGCGGACGATCGCGGAGGCCTCGCCCTTCCACGCGCGCTTCATCGCGGAGGACGGCGTGCCGTGGCAGATCCTCGATCTGCCCGCCGACTGGAGCTTCCCGGTCCTCGACGTCAGCGGGGAAGCCGATCCGGCGGCTGCCGCGGAGGCCTGGATGCGGGCGGACCTGGCCCGCCCCCTGGACCTGGCGCGCGGGCCGCTGTTCTCCTACGCGCTGTTCACCCTGGGGCCGGAACGCAGCATCTGGTACCTCAGCGCCCATCACGCGATCGCCGACGGACACACCGGTGCCCTGATCGCCCAGCGGGTCGCCGACCTCTACGGGGCAGCGCTGGCCGGGCAGCCCGCACCGCCCGCCACCTTCGGTTCGGTGCGGACACTGCTGGCGGAGGAGGCGCACTATCGGGCGTCCGAGCGGTTCGCCGCGGACCGGCAGTACTGGACGACGCGCTTCGCCGACGCACCGGAGGTCGCCAGGCTGGCCGATGCGCCGGTCGGGCCGCCGGTGGGGAACCTCAGCCACTGCGGCCACCTGTCGGCCGACGCGTCCGCACGGCTCAAGTCGGCGGCCCGGACGGCACGCACCCACTGGTCCGTCCTGGTCATCGCCGCCACGGCCGCCTTCCTGCACCGGCTGTCCGGCGAGCAGGACGTCGTACTGAGCCTGCCGGTCGCTGCCCGGACCGACGCCACCGCGCGCTCCATCCCGGGCATGTACTCCAATGTGCTGCCGCTGCGGGTGACGGTCCGGCCGGAGATGCCGAGGTCCGACCTGGTGCGCCAGGTCTCCCGCGAGTTCCGTCAGATGCTCCGGCACCAGCGCTACCGGGGCGAGGACCTCCCCCGCGACCTCGGTCTGCAGGACGGCGCCGGGTACCGGACGGCCCCGCAGGTCAACATCATGTCCTTCGACTACGGCCTGTCCTTCGCCGGGCACCGCGCGAGCGCGCACAACCTGACGCAGGGCCTCGTCCCGGACCTCTCGGTCACGGTCTTCGACCGGGCGGACGGCGGGCGGATCCGCGTCGACCTCGTCGGGAACGCCGAGCTCTACCGCGCCGACGAACTGGCCGCGCACCACCGCCGTTTCCTGACGGTGCTGGGCGGCTTCCTCGACGCTCCGGACCGCCCCGTCGCGGACGCCGAACTCCTCACCCCCGGCGAGCGCTTCGTGCAACTGGTCGAGTGGAACGGCCCGGAACACAAGCGCCCCGAGGACACCCTGCCCGAGCTGTTCGCGGCTCAGGCGCGGCGCACCCCGGACGCCACGGCCGTGATCTGCGCGGAACGGTCGCTCACCTACCGGCAGTTGGACGCCGCGTCCAACCGGCTGGCCCGGCTGCTGCTCGCCCGGGGGCTGGGGCCGGAGCGGACCGCGGCGCTGGCGCTGCCCCGCTCGGCCGAGCTGGTCATCGGCGTACTGGCGGTGCTGAAGGCCGGGGCCTGCTACCTGCCCGTCGATCCCGAATACCCCGCCGACCGCCTGTCCTTCATGCTGGCCGACACCGCGCCGGTGCTGCTGCTCACCACCACCGAGACCGCCCGCGACCTCCCGGACACGGCCACCGCCCGGCTCGTGCTCGACGATCCCGACACCGTCCGGGAGCTCGACCGCCACGCGGCGGCCGAGGTGACCGACGCCGACCGGCCGTGCCGCCTGGAGCCCGACCACCCCGCGTACGTCATCTACACCTCCGGGACCACCGGCCGGCCCAAGGGCGTGGTGATGCCCGCCCGTGCCATGGTCAACCTGCTGACCTGGCACCACGAGGCCCTGCCCGCGGCTCCCGGAGCGCGGGTCGCCCAGTTCACGGCGTTGAGCTTCGACGTGTCCGTGCAGGAGATCCTCTCCGCGCTGCTCTTCGGCAAGACCCTGGTGGTGCCGGCCAACGAGATCCGGCGCGACCCGCAGCTGCTGGCCGAGTGGCTGGAGCGGCACCGGGTGAACGAGCTGTTCGCGCCCAACCTCGTCATCGAGGCGCTGTGCGAGGCCGCCAACGACCAGGGGCGCGACCTCGCGGCGCTGCGCGTGCTGGCGCAGGGCGGTGAGGCGCTGACACCGAGCCGCCAGGTCCAGGACTTCTGCCGCCGCCGTCCCGACCGCCGGCTGCACAACCACTACGGCCCCAGCGAGACCCACCTGGTGACCGCGCACACCCTGGCGCCGGACGTCGCACAGTGGCTGCCGTCCGCGCCGATCGGCCGGCCGATCCCCAACGTCCGCGCCTATGTGCTGGACCCCGGGCTGCACCTGGTCCCGCCGGGCGCGACCGGAGAGCTGTACCTGGCCGGCGCGGGGCTGGCCCGTGGCTATCTCCACCGTCCCGGCCTCACCGCCGAGCGGTTCGTGGCCGATCCCTTCGGCCTGCCGGGCGCGCGGATGTACCGCACCGGCGACCTGGTGCGCTGGTCGCCCGACGGGGAGCTGGCGTACCTGGGGCGCTCGGACGACCAGGTCAAGATCCGTGGATTCCGGGTCGAGCTCGGCGAGATCAAGGCCGTGCTCGCGGCGTATCCGGGGATCGCCCGGGCCGAGGTCGTCGCGCGGGAGGTCCGGCCCGGTGACCGGCGCCTCATCGGCTACGTCGTGCCCGACGGGGCCGAGGACGGCGGACCGGCCGCCCCCGACCCGGCGGCGGTGCGGGCCTTCGTACGGGACCGGCTGCCGGCCCATATGGTGCCCTCCGCGATCGTGGCGCTCGACGCCCTCCCCCTGACGCCGAACGGCAAGTTGGACCGGCGCGCGCTTCCCGACCCGGACACGGCGGATGCCGCGGCCCGGCGCGGTCCGCGCACGGCGCGGGAGGAGCGGCTGTGCGCGCTGTTCGCCCAGGTGCTCGGCCTGCCGTCGGTCGGTGTCGACGACAACTTCTTCGACCTCGGCGGCCACTCCCTGCTGGCCGCCGGGCTGCTCTCACGGATCCGCTCCGCCTTCGGCGTCGACCTGGGCGTGCGCGCCCTGTTCGGGTCGCCCACCGTGGCCGAACTCGCGCTGCTGCTGGATGCCGGCCCCGTCGAGCCCGCGCCGGGCATCCTGCTGCCGCTGCGCGCGCAGGGCAGCCGGGCACCGCTGTTCTGTGTCCACCCGGGGGCGGGCCTGAGCTGGCTGTACGCCGGGCTGTTGCCCCATCTCGGTCCCGACCGGCCGGTCCACGGAATCCAGGCGCGCGGTCTGGGGCGGACGGGCGGCCTCCCGGCCACGGTGGAGAGCATGGCGGCCGACTATGTGGAGCAGATCCGCACGGTGCAGCCCACCGGGCCCTACCACCTGCTCGGTTGGTCCTTCGGCGGCCTGGTGGCCCATGCCATGGCCACGCTGCTGCAGCGGGACGGCGAGCAGGTCGCCCTGCTGGGCATGCTCGACTCCTACCCCGTCGAGAGCGCCCAGCGGTGCGCGCTGCCGCAGCTCACCGACCGGGACTTCCACGCCATCCTCGTCGCCTCGGCGGGCCACGACGCCCCCGTTGCGCCCGCGGAGCCCGACGCCGGCCGCATGGCGGAGGCGCTCCAGCGGAAGATGGGCCTGCCCGCGCACCTGACGGACGGCGGGTCCGAGGCGTCGCTGCTCGACGTCTACCGCAACAACCTCGCGTTGATGCGGGAGTTCAGACCGGGCCTGTTCCACGGGGACCTGCTGTTCTTCGCGGCGGCGGTGGCCGACCCCACCGACCCGTTCGACGCCGGCCGGACCTCGGCCCAGGCTTGGCGCGGTTACGTCGACGGCGCCATCGAGTCCCACGACGTGGCCGCCACGCATCACCGGATGATGCGGCCGCAGGCGCTGGCGGAGATCGGCCCGGTCCTCGCCGACCGGCTGGCGCGGGCGGACCCGCTCGGTCAGCAGGCGGGCAGCGGAAACACGGCCCATCCGTGCGATGGCGTTCCGGGCTGACGCCGGGCGCCGCCCGGTGCTCCCCCGGCGGGCCCGCGGACACCGCTCCGCGCCCGCCGGTGCACCGGTGAAGGCGGCCCCGCAACCAGTCCCCCAACCGGCGCGGCGGTGTGCTTCCCCGCGGTCGCGCCCCGACGGCAGGAGAGATTCGGCATGACGGCATCCCCCTCCCCGGCGCACGACGCGCCGGGTGGACCCGGCGAGCTGGCGGCGATCCGGTCCCTGGTGCGGCACGGCATCGACGGCCGGGAGGACCACCACGGGCCCCGGCTGCTCCGGCGGCTGGCCGACGGCCAGCAGGGCGGCCCGTACCGGAGCTTCGAGGTCCGTCCGCACGGGCCGCTCATCGGTGCGGAGATCGCCGGGATCGACCTCCGGTCCCCGCTGACCCCCGAGGTGTTCGCGGAAGTGGACCGGGCCCTGCTGGAGTACAAGGTCCTCTTCTTCCGCGACCAGGACGTGACTCCCGAGCAGCAGCGGGCGTTCGCCTCCCGGTGGGGGGAGATCGAGGGCCACCCGTTCCTACCCGCGGGGACCTCCCAGGACGTCGTCCGGCTGGAGAAGGGCTCGGCGAACCCCGGGTTCGAGAACGTCTGGCACTACGACTTCCCGTGGATCGCGAACCCTCCGATGGGCGCGGTGCTGCGCATGGTGGAGATGCCGGAGGCCGGCGGCGGGGACACCCTGTTCTCGGACGCCGCAGCCGCCTACGACAACCTCTCCGACGCGATGAAGTCGCGGATCGAGGGGCTCCGCACGGTGAACGACTTCACTCCGTCGGCGAACTACCGGGAGCTGATGACCGAGGAGCAGCGCCGGCACTTCCAGCAGAAGTACCCGCCGGTGGAGCACCCGCTGGTACGGACGCACCCCCGGACGGGGCGGAAGACCCTCTTCCTGACGTCGATCTTCACCACGCGGATCGCGGGGATGGACCCCGACGAGAGCGAAGAGCTGCTCCGCTTCCTGTTCCGTCAGCTGCAGTACCCGGAGTACCAGGTCCGCTTCCGCTGGGCGCCGAAGTCCATGGTGTTCTGGGACAACCGCGCGGTCCAGCACTACGCGTGCTCGGACTACCACCCGCACCGCCGCGTGGTGGACCGGGCGGCCATCGCCGGGGACCGGCCCTTCTGATGTGAGCGTGCCCATCGCCGTGGTGAGCGGAGGCACCCGCGGCACCGCCCGCCCGGACCCGACGTCTGGAGAGAAGAGAACACACGTGCGTCTCAGCAAGGAACAGATCGACCACTACCAGGAGGACGGCTTCCTCCTGGTGGAGTCCGCCCTGGACGGGCGGGAGGTGCAGCGGTTGCGGGAGGCCTTCCGGCGCGACTGCGACGTCCCGGGCCCGCAGCGGGTCGTGGAGGACGGCAGCGACGAGGTGCGCGCGGTCTACGCCTCCCACCAGCGGCAGCCCGAGTTCGCGGGGCTGCTGCGCGACCCGCGCATCCTGGAGCCGGTCCGGCAGCTGCTGGTGGACGAGGTCTACGTCTACCAGTTCAAGATCAACGCGAAGCCGGCGTTCGGCGGCGAAAGGTGGTCCTGGCACCAGGACTACGTGGCGTGGCGGATCGCGGACGCCCTGCCGGCCCCCCACCAGGTCACCGTCGGCGTCTTCCTGGACGACGTCGACGAGTTCAACGGTCCGGTCATCTTCGTCCCCGGATCGCACCGTGCCGGACTCCTCCGCGAGGACCGGCGCGAGGGCACCGCCAAGTCCGACCAGCACCTCGACCCGGACGACATCGCCCTCACTCCGCGACAGCTGTCCGCCCTGGTGTCCGAGCACGGCATGGTCAGTCCCAAGGGGCCCGCCGGCTCGGTGGTGTTCTTCTCTCCGGAGATCGTGCACGGATCGGCGCTCAACATGTCCCCGTTCGACCGCCGACTGCTCCTGGTGACCTACAACGACGCGGCGAACCTGCCGAGTTGGCCCGGTGAACCGCGTCCCGAGTACGTGGTGTGCCAGGACACCACACCGCTGCGCACCCTGGGCGCACCGTTCCTCGACACCCTTGAGGGGGCTGCACTGTGAGCGAGCAGCGCGATTCCGGCAGGTCCGACGGGACGCGCGCCCGCGCGGTCGTCCTGGAGCGGTTCAACGAGCCGCTGGTCCTGCGCGAGTTCGACGTCCCCGCGGCCCCCGGGTCCGGGCTGGTCGTCGCCTGCCGCTACGGCGGCGTGTGCGGCACCGACCTGCACCTGCGCAGCGGTCACCTCGCGATCCCCGTCCCCCTGGTGCTGGGGCACGAGGGCCTCGGGGTGGTGCACGAAACCGGGCCGGGCCTGACGCACGACGCGACCGGCGCCCCGCTGCGGGCCGGCGACACGGTGATGTGGGCCTCGTCCATCGCCTGCGGCAGCTGCGTTCCGTGCCGGCAGCACAGGGAGCCGACGCTGTGCGAGAACCGACGCACCTACGGGGTCAACCGGTCGACCCTGGACGGGCCCGCCCTGTCGGGTGCCTGGGCGGACTACATCGTGCTGCAAGAGGGCACCACCGTCGTCAAGCTCGACGACCGGGTCGACCCCCTGGCCGCCATGTCCCTGGCCTGCGCCGGTCCGACCGTCGTCCATGCCCTCTACGAGCGCCGTCCGGTACGCGTCGGTGAGGTCGTGGTGGTCCAGGGCAGCGGCCCGGTGGGGCTCGCGGCGGCCGCGATGGCGCAGTTGGCCGGGGCGGCCAAGGTGATCGTGGTGGGCGGCCCGGCCGGGCGGCTGGAGCTGGCCGCCGCGGCCGGCATCGGCGACGAGCACCTCGACATCGTCGGCGCGGCGGACCCCGAGGAGGTCCTGGCCGCCGTGCGGGAGGCGACCGGGGGCGCGGGCGCGGATCTGGTCGTGGAGTGCACCGGCGTGCCCGCCGCCCTCGCACAAGGCATCAGCCTGGCGCGCCGGGGTGGCTCCTACCTCGTCATCGGGCAGTACACCGACGCCGGTGACACCTCGTTCAACCCCCACCAGATCGTCTTCCGCCAACTGGACGTGGTGGGTTCCTGGGCGTTCACCGGGTCCCATGTGGTGGAGTACGTGAAGCTGCTGCCCGCGCTGAGCGCGCGCTTCGACCTCGGCAGCCTGGTGACGGCCTACCCGCTGGCCGAGCACGCGAAGGCGCTGGCGGACGTCGCCGCCGGCTCGGTGATGAAGGCCGTACTGGCCAGCTGAGCGCCACCGCGGTGCTCCCGCGTCCCACGCGCACGCACGGCGGCCCGGTCCCCCCGTCGGGGAGACCGGGCCGCGTCGTGTCCGGCGGCGCTCCGGCCGCCGCACCCGGGCGGGCGTCAGTGGGCCGCGACCGGGACGGCGGCGTCCTCGGCGCCGGTGCCCGTCGCCTCCGGGCCGCCCGGATTGCCGCTCTGCCGCCCGGTGTTGACCAGGACGAAGGCGGTGAGGGCCGCGACCAGGAGGATCCCGACCGCCCACCAGATCGCCGTGGCATAGCCGTGCACCGCGGCCTCCTTGGCCAGCCTCGCGGGTCCGGTCGTGCGGGCTTCGCCGGCGTGGGCCGTGAGCCAGGTCGCGGTGGCACTGGCCGCGACGGTGTTCAGCAGGGCGGTTCCGATCGAGCCCCCGACCTGCTGGGAGGTGCTCACCATGGCGGAGGCGACACCCGAGTCCTGCGGCTGGACACTGCGTGTGGCCAGGCTCATCGCCGGCATGAAGGCGGTGCCCATGCCCAGGCCGAGCAGGACCTGCGCGGGCAGGATCAGGCCGGCGTAGGAGCTGTCGACCGTGATCTGCGTCAGCAGCAGGACCCCCAGCCCGGAGAGCAGGAAGCCCGGCCCCATCAGGAAACGCGGGGGCAGGCGGGTCATCAGCCGGGTGCCGATCTGGGTGGAGCCGGTGACCATGCCGACGATCATGGGCAGGAAGGCCAGGCCCGTGGTGAACGGGGAGTATCCCTTGACGGCCTGGAGGTAGTACGTGAGGAAGAGGAACAGGCCGAACATCCCGATGACCGCGAGGCCGAGGGAGAGGTAGACACCGCCGCGGTTGCGCTCGGTGACCACGCGCAGCGGCAGCAGCGGCGCCGTGGCCCGGCGCTCGACGAGGACGAATGCGGCGAGCAGCACCGCCGCGGTGAGGAACAGGCCGAGGGTGAGGCCCGCGCGCCAGCCATCGGTCTCGGCACGGGTGAACCCGTAGACCAGCGACAGCAGTCCCAGGGTGGCCAGCAGGACGCCGGGGATGTCCAGGCGCGCGGGGTTGCGGCTGCCCGCCGGCTCGCGGACCACGGCGACGGCACCGACCGCGGCCACCACCGCGAACGGGATGTTGACGTACAGCGCCCAGCGCCAGTTCAGGTACTGGGTCAGGACGCCGCCCAGGATCAGGCCCACGGCACCGCCGGCGCCCGAGATCGCCCCGTAGATCCCGAACGCCTTGGCGCGCTCGGTGGCCTCGGTGAAGGTGACGGCCAGCAGCGACAGCGCGGCCGGAGCCAGCAGCGCCCCGAACACCCCCTGTAGCGCCCGGGCGCTCAGCAGCATGCCGGTGTTGACCGCGGCGCCGGCCAGCGCGGACGCACCCGCGAAGCCGAGCAGGCCGGTGATGAACGCCCGCTTGCGCCCGGTCAGATCGGCTAACCGTCCGCCGAAGAGCAGCAGGCCGCCGAACGCCAGCGTGTAGGCGGTGATCACCCACTGGCGGTTGCCGTCGGAGATGCCCAGGTCCGCCTGGGCGGAGGGCAGGGCGATGTTCACGACGGTCGAGTCGAGGACCACCATCAGCTGGGCGATGCCGATGAAGATCAGCGCTTTCCAACGCCGCGGGTCAGGCGGCTGCATTCCGGGCATGAGGTCTCTCCGGTCGCTGGGGAAAAGGGATGTCGGGCGGCCGGGACGCTGCCGCGCCCGCGCCGTGGGACGCGGGCCGGGCGGTCCGCCGCGGCCGGGTGGTCCGCTCCGGTGTCCCGGCGCTCGGCACGGCCGGGGACGTCCCGGCCGGCGTCACCGCGCACCGTCCAGGGCGGGGAAGAGCGCGGGCAGCACCTCGGCGAACACGTCGACGGCGGCGGTGAGGGTCTCCTGTCCGCCCGGTCCCTCGCTCGCGGTGCGGGCGAGGACGCCTTCGCGGGCCGCCAGCAGGACCGAGGCCAGGCTGTGGAACGAGACCGCACCGGCGCCGGGTTCCACGGCCTGCGCCCGTTCCAGCAGTTGCGCGAGCGACGCGGCGACCGCCCGGTCGTGCTCGTGGAGCTGGGCGCTCAGCTTCGCGTTCCGTGCCGCGTCGAGACGGAACTCCAGGAAGAGCAGGATCCAGCTCCGGTCGGCCGGGTCGACCTCCAGGAACGCCCGGGCGATGCGGTGGGCGGTGCCCGGTGCGGCGTCGTCAAGCAGGCCCTCCAACTGGTCGAGCCGGTGCGCGGAGTAGCGGTCGAAAAGGGCGAGGACGAGGTCCTGTTTGCTGCCGAAGCTGGAGTAGAAGGCACCTCGGGTGTACCCGGCGGCGGCACACATGTCCTCGATGGTGGTCTGTGCGTAGCCCCGCTCGATCAGGATCCGCTCTGCGGCTTCCATGAGACGGGCTCGGGTGTGGACACGCCGTCGGGGCGGACGGCCAGGTCCCCCCGCAGTGGCCTCGGGTGCGCTCATCAGCATACGATACAGGCCGTATTGAATGCGTCCTGTATCGAGTTGCCCCTCACGACTCCCGTTCGCCACCCCGCAAGCCCTCTCCAACCCGCCCCTTCGCCCCGCACGCCTCGCGGCCCTTCCCGGCGCCGACGGAGCCCATGGGACAAAGCGGCCGGGCGCCGACAAAAGGCCTTGCGGCGGCACCGGGAATCGACTCGGGACAATGCGCGGCGAGACCGGGTCAAGTTGGTTTCGAGTTCAAGAGTTTGTTGCTTTTCTTTCGTTATCGTTCCTTTATGCCTTGACAGGTGTCACGAAGAGAGGGAAGATGTCAATGGTCTATGCATAGACTTCTGAGAGAGTGTCAAAAACATACTGCGTACGTAGCGTTTGCATCCGCGACGGCAGTCATGACCCAGGGGGTGGGGCGCTGTCGATGTGCTTCTTTCCCTGTAAAGGGCTGGAACCCAGTCGCCGGTAGATGCGGCTACGAGCACCAGCGGGGATGAGGAAGACCGGTGCAGATCAATGTTCTTGGTCCTATGGGCGTCGAACACGGGGGAAAGACTTACCGGATCCGAGCGAAGAAAGTTCGCACACTGTTAGCCGTACTGGCGCTCAATGCCGGACGGACGGTTTCCTGGGACACACTCGTCGGTGAGTTATGGCCCGACAAGGACCTGGCGAACAGCAGAAACGCGTTGCACGCCAATGCGGCCCGATTGAGAAAGCTGCTGGAGAGCTGGGAGCTGGGCGGGCACCCCAGCGAACTGGTGGTCACGGCGAATAACAGCTATCTGCTGAATCTTCCGCAGGACGCCACGGACGCCACGCGGTTCCTGCAACTGGCGGGCCGTGGTGCGGAGCTGCTGCGTACCGACCCCCAGCGCGCCGGCGAGGTGCTGAACGAAGCGCTGCGGCTCTGGCGCGGACCCGCGCTACTGGACGCCGGCGACGGGGTGCTCTGTCGCTCGACCGCCGCGCAGCTGGAGGAGCGGCTGATGACGCTCCGCGAGGACCTGGTGGTGGTCAAGCTGGACACCGGGGGTGAGCGCGAAGCGATCGCGGACCTCCAGGAACTGGTGGTGGCCCATCCGGGACGCGAGCGGTTCAGCGAGCAGCTGATGATCGCGCTGTACCGCTGCGGGCGGCAGAGCGAGGCCCTCGACACCTACCAGCGCACCCGTGCCTGGCTCCGGAGCGAACTCGGCCTGGACGTCGGGCGGTCGCTGCGCGAGCTGTACCAGTCGGTCCTCGCCCAGGACCCGGTGCTGGACGCCCGGGCGTAACGCCTCACCACCCGGACCTCGGTCAGCGGCGCGGTGCTCAACAGGGTCTGTACGAGGCCCTGTTGAGCACCGCTTCGTCGTGTTAGGCGGTGCGGTAGGCGCGCAGGCTCAAGGGGACGCACACGGCCAGCAGCGCCGCGAGCGTGCCGGCCGTGACCAGCACCGGGTGGGTGGCAGCGAAGCCCGTTCCGGCGACCACCGGGTTCCCCCACAGCTGCCGGCAGGCGGTGACCACCGAGCTGACCGGGTTCCACTCGGCCAGCGGCCGGATCCACGAGGGCAGGCCCTGGACCGAGAAGAAGGCGTTGGACAGGAACGAGAACGCCACCAGCACGATCGCGCCCACCGAGTCGATGGTCTCCGGGGAGCGCAGGAGCAGGCCGATCAGCACGCCCACCCACAACATGGTGTAGATGAACGCCAGGATCAGGGCGAAGCCGCCCGCCACCGACAGCGGGTCCGCGTGCGGGCGCCAGCCGACGGCCAGGCCGACCAGCATCACCACGGCCAGGCCGAGGGCGGAGACGATCAGGTCGGAGAGGGTCTGCCCGGCCAGCACCGCCGCGCGGGAGATGGGCAGCGAGCGGAAGCGGTCCACCAGCCCGCCCCGCATGTCCATGGCCACGCCGATGGCGGTGGGCCCGATGCCGGCCAGCCCCACCTGCACGGCCACCCCGGCCATCAGGTACTCCTGGTAATTGCCGCTGCCGGGCACCGAGATGGAGTTGCGGAAGAGGTAGCCCACCGCGATCAGCAGCACCAACGGGTTCATCACGATGCCGAGGAACTTCCCCGGTGCCCGCCGCAGATGGAGCAGGCGCCGCCCGGCCAGGGCGGCCGTGTCGGCCAGGCCGGCGAACATCCCGCCGGGCGGCGCGGTTGCCACGCCGAGTTCACTCATGGACAGCAGCCTTCGGCTCGTTGCGCTCGGTCAGTTGGAAGAACACGTCGTCGAGGGTGGGGCGCCGCAGCTCGAAGTCGGTGACCTCGATACCGGCGGAGCGCAGCGCGCCGGCGACGGCGGCGACGCTCTCCAGGCCCGCGTCGAGCTGGACGGTCAGGCGCTGGGCCGCGGGCTCCACCACCGGCTCCACAGCGGTCAGCCCGGCCAGGGCGGACACCGCGGCCGGGAGGTGGTCGGGGCGCGCGACGGCCACCTGGAGGTGGTCGGTGCCGACCGTCCGCTTGAGCTCGGCCGGGGTGCCCGCGGCGATCACCCGGCCACTGTCGATCACCACGATCTGGTCGGCGAGCTGGTCCGCCTCCTCCAGGTACTGCGTGGTCAGCAGGACGGTGATGCCCTCGTCGACGAGTTCGCGCACCACCTTCCACAGCACCGTGCGGCTGGTGGGATCGAGCCCGGTGGTCGGCTCGTCCAGGAAGAGCACCCCCGGCCTGGCGATCATGCAGGTGGCGAGGTCGAGCCGGCGGCGCATACCGCCGGAGTACGTGCCCACCGGCCGGTCGGCCGCGGGCTCCAGCTCGAACCGCGCCAGCAGCTCGTCCGCGCGCCGCCGCGCCCCCCGCCGGCCCTGCCGCAGCAGGCGGCCCAGCAGGACCAGGTTCTCGCGCCCGGTGAGCAGTTCGTCCACGGCCGCGTACTGCCCGGCCAGGCCGATCCGCCGGCGCACCTCCCGGCTCTGGCGCACCACGTCGTACCCGGCGACGGTGGCGTGCCCGGAGTCCGGTGCCAGCAGTGTCGACAGGACCCGTACGGTCGTGGTCTTGCCCGCCCCGTTGGGGCCCAGCACCCCCAGCACCGAGCCCGCGGCCACCGACAGGTCGACCCCGCGGAGCGCGTGGTGGCCCTTGTAGCGCTTGTGCAGCCCTTCCGCGTAGACCGCGGCGTCCGACCCCATCGCCGTCAGCTGCCGGAGCGGGCGGCCAGGCTCTTCGGCCGCATGTCGGTCCAGTCGCGCTCGACGGCGGCCAGCGCCTCGGCGCGCGGGCGCGCTTCGAGGGTCACCGTCCAGCCCGCCGGCACCTCCGCGAAGGTGGGCCAGATGCTGTGCTGGCCCTCGGCGTTGACCAGGACGTGGAAGGTGCCCTCTTCGTTGTCGAACGGGTTGGCCATGGGAGTTCTCCTTGTGATCGGTGGGGTCGGGTCCGGGGTGCGGCGGTCGGCGGGTCAGCCGTGCAGGCGGTCCAGTTCGACGGCGACGGCGCGGCCGATGGCGGCCTGCGGCCCGGAATGCATCATGAATTCGTGGCCGCAGGGCACCGTGTGGACGCGGGGCTCACGCTCGGTGTGCCCCGCCCACCGGCCCGGTCGCGCGGCGCGCTCCGCCGGGGTCAGGCCGAGGTCCGCGACGAACAGCTGCATGGGGGCCTTGATGTGGCCGGGCGTGTGCTCCCGCACCAGGCGGACGTGGTTGCGCATCACGTCCACGAGCCGGGCGAGGTCCATGTCGCCCAGCGGACTGTCGGCGCGGCGCAGCGCGGCGCGCACCGTGTCGACCGTCGGCTCGGCCGGGTCGTCCCCCCGCGCAAGGCCGCAGTACTCGAGTACGGCGGTCAGCAGCATGGCGTCGGTGGGCACCTCGTCGGCGGGGTCGGCGGGGTAGCTGTCCAGGTTGGCGAGCAGGGCCACCTCCTCGCCCGCGCGCTCCAGTTGGACGGTCATCTCGTGCGCGACCACCCCGCCGAAGGACCACCCGAGCAGGTGGTAGGGCCCGGTCGGCTGGATCTCCTTGAGCCGCTCGACGTACTCGGCCGCGACCTGCCCGATGCTCTCCGGCAGCGGTGCCGTGCCGGTGAGGGCCGACGACTGGAGCCCATGGACCGGGTGGCGGTCGCCGAGGTGCGCGGCCAGGCCCAGGTAGGGCAGGGCGAAGCCCATACCGCCGTGGACGCAGAACAGCGGCGGACGGTCGCCGGTGGTGCGCAGCGGGAGGACCGGGCCGAACGGATCGAGCGGCGCGGCGCCCTCGGCGGGTTCGTCCAGGCGCTGCCGCACCCGGTCCAGGAACGTCGTCCCCGCCGCCCGGTCGGCGTGCTCCAGGGCCGTGGCCAGGGCCTCGACGGTCTTGTGCCGGAAGACGTCGGACAGCGCGAGGTCGAGCCCCGCCTTCCGGGCCCGGCCGACGACCTGTACGGAGCGGATGCTGTCGCCGCCCAGCGCGAAGAAGTCCGCCTCGGCGCCGACCCGGGGCAGGCCCAGGACCTCGGCGAACACCTGGCACAGCAGCGTCTCGTGCGCCGTGCGCGGGTCCCGGCCGTGGGCGGCCGGCGCGGCCGGGTCCGGCGCGGGCAGGGCCCTGCGGTCCACCTTGCCGTTGGGGGTCAGGGGCAGCGCGTCCAGCGCCACGAAGGCGGCGGGCACCATGTAGTCGGGCAGCAGCCCGGACAGGTGCTCGCGCAGGGCCGCGACGGGCACTGGCCCCTCCTCCGGCACCACGTACGCGGTCAGCCGGCGGTCACCGGGCCGGTCCTCCCGTACGGCGGCGACCGCCTGGGCGATGCCCGGGTGGGCGGTCAGCGCGCTCTCGATCTCGCCGAGTTCGATGCGGAAGCCCCGCAGCTTGACCTGGTGGTCGACCCGGCCGACGTAAGCGAGCCGGCCGTCCGCGGTCCAGCGCGCCAGGTCTCCGGTGCGGTACATCCGCGCGCCCGCCGGACCGAACGGGTCGGCGGTGAACCGCTCCGCGGTGAGACCGGGTCGACCCAGGTAACCGCGGGCCAACTGCGCGCCGGCCAGGTACAGTTCGCCGGTCACACCGGGAGCCACCGGCTGCAGCCGGGCGTCCAGGACGTACGCCCGGGTGTTGTGCAGCGGCCGGCCGATGGGCGGCCGGCCCTCGCCGGTCAGCGGATCGCTCGCGGTGGCGCAGACGGTGGACTCGGTCGGCCCGTAGCAGTTGTACAGGGCGCGGCCGGCCGACCAGCGGGCCGCGACCTCGGCGGGCAGCGCCTCGCCCGCGGTGATCAGGGTCAGGGTGCCCGGCAGGTCGATGTCCTCCGGGAAGGCGGCCAGCACGACCGGCGGCAGCACGGCGAGGTTCACGCCGTGCCGCACGATCAGGTCGGCCAGCGGCTCGCCGGGCCCGCGGCTCTCCGGGGTGGCCAGGACGAGGGTGCCGCCCGACAGCAGCCCCATCGCCAGCTCGGCACAGGCCGCGTCGAAGCTGGGCGAGGCGAACTGCAGGACCCGGGAGTACGGGCCGAGCGAGAAGCGGCGCACGTGGTCGGCGGCGAGGGCGGCGACCCCGGCGTGCTCGACCAGCACCCCCTTGGGGCGGCCGGTGGAACCCGAGGTGTAGATGACGTAGGCGGCGTCGCGGCGGGTGAGCGGGCGGGTGCGCTCGCCGTCGGTCAGGTTGGTCTCCGGGTGGCCGGCGGCGATCCGGGCGCCGGGCGCCGTACCGTCGCCGAGCTCGATCACCTGGGCGTCGGAGCCCCGCAGCAGGCCCGCGGTGCCCGGTGCGGCCAGGACGCAGACCGGCGCGGCGTCGCCCACCATGTACGCGAGGCGGTCGGCCGGGTAGTCCGGGTCGAGCGGGAGGTAGGCGGCGCCGGACTTCAGCACGGCCAGGATCGCGACGATCATGTCCACCGACCGCGGCAGCATCAGGCCGACGATCCGGCCGGGGCCGGCGCCGTGCCCGGCCAGCAGCCGGGCCAGCCGGTTGGCGCGGGCGTTGAGCTCCCGGTACGACAGCGACTCCTCGCCCAGGACGACCGCCTCGTGGTCCGGCCGGCGGGCGGCGTGCTCCTCGAAGATGCGGTCCACGGTCAGCTCCGGGACCGCGGCGGTGGCGCCGTTCCACTCGGTGAGCACGCGCCGGCGCTCCTCGTCGCCGAGCACCTCGATGCCGCTCAGCGGCGTCTTGGGTGCGGCGGCCACGGCCGTCAGGACGCGGGCGAAGCGGCCGGTGAGCTGCCGGACCGTCTCCGGCCGGAAGAGCTGGGTGCGGTACTCGACGACCAGGTCGATGCCGCCGAACTCCCCCTCGGCGCCGCCGGAGCGCTCGGTGAGCTGGAACGCCAGGTCGAACTTGGCGGAGGCGCTGCCGACCGGCTCCACCTCGGCCGAGAGACCGGGCAGCGCGAGCCGGGCGTCCGCGGTGTTCTGGAACGCCAGCATGACCTGGAAGAGCGGCTGCCGGGCCAGCGAGCGGACCGGGTTGCAGACCTCGACCAGCCGCTCGAAGGGCAGGTCCTGGTTCTCGTACGCGGCCAGGTCCGTCTCCCGCACCCGGCGCAGCAGTTCGGCGAAGGTGGGGTCGCCGGAGGTGTCGGTGCGCAGGACCAGGGTGTTGGTGAAGAAGCCCACCAGGTCGTCCAGCGCCTCGTCGGTGCGGCCCGCGATCGGGCTGCCGAGCGGGATGTCCTCGCCCGCCCCCATCCGCGTCAGCAGGGTGGCCAGCGCGGCCTGGACCACCATGAACAGGCTCACGCCATGCGCGCGGGCCAGCTCCGCCAGCGCGCGGTGCAGGTCGGGCCCGATGACGGTGGTGTGCTCGGCGCCCTCGTGGCCGGCGACCGCCGGCCGGGCGAAGTCGGCGGGCAGCTCGATCTCCTCCGGCAGGCCCGCGAGCGCGGCCTTCCAGTGGGCGAGCTGGCGGGCGGCGGGGCTGTCCGGGTCCTCCTCGTCGCCGAGCACCGCACGCTGCCACAGCGCGTAGTCCGCGTACTGCACGGGGAGTTCGGACCACTGCGGCGGCCGGCCGTCCCGGCGCGCGGCGTAGGCCCGTGCGAGGTCGTCGGCGAGCGGCCGCAGCGACCAGCCGTCGCCCGCGATGTGATGCAGGACCAGGAGCAGCACCTGCTCGTCCGCGCCGAGGGTGAACAGCTCGGCGCGCAGCGGGATCTCCCGGGACAGGTCGAAGCCGCGCGCCGCGCCCGCGGCCAGCTCGGCGGGCAGCCGGTCCGCGTCGGTGACGCTCTCCCGCAGCGCGAACGCCGTCTCCGCGCGGGGCAGTACGTGCTGACGCGGTGCGCCGTCGTCGTCCGGGAAGACCGTGCGCAGGCTCTCGTGGCGGTCGAGGAGGTCGCCCAGCGCACTGCCGAGCGCCGCCTTGTCGAGCGCGCCGGTCAGGCGCAGGCCGAGGGAGATGTTGTACGTGCCGTGCGCGCCGTCCAGCCGGTTGAGGAACCACAGCCGCTGCTGCGCGAAGGACAGCGGTACGTCCTCGGGGCGGACACCGGAGCGCAGCGCGGGCCGGGCCGCGCCCGCGCGCGGCAGCCGTTCGGCCAGGCCGGCGGGGGTCGGGGCGTCGAACAGCGTCCGCACCGGGACCTCGGTGCCCAGGACGGTACGGATGCGGCTCACCACCCGGGCGGCGAGCAGCGAGTGGCCGCCGTGCGCGAAGAAGTCGTCCTCGGGTCCGAACCGCGGCAGGTCCAGCACCTCGGCGAACACCTGGCACAGGAGCTCCTCCTGCGGGGTGCGCACGGCCCGGTCGGTCTGCTGCGGGCGCAGCTCGGGGGCCGGCAGCGCCTTGCGGTCCACCTTGCCGTTCGCGGTGAGCGGCAGGGCGTCGAGGGTGACGAAGGCGGCCGGGACCATATACGCGGGCAGCAGCCCGGACAGGTGCGCCCGCAGGGCATCGGGGTCCGGGGCGGTGGCGTGCTCGGCGGGGGTCAGGTAGCCGACCAGCATCTGCTCGTCCGGCCGCGGCGCGTGCAGGGTCACCACGGCCTGGGCGACGTCCGGGTGACCGCCCAGCGCGTTCTCGATCTCGCCGAGCTCGATGCGGAACCCGCGGATCTTGACCTGGTGGTCGGAGCGGCCGACGTACTCCACCTGACCGTCGCCGCCGAGTCGGACCAGGTCGCCGGTGCGGTACATCCGCGCACCGGACGGGGAGGACGGGTCGGCGACGAACCGTTCGGCGGTGAGTCCGGGCCGGTTCAGGTAGCCGCGGGCGAGGCCGGCGCCGGCGATGTACAGCTCGCCGATGACGCCCGGCGCGACCGGCCGCAGCCAGTCGTCCAGGATGTGCAGGCGGGTGTTGGCCACCGGGCGGCCGATTGCGGGGGCGCCCGGCCGGATGCCGTCCAGGGCCGGGGCGGCGGTGGACCAGATGGTGGTCTCGGTCGGCCCGTACATATTGGTGATGCCCGCGGTGGCCTTGCGCAGCTCCTCGCCCAGCGGCTCGCTCAGCGCCTCGCCGCCGACGAAGCCCCGCACCCCGCCGAGCGCGTCGGGGGCGGCGGTGACCAGGGCCTGCCACAGGCTGGGCGTGGCCTGCAGGACGGTGGCACCGGTAGCGGTGAGCATCCGGCCCAGGGCGGCCGGGTCCCGTACCGTCTCCCGGTCGGCGAGGATCAGCCGCGCGCCGCCGGTCAGCGGGCAGAACAGCTCGGTGTTGGCGATGTCGAAGCCGAAGGTGGTGACGGCCAGCAGGCTCTCCCCGCGCCCGATGGCGTACCGCCGCTGGGTGTCCTCGACGATGTTGGCGAATCCGCCCCGGGTGACCACCACGCCCTTGGGGCGGCCGGTGGAGCCGGAGGTGAACAGGGTGTACGCGGTGTCGTCGGCGGTGAGCGGGCGCGCCCGGTCGGCGTCGGTGAGGTCGGTGCCGGGGAAGGCGGCGAGCAGCTCGTCGGTGCCGTCGTCGTCCAGCACCCAGCGCGCCGGCCCGCCGGCCGGCAGCGCACCGTCGGTGGCCCGGGTGGTGAGGGCCAGGACGGGCCGGGTGTCCTCCAGCACGACCGTGTTGCGCTCGGCCGGGTGGTCGGGGTCGACGGGCAGGTAGGCCGCGCCGGACTTGAGCACCGCCAGGGCCGCCACCACCAGGTCGGCGGAGCGGGGCAGGGCGATGGCGACGGTGCGTCCGGGGCCTGCGCCCCGTGCGACGAGGGCGCGCGCCAGGCGGTTGGCCCGGGTGTTCAGCCCGCGGTACGTCAGGGAGGTCACACCGCACACGACGGCGATGTCGTCCGGGAGTTCCCGCACGCGCTCCTCGATCGCCTCCGCCACCGGACGGGCCGGGGCCGTGACGGGACCGTCGGTGAACCGCCGGCCCCCCTCGTCCTGGAGGACGCCGATCCGGGCGAGCGGCCGGTCCGGGTCGGCGGCGACGGCCTCCAGGGCGCGCAGCAGGTGGCGCCCGAACCGCTCGGCGTCGGCGGCCTCGTACAGGTCCGGTGCATAGTCGAAGCGCAGGTCGAGGCGGCCGCCGGGGCCGGGCAGCACGGCCAGGGCCAGGGGGTAGTGGGTGACCGAGCGGATGGCGGCGTCGGCGACGCGCAGCCCCGGCAGCGCGGCGGCCAGCTCGTCCTCGTTCATCGGATAGCTCTGGAACAGCATCACGGTGTCGAAGAGTTCGCCGATGCCGGTCCCTCGCTGGATGTCGGCGAGCCCGACGTGCTCGTACGGCATCAGACCGGACTGCCGCTCCTGGACGTCGGCGAGCAGCGCGGCGACCGACTGGCCGGGGCGGGTCGTCACCCGTACCGGGACGGTGTTGGCGAACAGGCCCACCATGTTCTCGACGCCGGGGAGTTCGGCCGGCCGGCCGGCGGTGACGGTGCCGAAGACCACGTCCGTACGGCCGGTGAGGGCGCCCAGGACGAGTGCCCAGGCGCTCTGGAAGACGGTGTTGAGGGTGACGCCGAGGCCGCGGGCGCGGGTCGCCAGGTCCGCCGCCAGTCGCTCGGGCACCGGCAGGGTCAGCGAGTGCGGCAGCGCCGGGACGCGGTCGGCCGCGGGCGCCAGACGGGTGGGCTCGGCCAGCCCGGCGAGCGCGTCCTGCCACGCGGCCTGCGCGGCGTCGGCGTCCTGGGCGGCGAGCCAGGCCAGGTAGGAGCGGTACGGGGCGACCGTGGGCAGCCCGGCATCGGCCTCCCGGCCCCCGTGCGCGTACAGGGTGAACAGGTCCTGGATGAGCATCGGCAGCGACCAGCCGTCGGCCAGGCTGTGGTGCAGGGTCCACAGGAAGGTGTGCCGCTGCTCGGCCTGGCGCACCAGGACGAAGCGCATCAGCGGCGGCCGGGCGAGGTCGAAGCGGTGCCGCCGCTCCTCCTCGGCCACCTCGCGCAGCTGCCCGGCGTCGGCGCCCGGCAGCTCCCGCTCGCTCCACGGCAGCGCGACCTCGTGCGGCACGAGCTGTACGGGGTCACCGGTCGCCCGGCGGCGGAAGCAGGCCCGCAGGTTGGGGTGCCGGTTCAGCAGCGCGGTGCAGGCGGCGCGCAGCGCGCCGGCGTCCAGCTCTCCGTCGAGTTCGACGGAGAGCTGCAGCGAGTACGCGTCCGCGCTCTGCGGGTCGTACTCGGAGAGGAAGAGCAGACCCTTCTGCAAAGGCGTCAAGGGCAGCACATCGCTGATACCCGAACGCTTCATGGAGCCCTTCTCCTTGTCCTTCGCCGAGTTGACCGGGTTCCCGGGGTGCGTCGCGTTCACTAAAGGTCACCGAATTCCATGTCGAACGCGTCGAGTTCGTCCTCCGACAGCGCCACCAGCGGTGCGTCGGCGGCCACCGGCTGGTACGCGGGCGGCGCGGCCGGCGCCGTCCGGGCGGCGGCGGCGAGGGCGGCCGGGGTCTTGTGCAGGAAGACGTCGCGGGGGGTGAGGGTCAGGCCCGCCTTACGGGCGTGACCGACGACCTGGATGGAGCTGATGCTGTCGCCGCCCAGGGTGAAGAAGTCCGCGTCGGCGTCGACCCGGGAGAGGCCGAGGACGTCGGCGAAGGCGGCGCAGAGGGCCTCCTCGTCCGGCGTGCGCGGCGCCCGGCCCATCGGGGCGGCGGACGCCTCCGGGGCGATGAGGGCCTTGCGGTCGACCTTCCCGTTGGGGGTCAGCGGCAGCGCGTCGAGGGTGGTGAACTCGGTCGGGACCAGGTACGCCGGCAGCGCGCGCAGCAGGGCCTCGCGTACCTGCGCGGGCTGCGTGGTACCGACCAGGTGGCCGACCAGGCGCTTGCGGCCGGTGTCATCGGTGTGCACCTGGGCGGCGGCATCGACGATGCCCTCGACGCCGCGCAGCGCCGCCTCGATCTCGCCGAGTTCGATCCGCCGGCCACGGATCTTGACCTGGTGGTCCCGCCGCTCCAGGAACTCCAGTTGCCCGTCGGCGCGGTGGACCACGCGGTCGCCGGTGCGGTACATCCGCTCGCCGGCCGGGCCGAAGGGGTCGGCGGTGAAGGTGAAGGCGGTACGGACCGGGTCGCCCAGGTATCCGCGCCCCACACCGGTGCCCGCCACGTACAGTTCGCCGGGCACGCCGATCGGCACCGGGCGCAGGGCGTCGTCGAGCACGTACAGCCGCGTGTTGCGCACCACCCGCCCGATCGGCACCCGGGTGCCCAACTCGCTGTCGGCCGGCAGCACGGCGTGCGTGACGTCGTCCGAACACTCGGTGGGGCCATAGGCGTTGACCAGGGAGATCCCGGGGTAGCGGGCGAACCAGCGGCGGCAGACGTCGGCCGGCAGCGCCTCGCCGGTCACCACGAGGTGGCGCAGCTTGGGCAGGGACGGGAAGTGCCCGGTGGTCTCCCACGCGTCCAGGGCGGCGCGCAGCAGCGACGGCACGACCTCAAGCACGGTGATGCCCTCGCCCTGGGCGAGCTGGAACAGGGCATCGGGGTCCCCGGCGGTGGCCCGGTCCACGGTGCGGGTGGTGCCGCCGACGACCAGCGCGGCGAGCATCTGCCACACCGAGATGTCGAAGGTCACCGGGGCGTTGTGGACCACCACGTCGCTCTGCACCATGGCGAGGTCCTCGACCTTGGCCAGCAGGTGGTTGACCATGCCGCGCCGGTGCACCATCGCGCCCTTGGGGCGGCCGGTGGAGCCCGACGTGTAGATCACGTAGGCGAGGTCATCCTCCTCGCCCCGGACCGCGCCCGGCTCCTGCGGCCGCGGATCCCCGGCCGGTACCGGTGCGTCCAGCACCACCACCCGTACGCCGTCCCCGGCCGCCGCGGCGATCTCCTCGGCCTGCGCGGCCGACTCCGGGCCGGCCAGCAGGATGCGGGCCGCGCTGTCCGCCAACAGCCCCACCTGACGGGCCAGCGGCGCCTCCACGTCCAACGGCAGCCATGCGCCGCCCACACCCAGCACGCCCAGCACACCGGCCACGTACCGCACACCGGGCTCGCCCAGCACCGCGACCAACGAGCCCGTCTCCGCGCCGGCGCCGGCCAGCTGCCCGGCGATGCGGTCGGCCCACACCGCCAGCGCGCCGTACGAGACTTGGGTCTCGCCGTCCGTCACGGCCACCGCGTCCGGCTGCCTGGCGGCGTGCTCGCGCACCCGCTCCACCACGCCGGTGAAGCCACCGCCGCGCTCCGTCGCGTTCCACTCCACCAGCAGCCGCCGCGACTCCGCCTCGTCGACCAGTCCGAGCGCGGCCAACGGGCGGTCCGCGCCGGTGCGGACCGCGCCGAGCAGGTGCAGCAGACGGCTGCCGAGCCGTTCGACGGCGTCCTGGGTGAACAGGTCGGGCGCGTAGTCGAAGCGCAGGTCGAGGCGGCCGCCGGCGCCCGGCAGGACCGCCAGGCTCAGCGGGTAGTGACGGCCGTCGCGGGCCTCGGCCGCCAGCAGCCGCAGACCGGTGGCGGAGGCGCGCACGCTCTCCTCGTCCAGCGGGAAGTTCTCGAAGAGCAGGACCGTGTCGAAGAGGTCGCCGAGGCCGGCCCGGTTCTGGATCTCCGCCAGGCCGACGTGCTCGTGCACCACCAGCGCCGACTGCCGCTCCTGGATACCGGCCAGCAGGTCCCCGAGGGTCTCCTCGGGCCGGGTGCGCACCCGCACCGGCACCGTGTTGAGGAACAGGCCGATCATGCTCTCGACGCCCGGCACCTGCGCCGGGCGGCCGGAGGTCACCGCGCCGAAGACCACGTCGTCGCGACCGGTGAGCGAGCCCAGCAGCAGGGCCCAGCAGCCCTGGAAGACGGTGTTCAGGGTCAGCCCGCGCTCCCGCGCCCAGACCGCCAGGTCGGCCGCCAGGCGCTCGGGCACCGCCATGCCGACCGTGTCCGCGCGGACCGCGGCGCGCGGGGCGCCCTCCGGAGCGGCCAGCGTCGGCTCCTCGACGCCGTGCAGGGCCTCCTCCCACGCGGCGAGCGCCGCCTCGGAGTCCTGGGTCGCGAGCCAGGCGAGGTAGTCACGGTAGGGCGCGGTCTCGGCCGGCGCGCCGGCGTCGCCCCCGTACCGCGTGAACAGCTCGCGCACCAGCAGCGGCATGGACCAGCCGTCCACCAGGCTGTGGTGGATCGTCCACAGGAAGCGGTGCCGGTCCGGGCCGGTGCGCGCCAGGACGAAGCGCATCAGGGGCGCCGCGGCCGGGTCGGACAGGTCGAAGCGGAGGGCACGTTCCTCGTCGGCGAGGCGGGCGGCGGCCTCGGCCGTCTCTTCCGGGGACCGCCGTCCGGCGGTCAGGTCCGTCTCCCGCCACGGCACCGTCACCGCGTGCGGGATCAGCTGGACCGGGGCGCCGGTCGCGCGGTGGGAGAAGGACGCCCGCAGGTTGGGGTGCCGGTGCAGCAGCTCGGCACAGGCGGCGCGGAGCGCGGCGGCGTCCACCTCTCCGCCGAGTTCCAGGTCGAGCTGGAGGACATAGGGGTCCACGCCGTCCCGCTCGTACTCGGACAGGAACAGCAGGCCCTTCTGCAGCGGCGCCAGCGGCAGCACGTCCGCCAGCCCGGTGGGCGCCAACTGCCGCTCGTAGGAGTCGAGTTCCTCCTGCGACAGGGACACCAGCGGCAGGTCGGACGGCACCCGGCCGCCCGCGCCGGGCCGCGCGGCATGGGTCACCAGCAGCTCCAGGGCGCGGAACCACGTCCGGGCGATGTCCTGGGCGTCCTGGTCGGAGAGGATCTCCCCGGCCCAGAGCCAGTCCGCGACCAGGTGGGGGCCGTCGGGGCGGTCCTCGGTGACCGGGGTGACCTCCAGGACGTGCGGGAGCGGCATGTCGGGCGCGGCGGCGGTGCCGACCGCGGCCCCACTGCCGGCCAGCGACCAGTCGGCCGCACCGGCGGCACCGAACCGGCCCATGTAGTTGAAGCCGATCTGCGGGCGGGGGTGGCGGGCCAGCAGGGCGTTGGTCTGCGGGTTGAGGTACCGCAGCTGGCCGTAGCCGATGCCGTGGTCCGGGATGGCCCGCAGCTGCTCCTTGATCCGTTTGAAGGCGGCGCCGACCGCGTCACCGCCCGCCCAGACCTCGTCCCAGTCGAGTTCGCCGGGCGCCAGCCGCACCGGGAAGGCGCTGGTGAACCAGCCCACGGTGCGGGAGAGGTCGGTGTGCTCCACGACCTGTTCCCGGCCGTGCCCCTCAAGTTCGATCAGGGTGTCGGGGGAGCCGTCCGCGGCGGCGGTACGACGGCGCCAGTCGGCCACCGCCAGCGCGAGCCCGGTCAGCAGCACATCGTTGATCTCGGCGTGGAAGGCCGGGGCGACCTCGGTCAGCAGGGCGGTCGTCTGCGCGGTCGGCAGCACCAACCGCAGCCGGTGCGCGGTCGCGTAGGTGTCCCGCGCGGCGTCCAGGCCGCGCGGGCCGAGCAGCGGCTCGGGGCCGCTGGCCTGCGCGGTCCACAGCGGCAGCTCCGCGATCCGGGCGGCGGTGCGCGCGTCGTCGGACAGCAGCCGCGACCAGCTGCGGTACGAGGTGCCCACCGCGGCCAGCGCCGGGGTGCGGCCCGCCTCGACGGCCGACCAGGCCGCGGCGAGGTCGGGCAGCAGCACCCGCCAGGAGACACCGTCCACGGCGAGGTGGTGCACCATCAGCAGCAGCCGGCGGGGCTGCCCGGGACCGGCGTTCAGCAGGACGGCCTGGAGCAGGTCACCGGCGGTGGGGGCGAGGCGGCGCTGCGCGAGCGCGGCCTGGGCGACGACCACCTCGTCCTCGTCCGCGCCGGCCGGCACCTCGGCCTCGTGCACCGCGCCGGTCAGGTCGACCGTGCCCTGCGGCCGTACCTTCAGCGTCCACAGGCCTTCCACGGGCACGTCCAGCTGCATGCGCAGCGCGTCGTGCCGGTCGACGACCGCGTGCAGGGCGCGGGTCAGCCGCTCGGTGTCCACGTGGTCGGGGACCCGGACCACGACGTACTGGGCGAAGGAGCCGACCGGCCCGGCGACCGCGCCGCCGTCCTCCCTCAACTGGTGGGCGATCGGCATGATCTCCAGCTCGCCGACCCCGTCGTCCGCCCCGACGACCGTGGCCGCGTGGGGGGTCGCCGGTGCGGCGGCGGCGAGGGCGGCCGGGGTCTTGCGCAGGAAGATGTCGCGGGGGGTGAGCGTCAGGCCCGCCCTACGGGCGTGGCTGACGACCTGGATGGCGCTGATGCTGTCGCCGCCCAGGGCGAAGAAGTCGCCGTCGGCCGCGACCGACGGCAGGCTCAGCACCTCGGCGAACGCGGTGCACAGGATCTCCTCCTGCGGTGTGCGCGGCGCACGGTGCGCCGTGCTGGCGACCGCGTCGGGCACCGTGAGCGCCTTGCGGTCGACCTTGCCGTTCGGGGTGAGCGGCAGCGCGTCCAGGGCGACGAACTCGCCGGGGACCATGTACGCGGGCAGGACGCGCAGCAGGTCGGCCCGCACCTGCTCGGGGGCGGCCCGGCCCACCAGGTAGCCGACCAGGCGCTGGCGGCCGGTGGCAGCGTCGGTGTGCACCTGCGCCGCCCCGTCCGTCACGCCCTCGACGGCGCGCAGCGCCGCCTCGATCTCCCCCAGCTCGATCCGGCGGCCCCGGATCTTGACCTGGTGGTCCCGCCGCTCCAGGAACTCCAGCTGACCGTCCGGGCGGCGGACCACCCGGTCACCGGTCCGGTACATCCGCTCGCCCACCGCCCCGAACGGGTCCGCCACGAACGTCGCGGCGGTGCGCCCCGGGTCACCGAGGTAGCCGCGCCCGACGCCGGTGCCCGCCACATACAGCTCCCCCGCGACGCCCACCGGCACCTGCCGCAGGGCGTCGTCCAGCACGTACAGGCGGGTGTTGCGCACCACCCGGCCGATCGGCGTGCGCCGGCCCAGCTCGCTGTGCGCGTCGAGCACGGCGTGCGTGACGTCGTCCGAGCACTCGGTCGGGCCGTACGCGTTGACCAGCGGAATGCCCGGGTAGCGCGCGAACCAGCGGTGGCACACGTCCACCGGCAGCGCCTCGCCCGTCACCACCAGGTACCGCAGCGTCGGCAGCGACGGGAAGCCGCCGCCCGTCTCCCACGCGTCCAGCGCCGCGCGCAGCAGCGACGGCACGACCTCCAAGACCGTCACGTCCTCGTCGGCCGTCACCGCGAACAGCGCGTCCGGGTCGGCCGCCACCGTACGGTCCACCACGCGCGTCGCCCCGCCGGCCACCAGCGCGGCGAGCATCTGCCACACCGAGATGTCGAAGGTCACCGGGGCGTTGTGCACCAGCACATCGCCCTCGGCCATCGCCAGGTCCTCCACCTTGGCCAGCAGGTGATTGACCATGCCGCGCCGGTGCACCATCGCGCCCTTCGGGCGGCCCGTGGAACCGGAGGTGTAGATCACGTACGCGAGGTCGTCCTCGCCGCCGCGCACCGGGCCCAGGCCCTCGGGGCGGGTGCCCACGGCCGGGAAGGGCGCGTCGAGGAGGACGATCCGGACCTCGGATCCGGCCGCCGCCACGATCTCCTCGGCCCGCGCCCGCTCACCGGGCCCGGTGAGCAGGAAGCGGGCCCCGCTGTCCGCCAACAGCCCCCGCTGGCGAGCCAGCGGCGCGTCCACGTCCAGCGGCAGCCAGGCCGCGCCGGCGCCCAACACCCCGAGGACGCCCCCGACATACCGCGCGCCCGGCTCCCCGAGCACCGCCACCAGCGTCCCGACGCCGGCACCGGCCGCCGCCAGCCGCCCGGCGATCCCGTCGGCCCACACCGCCAGCGCCCCGTACGAGACCCGGTCCGCGCCGTCCGCCACGGCCAGCGCGTCCGGGCGGGCGGCGGCGTGCTCCCGCACCCGCTCCACCACGCCCGCGAAGCCGCCGCCGCGCTCGGCGTCGTGCCACTCCTGCGACAGCTGCCGCGACTCGGCCTCGGTGAGGACCCCGACGCCCGCCAGCGGACGGTCCGCGGCCGCGTGCGAGAGCGCGTCGAGGAACCCGGCGAACCGGTCGCGGTGGGCCTCGAGTTCGGCGGCGGAGTAGAGCGCGGGGTTGGCGTTGAGGTGGATCTCCACGTCGTCGTCGCCCGCCGAGTCGGAGACGGCGAACATGAAGTCGTTGACGATGCCGGTGGAGAGGTTGGTGAGGGTGACCGCGCACGGACCGAACGCGAGCTCCGGCTCGGGCGGCAGGACGTTGACGAAGGGGCCGAAGGGGCGCCGGTCGTCGACCCGCAGGCCCATGTCGCGGCGCACCCGGTCGCCCCGGTAGCGCTGGTGGTTCAGCGTCCGCAGCAGCGCATCGGCGACCGTGCGCAGCAGCTGGTCCGGCGTGCTGCCGGGCGCGAGGGCGACCCGCAGCGGCAGGTAGTTGGCGACCATGCCGGGCACCGAACGGCCGGCGGCGCTGGTGCGCCCGTTGACCGGCAGGGTCAGCAGGATCTCGTCGGCGCCGGTCATCCGCTGGGTGTACGCCGCGGCGGCGGCGATGACCAGCGTCGGCCAGGTCACCCGGGCCCGGCCGGCGGCGGCGCGCAGGCGCCGCACGACCGGCTGCGGCAGGGTCGTGCTGCGGCGCAGGAAGCCACGGGCCGGGGCCGGCTCGCGGTCGGAGAAGCTGACCGGCTCGGGGGCGTCGGCGTAGGTACGGGCCCAGTACGCCCGGTCCCGTTCGGCGCGGCGCGAGGCGGCGTAGGCGATCTCGTCGTCCACCAGCACCTTCAGCGGCGGCAGTTGGCCCTCCGCCGTCGGCCGGCCCTCGTGCAGGGCGGTGTAGAGGTCGGCCAGCCGCCGGTAGAACAGCGGGCGCACAAAGCTGTCGCTGACGATGTGGTGCGCGCACAGGTAGAGGAAGGCGCGGTCCGGCCCGAGGGTGAGCAGCGCGGCCCGCATCAGCGGGAAGGCCGTCACCTCGATCGGCCGGTCCAGGTCCCGGCTCATCCAGGCGTGGGCGGCGGCCTCGGGGTCCTCCACCCCGCTCAGGTCGACCGTGGTGTACGGCAGGGTCTCCAGGGGCTCGACCACCTGGCGGGGCTCGCCGTCCTCCTCGGTGAGGCGGACGCGGAAGCACTCGGCCTCGGCAACGGCCAGGCCCAGCGCCGTTTCCAGGCGGGCGGCGTCCAGCGGGCCGCGGACGTCGAAGTAGTCGGCCATGTTGTAGGCGAGGTCGCCATCGGCGAACTGCTCGTCGAACCAGATCTCGGTCTGTGCCGCGGTGAGCGGCAGACCCGGCTCGATACGTGCACTCATGACGACAACCTCCTGGAGGTCCTGCGGGAAGGGTGGGTGTTCAGCGGGCCGCCGGCCCGGGGCTTAAGCGAGGAGCCGGGGCCGTGCGGTGGCGGTGACCGCCCGGTGCTCCGGGGACGGCCCCGGCACCGGCCCCGGGCTACGCCGTGGCCCTGCTCACCGAGGACAGCGCGTCCGCCGCGGACAGCTCGTCCCTGTCCAGGCCGTAGATGTCCTGGAGCCACTTCTCCTGGTAGACGGTGTCCAGGTAGTGGTCCCCCAGGTCCGGGGAGATCGCCACGCCGACGATGTCCTGCTCCGGGCGGTGGGCAGCGATCCACTGTTGGGCGCCGCTGAGCACGGTGCCGGTGGAGCCGCCGAGGACGTAGCCGTGCCGGACCAGGTGGTGGCACATCTGGATGGTGTCGGGCTCGGGCACGTGCACCACGTCGTCCACGTACGTGTCGTCGAGGATCTGCGGGCGGACGCTGGTGCCCAGGCCGGGGATCATCCGGGGGCCCGGCGGGGTCCCGAAGGTGACCGAGCCGACGCTGTCGACGGCGACGACGGTGACCGAGGGCCGGTGCTCCTTGAAGTAACGGGCGCAGCCCATCAGGGTGCCGGTGGTGCCGGCACCGATGAAGAGCACGTCGAGGTCGGGGAACTCGGCGGCGATCTCGGGCCCGGTGGTGCCGTAGTGGCTCATCCAGTTGCCGGCGTTGGCGTACTGATTGAGCCACAGGAAGCCCTCGCCGCTCGCGCACAGCTCCTTGACGTGGCGGATGCGGGCGCCGAGCAGGCCACCGTCCTCGTCCGGCTCGGTGACGATCCGCACCTGGGCGCCGAGGTTCTCCATACGCTGCCGGTTGGTCAGCGCACACCGGTTGTCGGTGACGCAGATGAAGCGGTAGCCCTTGCTCGCCGCGACCAGGCTCAGCGCGACGCCGAGGTTTCCCGACGACGATTCCACCAGGGTCATCCCGGGCCGTAAGGTGCCGGCCCGCTCGGCGCGCGTGATCATTTCCACGGCGGCCTTGAGCTTGATCGAGCCGGCGAAGTTGAAGCCTTCGCACTTGAGGTAGAGCTGCGCACCGAGCACGGTCTTCAGGTCGATGAACAGATCCGACACATTGAATTCATGGGGGGCGGATATAACAGGCACGTTCGGTCCTCCCTATCGCAGGGGTGGTCCCGTAAAAGGGTTACGATTACTTTTTCCCGTGCCGGGAAAGCTCGTGGAAGAACCCGTCGATCTCGCGCAGTTCACCCTGGCTGACGAGTTCGTCATAGACATGCTTGGCGACGGTCAGGTCGAGCACGCCGAGGCCGAACGGCGAAAACACCACGGGCCGGTTCCGGGGCACCTTGACCATTCCCGTCATCACGTTGTGCAGCGTCCCGTTGATGAAGTACCGGTTCCCCACTTCCTGTTCGACCAGGTGCACCGAGGTATTGGCCTTCAGCACATGCTCGACGTCGTCCACGAAATTGGACGAGGCCTTGATGATCTCGGGGCCGAGGTCGCGCAGCGAGACGTTCAGCACCACCGGGTTGTGCGAGAACCAGACCGGGTTGGTGACGTGCGGGGTGCCGGCGACGGTGGCGAAGATGACCAGGTCGCTGTTGCGGATCAGGCTCTCGGAGGAGTCGTGGATCGTCGTGCGGGAGGTGCATCCGGTCGCCCGCAGGTGGCCTTCGAAACCGGCGGCGTACTCGGCACTGAGGTCGTGGATGCCGATCTCGTCGAAATCCCAGCCGGTTCCGGCGAGATAGGTGTGGATGTACCGGGCGATGAGGCCGGTGCCGATGAATCCCACCCGCTTCGGCCGGCCGCCCTCACGGGTGAGCTGGTCGGCGGCCAACACCGCGGAGGCCGCCGTGCGGACCGCGCTGATGATGGAGCTCTCCATGCAGGCGAACGGGTAGCCGGTTTCCCGGTCGTTGAGGATCAGCACGGCGGAGGCGCGCGGCAGTCCGGAGGTGATGTTCTCCGGGAAACTCGAAATCCACTTGATGCCGTCGACCCCGACCTCGCCGCCCACAGAGGCGGGGAGGGCGATGATGCGCGACGACGGCCGGTCCTCGAACCGCAGGAAGTACGACGGCGGGTTGACGGTGTCGCCGACCCCGTGCACGCGGTAGGCGTAGTCGACCAGATCGACGATCTGCTTCTCTTGCCCGTCCAAAACTCGGGAAACCTGCTCACCCGAGATGACGGAGAAAGACGGTACCGCAGTGCCAGAGGAGGGCATGGAGACTCCACCATTGATCCGGGACGCTGACGTCGGCGCCGCGGTCCGCGGGCGCGTCAGGGGGCATCGTTGCCGGAAAGCCACACTTCCCCACCCCACTGACGTTTCGATGACCATTCGATTACCGCTCCGACCGCCCGCACAGTGGCCGGATTCGTCATCGATATGTCAGTGGCTTGTCAGTGAGGGTGGGTACAGTCCCGTCCGTAGAGGCGCTGTGTGCGGCGTCGGACAACCGACTGTCGCCGGGAGGCCGTGATGCGCGTCGTTCTCGGGGAGGACCTGTTCCTCCTGAGGGAAGGCATGGAACGCCTGTTGGCGGCCCACGGCTGCGACGTCGTCGCCTCCGTCGACAACGCCCCCGAACTGCTACGGGCGTTGCTGGACGAGCGGCCGGACGTGGCCATCGTGGACGTACGGCTGCCGCCGACCTTCACCGACGAGGGGATCCAGGTCGCGCTGGAGGCCCGCCGCCGCATCCCCGGACTGCCCGTGCTGGTGCTGTCGCAGTACGTCGAGCAGCTCTATGCGCGCGAACTCCTCGCCGACGGCGAGGGTTCGGTCGGCTACCTGCTCAAGGACCGGGTGCTCAACAGCGGTCAGTTCATCGAGGCCGTGCGCCGGGTCGCCGACGGCGGCACCGCCATGGACCCCAAGGTCATCGAGCGCCTGCTGCACAACGGCTCCCGCCGGGAGCCGCTGGGCAGTCTGACCCAGCGCGAGCTGGAGGTGCTGGGGCTGATGGCGGAGGGCAAGTCGAACGCCGGCATCGCCGAGTCGCTGTTCGTCACCGACAAGGCCATCGGCAAGCACATCAACAACATCTTCAGCAAGCTCCAGCTGCTGCCGTCCAAGGACGACAACCGGCGGGTGCAGGCGGTCTTGACCTACCTGAACAACGACACGTCCAGGAGCGCCGGACCGCAGGACCGGACACCGCCCGGTACGCCGGCGAACGGGCCGCTCAGGACACCCCCGCGGTTGCCGCCCGGGGCGTTCGCCACTGCCTGACCTCGACCCGTACGGGCTGCCCCGACGGCCCCGCCGCCACGGCCAGCGCCGCCGCGTACCCCGCGCCGGCCGGCACCCCGTACAGCGACCAGCGCCCCGGCACCCGCCCTTCGGGGTCCGTCACCGGTGTGCCGTCGTCGGCCTCCGGCCCGGTTCCCACCGGCAGCCGCAGGCCGTTCACCATGCGGTCCCCGGCCGCTTTGACCCAGGCCTCCTTGCGGGTCCACAGCCGGGCGTAGCGCGCCGCCGACCGCTCCGGCCCGGCCGCCGCGCGGACGAAGTCCGCCTCCGCTGCCGGGAACCAGCGCCCGGCGCTGTGGGACCGGTCGGCCGGGCGCACCCGTTCCACGTCGATGCCGACCGCTCGCCGCGCGGCGACCGCCAGCAGCGCCAGCTCAGCGGAGTGCGAGAGGTTGAAGCACAGCTGCGGATGGTCGGCCAGGGCGGGCTTGCCCCAGCGGCCGTGGGTGTAGCGCAGCCGCTCCGGCGGCAGTCCCAGAGCGCCGCCGAGGACCGCGCGGGTGGCGCCGTGCGCGATCAGGAAGCGCCGCCGGTCGTCGGGGAGCGCCCGCCGGCCGCGCTGCCGCTCCTCGGGACCGAGCAGCGCGGCCAGGCCGGCCACGACGTCCGGTGGCGCGGACAGCGGTATCCGCCAGACGTGCACGGTGCCGTCCGGCGGATACCCGGCGCCGGTCATGCCCGCGCGGCGCCGAAGTCGAGGACGCAGAGGGAGAGTCCCCCGCGGCCGGTGCCGTCCGGCCCGTCCGGTACGAAGTCGGCGACGACGACCGTGCCGCCGTCCCGGGTGAAGTCGGGCAGCCGTTCGGCCAGCAGCGCCCACACCCCGCTGCACGGGAACTCCGCCGAGGGGCGCACCACCTCCGTCCGCGCTCCGGCGGGCGGCGTGCTCCGCTCCGGGTCGAGGCCGGCGCCGACGAGGAGCGTGCTCACCCCGTCGTCCAGGACCTCGTGCAGTCGGCGGTGCGCCTCGTCGAGGGTCAGCCCGGGGTACTGCCGCACCTCGGTCGGCGCGCCGGGGCCGTCGGCGGACAGCAGCAGGGCGGCGGCACCGTCCCGGGCGTCCGTGCCCTGGCGGGGCGGCCGGGGATCGGCGGGCGAGGTCGTCTGGTCCATGACCGTCACCAGGACCCGGTCCGCCTGGCCCACCGCGGCGTACTGGCCGGCCAGCCGCAGCGCGGTGTACGGGGCCGTCTCGCCCTGGTCGCTGAGGGCGAACCCCAGCGGCTCTCCCGGAACCCGCTCGGTCACGTACGCGACCGCCGAGGTGCGGGGGTCGAAGTCCGGCTCGGCGGAGGCCATGACGACCAGGTCAAGCGGGTCCTCCAGGGCCGGCAGGGCGTCGAGCAGCCCCTCGGCCATGTCGGAGAAGGTGTTGCGGTTGGCCCGCTCCAGCCGCGGCTGGTCGAAGGTGGTGCCGTACATCTCGGCCATGTCCGCGTAGATGCGGACCAGGAAGGGGTCGGCGGGGGCCGGTTCCCGGCCGTCGAAGGCGCGGTGCGCGGCCCCCGCGAGGCGGAGCGTCACCGGGCTGCGGCCACGTAGTCGGCCAGCGTCCGGACGGTGGCGAAGTGGCTCATCTCCAGCTCCTCGGTGTCGAACTCGACGTCGAAGACCTCCTCCAGGCGCATCAGCAGGTCGAGGACGCCGGTCGAGTCCAGGCCGTAGTCGTCGAAGAGCTTGGCGCCCGGACCGAGGTCCGGCAGCTCGCGGTCCAGTACGTCGGCGAGCGCCTGGCGCACGGCGGCGACGGTCTCGTCCTGCGCGGCGGGCTCAGCGGTCTGGGGCATGGCGGTACTCCTGAGAAGGGTGTGGGGTGGTCAGTTGTCGGTTCCGTCGACCGGCGGCCCGGTCGGGTACAGGCGCTGGCGGCGCAGCAGGTCCTCGGGGAACTCCCGCTCGCCGACCAGGTGGTCCCGGCCGTCGATCACCAGCACCTCGGCGGGGTAGCCGTGGCTGAGGAAGTGCACGGGGGAGGCGGTCGGCCCGTACGCGCCGGAGCGCTCCACGCCGATCAGGTCGCCCGCGCGCAGCGGCGGCAGCTGCACCTTCTTGCCCAGGGTGTCGTTGGGCGTGCACAGCGGCCCGGTGATGTTCCAGCTCTCGGTCTCCGCGTCGTCGGTGCGGTTGAGCAGCCGGATCGGGAAGTTGCGCTTGACGAAGGAGCCGATGCCGACGGCCGCCATGTGGTGGTTGGTGCCGCCGTCGACCACCGCGAAGTTCTCGTTCATCGACGTCTTCACATAGCGCACCCGGGAGACGTAGACCCCGTACGGGGCGGTGAGGTAGCGGCCCAGCTCGTTGATCAGCCGGGTGTCGGGGTGGCGGGCGGCGAACTCCTCGATGACCGGGTTGAGCAGCGCGGTCAGCCGCTCCTGGTCGAGGTCGCGCTCCCCGTCGAAGTACGCGACGCCGAAGCCACCGCCGAAGTCGACCAGGTCCAGCGCGAAGCCGAGCTTCTCCGACAGCCGCTCGGCGAGGTCGAAGATGCGGCCGGTGTTCTCGGCCAGCACCTCCTCGCTGAGGATGCGGGTGCCCATGTAGACCTGGACGCCCATCAGCCGGACGTGGGCGTGCCGTGCGGCCAGGTCGGGCAGGTCGAACAGCTGGGTCTCGTCGATGCCGAACTGCCGGGGCTTGCCCCCCATGGTCAGGCCCGAGCCCTTGACCGCGAAGCTCGGGTTGACGCGCAGCGCCACGGACGCGGTGACGCCGCGCTCGCGGGCCAGCTCGTCGATCAGGGCCAGCTCGTCCAGCGACTCACAGACGATCGCGTAGATCCCCTCGTCCAGGCAGGCCGCGATCTCGGCGCGGCTCTTGCCCGGCCCGAGGAAGATGATGTCGCGCGGCGCGATGCCGGCCCGCCGGGCGGTGACCAGCTCGGTCATCGAGGAGATCTCGGCGCAGGCGCCCTGCCTGCCCAGCAGCGCGCAGAGCGAGATGTTCGGGTTCGCCTTGAGCGAGAAGAAGATGTCCGCGCGCGGGTGCAGGCGGGCGCGCAGGGACCGGAAGTTCGCGGCGAGCGCGTCCCCGTCGTACACGTACATCGGCGTGCCGTGCCGCTCGGCCAGCTCGGTGATGCCGATGCCCTGGATCTCGAACTCAGCCGACATGGCGGGCTCCTTCCGTCACCGCGGCCAGCCGGGCGGTGATCTCGGTGTCGATCGCGGAGACCTGTTCCGCGGTGTCGCCCACGACCAGGCCGTACAGCCGTCCGTCGGCGCACCCGCCGGGCTCGGCGAGGGTGTGCACGGCGGCGTTGACCGTGGCGTAGTTGTTCACCAGCAGTCCGGCGCCGTCGGGGCTCTCCAGCAGCAGGCCGTCGAGGGTGCGGCGCAGCTCCTCGAAGGGGAGCGGCGCGGTGAGCTTGAGGGGGTAGTGCCGGGCGAGCGCGATGCGCCCCTCGCCGACGAACGCCTCCTGCAGCAGGACCTGGTACGTGGACATGTTGTTGCGGGCGTTGATCTCGATGACCGGGAAGAGCGTGCCGTCCGGCAGCAGCAGGGCGTCCATCCCCGCCACCCCGAAGTAGCCGTCGGCGGCGAGGCGCGCGCCGATGCCCAGTCCGGCCTCGGTGAGCTCGGCGAACTGCTCCGGGGAGAGCCGCGCGGGCATCCGGTGGCCCTTGTGGGTGCCGTTCTCGGTGAGCGCTTCCTTGATGAAGTCGCAGCGCACCGAACCGTCGCGGCCCACCGTGACCTGGTAGTTGAGATCGGCCTGCTTGGCCACCCACTCTTCCAGCACCAGCCCGGCCCGGTCGCTGCCCGCCGCTTCGGCACGGGAGAGCACCATGCGATGCACCCGGTCGAGCCGGCGCTCGCTCTCGATGACCATGATGCCCTTGCCGGACACGCCGTAGGCGTCCTTGAGGACCAACTTGCGGCCCTGTGCGAGGAGTTCGCGGGCCTCGGCGACGGCGGCCGTCAGCTCGACGACGGTGTCGCAGGCCCAGCCGCGCGCCTGGGGGATGCCGAGCTCATCGGCGACCCGACGGCTGTAGATCTTGCTGTTGACCGCCTTGCACACGGCGGCCGTCGGGTGCGCCAGCGGCAGCCCGGTCCGCTCGGCCAGCTCCTCCTCGACGGCGGAGACGCCGTGCGCGTAGAGCATCAGGCCGTCCCGGGCGGCGGCGTCCGCGAGCGTGGCGTGCAGGGCCGCGTCGGCCAGCGCGTCCTGGGAGACCGTACGCGCCGGGTCGGACGCGGCAACGACGTGCACGGTGGGCAGCGCCAGGCCGAGACCGCGCAGGTACGCCAGGTAGCCCTCGTCCGGCCGCGACTTGAGCACGACGTGGTCGCGCTCGTCGGCCAGCAGCATGGCGAACTCGTCCATGGAGTTCACCACGGCACCGCCGCCGGTGAAGCCCATGCGTGGCAGCCCCGGTTCGCCGACCGCCCACTGCTCCTCGACCTCGAAGTTGCCGAGGAAGACGAACGCCGCCTTCTCGTCCCCGGCCACAGCCGCCTTCAAGCGGGCGTTGAAGCCCGGCAGCAACGTTTCCATGTTGTCCCCTCGCCCGTTATGGCGGCTCAGTGCTGCACGACCATCGCCGAGAACGTCGCGCCGAGCCCGACGGCGGTCAGCAGATACCGCGCGCCGGGGCGCAACCGGCCGAGCTCGCCGGCCGTCCCGTAGTTGATGAAGGGATCCGCGCTGAAGCAGTGGCCGGTTACCGGGATGTTGTCCAGAAAAATACGTTCCAAAGGAAGATCGAGCTGTTCCGCGACCGCTTGCCAGGAGATGGTGTTCACGTTGTGCGGAATGATCAGGTCGATATCGTCGAAGGCGGTACCGGAATTCTCACAGGCCGCCAGCAGCACCTCGGCGAGCGCTTCCGGGTACAGCTTGTTGAATTCCGCGGAGGAAGGCTCACCGGTGACGACGTCGTCGTGGAACCGTCCGTAGGTCCGCGTGGCCCGGCCGAGCACCTGGTCGGCGTCCCCCGCACGTCCCTCGCGCACCAGGACGGCCGCCGCGGCCTCGCCCCCGACGTTGCTGCGCGGCACGCACCGGGCGATCGGGGTGAAGTTCTTCTCGCCGGCGACGACCAGCGCCAGCGCGTCCGGGTCCCCGTCGGCGGCCAGCAGCCGGCCGCAGATCTCCACCGCCTGGATCCCGCTGGCGCAGGCCTGGCCGGTCACCGCGAAGGGCACCGCGTTCGGCAGGCCCAGCTCCGCGGCGATCCGTCGGAGCGCACCGGTGGGGTCCGGCCGGCTGCTGGGGAAGGTACGGGCCTGGACCAGGTAGCGCACCCGCTCCTCCTGGCCGCGCAGCCCGTCCAGCTTGGACGCCGCGGTGAGCAGCAGCCCCTCCTCGTCCAGCTCCGGGGCCCGGCACACCGCGGACAGCCCGTAGAAGCGCTGGAACCGGCGGACCTGCCGGGCGTCCAGCGGGGAATCCTCCCGGAGTTCGGAAATCGGAACAGTCGGGGGGAGGAACGTCGAAACAGCTGCGAAGGATGTCATCCGGTCGCTCCGGAAAGTCTCGGCACGCGCGCCCCCGTATGTTGGTTTTCCAGCGATGCGTTTCCGGGCCAGTCTGGCCAATTCGGCTGACAGTCCAGTGACCGGTTGATGACGGACACTCCGCACGCGGGCGCGTATCGCGTTCGGGGCGGAAGTCCGGTAGTGCTAGCACTACTTCGCAAGGCGACTTATCACCTGTGTGCTTCCGCAGCGGCATCCCCGACCATGGAACGTGCCGCTCCGCCTCCACCTCCTCCGGTATGCCAGAGGGAGGCCGGGAAGACGACGGCCAGACAGAGAGGTGGACCGGTGAGTGTGACGGACCTGAGAACGGCCGTGACCAGGGCAGCGGACTGGAGTGCGGAGCACCCCTGGTCGGCGCTGTCCCTGTGGCTGGGGGGCGTCGCGGTCTCCTTGACCGCGGGAGCCCTGTCCCTCGACACGCCGGTCGACGCGCTGCTCGGCGACGCGTCCGCCCAGGACGCGACCTGGTACGTCCTCCTGGGCAGCGGCACCGTCCTGCTGCTGCTGATCGCGCTGTTCGCGGCGGTGGTGCCCGCGCTGGTGTCGCTGTGGGTCACCCTGAGCATCATGGCCCTGGCCACGGGCTGGTGGGCGGTGGTGGCCCGGCTCTTACCCGACCGGCGCCCCGCCGCCTGTGTCCTGGCCCTGGTGACCATCCTGGGAGCGGCGTTGGGCACCACGTCGTGTGTGCTCCACCTCCGGTCCGCACGCCCGGCCCGGCGCTCCGGGGCGGACCGGTCGCAGGGCTCCGGGACGGCGGGCGGATCCGGCCACCGCGTGCTGCTCTCCAGCTGTGTGACGGTCGCGGTGGTCTGCGGGCTCTACGTCCCCGGCGACGCGCTGCTGTCCACGGTGGCCACCGGGGTGCTGCTCACGGTGGCCGCCGTGCTGCTGGCCTCGGTCACCGTGCTTCCCGCGGTCACCGCCCGCTTCGGCAGGCATCTGGGCCGGCCCAGGCTGCCGGTGCTGTGGCGGTTCAGCTACCGGCTCGGTCCGCCGCGGCTGTGGCCCCTGCTGCTGCGGCCCGGCGTCCGGCACCCCCGGTGGACCCTGGCGGGCTCGATGGTCCTGCACACCGCGATGGCGCTGCCGCTGCTGTGGTGCCCGTCGCAACTCCTCGCCCCGCCGACGGCGTTGCCGCCCGATGCCGTGGCCTTCGACGGCTGCGGGGTCACCGCCCCGAGCGTCGTGGCGATGGCCGCCTCGGCCGTACTGCTGGCCTTCGCCGCGCTGACCGCGGTGTTCCGGTCCGCCCCGGCGGCCGTCGTGGTCACCGTTCCCGGAGCGCTCGCCGCGGTCTCCGCCTGCGGACTGTCCGCGCCGCTCCTGCGGCTGTGGAAGCCCGAACCCACCCCGGGCTCCTGGGGGCTCAACACCCCGGCCACCTGGGCGCCACTGATCGGCTTCGTCCTCGCGCTCGCGCTATCCGTCCTGCTGCTACGCGCCGCCGTGCTGCGCGTGGTGGCGCACCGGGCCGCCGGTATGGCCCCCCGGGAGGCCGCCGCGCGCGCGGTGACCCGCACCTCGGACGACATGACCGCCACCGCCGTCATCCTGTGCACCGTCTTCCTCCTCGGCGAGCGACTGGGCCCGGCCCAAGTCGGGCGGGTGTGCGTGGTGTTGATGGTGTGCGTCGTGCTCACCGTCACCCTGGTACGGGCGTTGACCCTGCCGTCCCTGGCCACGCTCGTGGCCGGAAGCCGTTGGTGGAGCCGCAGCGCCACCCGGCAGCAGGGGTATTGCTCCGTCAGAAGTAGGCCTAACACCCCTGATTCCTGGGCCCGGGCAGCGCAGGATGGTCACAGCACGAGGCCGGGGCCCGCCCCGCACCGAGCAGGAACCTGGAGACGACAGACATGACCGAAGACACATACAGCTCCGTGGAGCGCGCCCGTCAGGGGCGGAACTGGTTCACGGCCGGATGGTTAGCAATGGGCCGCGGGCTGAACATGTTCTTCCTCGGACTGCTGGCCGTCTTCCTCGCCTGGTTCGTGCTCACCGGGCTGACCCTGGCGCTGGTGGGCTTCGGCCTCTTCCTCGTGCCGGGTCTGGTCGCGGCACTGCGCTGGTCCGCCAACGCCCAGCGGCGCCTGACCGGTGCCACCGGCGTGCCGGTCGCCGAGCCGTACTCCCCCCTCCCGCAGGGAGTGAGCGGCTGGAAGGGCGCCTGGCGCAAGTGCGAGGCGATCATCACCGACAGTGCGACCTGGCGGGACATGCTGTGGGCGCAGTGCGCGGTCACCATCACCGGCGCGCTGGCCATCCTCCCCTTCGCGATGCTCGTGCACGGCCTGTTCGGCATGCTGCTCCCGTTCATCTGGGAGCCGGTCATCCAGGCCTGGGACGGCACCTGGTACCTCTTCGTCCCCGTACGCAGCGAGGACGCCGCCTGGATCGCTGCCGGCCTCGGCCTGCTGGAGCTCCCGATCTGCCTGCTGATCGCCCCGTACGCCCTGCGGCTGCACGCCCGCATCACCCACTCCCTGCTGGCGCCGACGGCCAAGGCCGGGATGAGCCTGCGGGTGGAGCACCTCTCCCGGACCCGTACGGACATCGTGGACTCCTCCGCGGCCGAGATCCGGCGCATCGAACGCGATCTGCACGACGGCGCGCAGGCGCGGCTGCTGGCCATGGGCATGAAGCTGGGCGCGGCCGAGTCCCTGCTGGACGAGAACCCCGAAGCCGTACGCACCCTGCTCGCCGAGACCCGCGACGCCTCCGTGCGGGCCCTGGACGAACTCCGTGACCTCGTCCGCGGCATCCACCCGCCGGTGCTCGCCGACCGCGGCCTGGTGGACGCCGTCCGCTCGCTCGCGCTGGAGAGCCGCCTCCAGGTCCAGGTGACCGCGAACCTCCCGTCCCGCCCGGAGCCGGCCGTGGAGTCGGCCGCCTACTTCGCCATCTGCGAGCTGCTGGTCAACGCGACCAAGCACTCCGGGGCCCGCCGGGTCCTGATCGACATCCAGTACCGAGCCAACGCGCTGGCCATGAGCGTCACCGACGACGGCAACGGCGGCGCGGGCCTGGAGTCCGGCAGCGGCCTCCTCGGCATCCAGCGCCGCCTGGCTGCCTTCGACGGCTCCCTCGGCATCAGCAGCCCGATCGGCGGCCCCACGACGGCCACCCTCCAGATCCCCTGCACCCTGACGGTCATGCCCTGACCCCCACCATCCACTCCCCTGAAGAGGCCCGGGCCCCCCGACCCGGGCCTCTTCCCTTGCCTACCGCACGCGCCCCGCGGCGCAACACCACGACCTGCACACCTGCCCGCTGCTCGCCCGGTGCCGTCCCCGCTGAGGTGGCCTGCCCCTGCAAAGCCACGTCGTCATCATCGCTGGCACCGGCCGCGCCCTGTCCGCGTGGCAGCTCGTCCGCTGAACACCACAACGCCCCCTGTACGGCCTGCGAGGGCCGTGCAGGGGACGCGTTCTGCGTTGTTACTGGTCGTTGTGGAGAGTGCTTACAGCTCGCCGAATTCGCCGTTGGCCACACTCGCGATGAACGCTCGCCACCCTTCGGCAGTGCTGGTCAGTACCGGGCCCGTTCCGTGCTGCTTGGTGTCCCGGATGGCGACTGCGTCACGGAGGCGAGCCACCTCGACGCACTCACCATTGCCGTTGCTGTAGCTCGACTTGAACCACGCTGCGTTATCAACCGTGTTCATGGCTCCCTGCCACGTCAGAGAGCAGGCGTCGCGATGCCTGCTCGTCGAGTGCTGCTTCCCAGATTCCCGTCAACGCTGTCTCGTACTGCTCAACCTCCCGTGGCTTGTCCAGGTACAAGCCGCCTGTGTAGCCGTCCACGTAGACCGTCGGCGGTTCTGTGTCGACCCCGTCGCCGTTCACGGGGAAGCGCAGGATGACAAACGGTCCTGTGACGACTCCCGAGTGCATGCCTGCCGCGAAGGGCACGACACGAATTGAGACGTTCGGCAGCTCGGAGACGTAGACGAGGTGCGCGAGCTGCTCGGTCATCACCTCACGGCCGCCGATGGGGCGCCGCAGCACTGCCTCGCTCAGCGCGACGTGCAGTGTCGGCGGTTCAGTGACGCGGGTGAGGAGCGCCTGACGCTCGATGCGTAGGCGCACGCGTCCATCGAGGTCCGCATCGCTAATCCCTTGAATGTGCGTGCGGGTGATCTCTCGTGCGTACCCGTCGGTCTGCAGGAGACCCGGAACAATGTCGCTCTGGTACAGCGAGAGGCTTGCCGCTGCCTCTTCCAGCCCAACATAGACGTCGAACCCTTCGGGGATGACGTCGCCGTAGGCATGCCACCAGCCGCGCGCTTTGGTCTCCTTGGCGAGTCCCATGAGCGCCTCGGTCAAGTCCTCAGAAGCCCCGTAGATCTCGCACATTGCCTTGACATCGAGGCTGCGCAGCGAGGTCCGTCCGGTCTCAATGCGCCAGATCTTCGGCTCGGACCATTCAAGCTTCCGTGCCGCCGCCTTGACCGTCAGACGAGCGTGCCCTCGCAGGTCGCGTAGGTAGCGCCCAAGTTGGCGCCTGGGCACTGTCGACCCTGTCGTTCCCTCGGCCACTAATTCCCCCTTCCCCTCCATTTTGTAGCACTCCCAACGCCCGCAATGTAGTGCTCTGTTGCTTCGCTCCGCAATGCAAGTCAAGCGTTCGAGAACTATCAATCGAATCCACGAAATGTAGTCTTGCAAGCGCTCAGATCGGCGGGCAGTCTAGGAAGTCCAACCCGCCCCGAACAGGCACAACTGGCCCTGTTCGCCGCGGCATTGGCTTCTCGTCAGCTCGCGTCCCGGAAGGGGCAGACCTATGTCGACACCGCAGGAAGCGCCTCAGCAGGGCAACCCCAGCACACCGCCGAGCGCGGACGAACGCCCCACCCTTGAGGAGCTCTTCGAGCAGGCTGCTCAGCTGCGCGCAAAGGTCCAGAACCACACGGAGGCCCTGGGTGAGCCCTGGGCCAAGAGGAACAGCCAGTGAGCCAGCACGCCCAAGCCTTCACGTCCCCGTGGGTGTCCTCCCCCGCCCGGCCCCGCGGGGAGGTGACCGAATGACACACGCTGCCTCGTTGGACGCGTTCTGGCCGGAGCCCCCCGAGCCCCGCGAAGGCTGTGACCGCTGCACCGGACTCGCCACGCAACGCGACCTGGCATACGGGAAGGGCGACCGCACCGCGGAGACCGACTTCAACGTGTTGCTGCGCCGCCACATTGGGGCGGAACACCCGTGAAGACGTTGAACCAGCTTCGTGGCCAGTTCCTCGGCGCCCTCGGTCGCGCACGCTGCCGGCCGCGCGCCCGGTAGCCACCGCCCCGCACCTCGCCTACCTCACCGACCGATGCCTTGTGCACCAGGAACGGCCGCAGCCGTACGGCACGCAGCACCGGGCCCCACCGACTTCCCGTGGCATCCCCGCGGGTACCACCCTCACCAACGAAGGGACGGCACCATGAGCGCCGCGACCGCCTTAAGGGCCATCCGCTCCGTCGAGCTGGAGATCACCGGCAAGTGCAACATGAGGTGCACGCACTGCTGCACCGACTCCAGCCCGGAGACACCGGCCGGCGCCATGACCCGTGACGACTGGCACCAGGCCCTCACCGATATGGCCGAACTCGGCATCCCCATGGTGCAGTTCATCGGCGGCGAGCCCACGCTCAGCCCGCACCTGCCGCAGTACATCGAGCAGGCTCTCGACCTCGGCCTCGGCGTCGAGGTCTACTCCAACCTCGTCCACATCCGGCCGAAGCTGTGGAGCGCCATGGACCGAAAGGGGGTCTGTCTGGCGACCAGCTACTACAGCGACCGCGCCGACGAGCATGAGCAGATCACCAAGGGCCGCGGCAGCCACGCCCGCATCCGCGCCAACATCGTGGAAGCCGTACGCCGCGGGATCCCCCTGCGCGCCGGGATCGTCCAGGTCCTCGACGAGCAGCGCGTCGAGCAGGCCGAGGCCGAGTTGCGCGCCCTCGGGGTCGAGCGCATCCGTATCGACCGCGTGCGCAAGGTCGGCCGCGCCGCCGACCCCACCGAGGCGACACCGAGCGTCGGTGAGTTGTGTGGGCACTGCTTCCGTCACCGCGTCACCATCAGCCCCGACGGTGAGGTATCCGGCTGCATCCTCTCGCGCTTCCTGCCGGCCGGAAACGTCCGGCAGCAGCGCCTCGCCGAGATCCTCCACAGCGACCGTTGGGCCGAGCTCGCCGCGACCGTCCCCATGCCGCGCGCTGGCGGCTGTCCCCCCGACGACTCCAGCGACTGCAACCCGGCCAACACCACCGCCTGCGCCCCGAAATACGAGTTCGCCCCCACCCCGATCCTCGGAGCCTCCGCATGAAGTGGGAACCCCATGCCGCATCGCTCGCCCACGAGGTGACGCACCGCGCCTCACGGTGGCGTGAGCCGATCGCCACCGTCCCCCGGCATCTGTTCGTCCCCCGCTGGTGGCGCCGCGCCCGGACCGGATGGGAACTGCACGTCGGCGCCGACAACGAACAGCACTGGCTCGACGTCGCTTACCGCGACACCTCGCTGATCACCCGCGCCGGTCCGCTGCACGCCGACCACGCCTCACCCGCTGATCGCCCCATCGGCCGCCCCACCTCGTCGGCGACCCTGCCCAGCCTCGTCGTGCGCATGCTCCAGCACGCCCGCCTCGACGACGGCGACAGCCTGCTGCACATCGGCACCGGATCCGGCTACACCGACGCACTCGCCGCCCGCCGGCTCGGCTCGGGACAGGTGACGAGCGTGGACGTCGACCCCTACCTCGTCGAGTCGGCGGGCGTCCGGCTCGCCGACATCGGGCTGCGCCCCACCCTCGTGGCGACCGACGGCACCGGCCCGCTTCCCCTGCCGCCCGGCAGCACCGACCGCATCGTCTCCACCGTCGCCGTACGCCCCATCCCCGGGAGTTGGCTCACGGCTCTCTGCCTTGGCGGCCGGCTGGTCACCACCCTTGCCGGTACCTCTTTGCTCATCACCGCGGAGAAGGACGAGGACGGAGGGGCATTCGGTCGGGTCGAATGGGACCGTGCAGGCTTCATGCACACCCGCAGCGGCAACAACTACCCGGCCGGCGACGACGAGTTGCTCGCCACCGCGCGGCACCATGACGGCGAGGACCTCAGCACGGGCCCGTTCCCGGTCGTCGACGTCGCCAGTGCCTGGGACCTCGCGAGCATGCTCGATCTCATCGCCCCCGGTATCGAGCACGACTACCGCGAGGACGACGAGCAGCGCACGGCCCTCATGACGCACCCCGACGGCTCATGGGCGCGCGCCACCGGCCGCGGCACCGACCGCCCCACCGTCCACCAGGGCGGCCCCCGCCGCCTGTGGGACCTCCTCGACCAGGTACGTAACGACTGGCTCGCCAGCGGCGAACTGCCCGTGCGCGGCGCTCACGTCTTCATCAAGCCCGATGGGACGACCCTCCTCGCCCGCGGCGACTGGCACACCAAGATCACGCCCTGAGGCAACACTGCCCCGGCAGCCGTTGTGGCCGGCTGCCGGGGCAGTGCGTTCCGCTGCGAGCACAGGGCTGACCACACACGGCGTCTCGGTGCCCCCGGTGCGGTGGGCGGAGCGCGGCGTCGGTCGGGCCGTGCCCTCAGCCCTCGGGGACGGGGACTCGCGCGGCGATGAGGCCGAGCAGGTCGTGCACGGTGGATTGGGCGAACAGGGCCGAGCGGGGGAGCTCGACCCCGTAGGCCCCTTCGAGGCGGGCGTGCAGGCGGAGCAGTTCCACCGAGCTGAGGCCCATGTCATAGGGCCGGTCGGCGGCGGAGACCGGGCGGTCGGTGAACTCCGCGAGCTGCGCGCAGAGGACCTCCAGGGCCGCGCTCTCCCCGGCGGTGCGGGGAGCGGTGCCGTCGGGCGTGCCGGCGTCGTCGGCGGCGGGCCGCAGGAGCAGGTCCTCGGCTCCCACGAGGCGGGCGCGGACGTCGGGCACGGCCGCGTTCAGGCCAATGCAGTAGACCCCGGACGGCTCGGGCAGCAACAGGCGGGTGAGCGTCCGGGCCCGCTCGGGCGGTAGCGCGAGCACGCCCCGGCGGACCACGGCCGCCTCATAGGGGTTGTCGGCATTGAGGCCGAGGCCGTCCCACAGGCCCCAGGAGAGGCTCTGGACGTGCAGCCGCCCGGACTCATGCTCGACCAGTGCCTCGGCGAAGGCGTTGCCCGCCGCGTAAGCCGAACAGCCCGCGAAGGTCAGCGCCGAAATGAGCGAGGAGAAGACCACCAGCCGCGCACCCGGCCGCTCGCGGACGCACGCCAGCACATTGAGCAGGCCGCCGACCTTGGCGTTCGCCGAGGGGTCCCAGTCGCGGAAGTCCTCTTCGGCCAGGGGGCGGACGCGGTAGGAGTCGGCGAGGTGGAAGGCTCCGTCCAGCGGCGCGCCCCATGCGGCTTCCGCATCGGCGATCGCGCGTTCCAGCGCCGCGGCGTCGCACACATCGGCCTGCCGCCGGATCACCCGGTCCCCCGCCGGCCCGGCGGGCACACTACGGCCCACGACCAGGACATCGGCACCGTAACGGTCCACCAGGTCGGCGACGAGCCCGGCGCCGATGCCGCCGGCGCCGCCCGTCACCAGATAGCGGCCGCCCTGGATGACGGAAGGGCCGGCCGGCCCGGCCGTCCCCGCCGGCTCGAACTCCCGCACGTGCGGGAGACCGTCCCGCCAGGCAACCTCGCCGTACCGGACGGAACGGTCCGCCAGCGCCGTCAGCAGGGTCTTCGCGTCGGCCTCGGCACAGTCGCCCGGCAGGTCGATGTGGACGCCGGTCACCTCGCGGTTCTCGGCGGCCATCGCGGCGGTGAGCACCGGGGTCTGTGCGGCTGGGTAGCAGACGCCGTCGCCACCGGCACCGGCGATGTGGCGCAGTCGCCGGCTCACCGTCACCAGCCGGTACGGTCCGGGGCCGTCCAACAGAGCGCGGCAAGCCGCGACCAGGTGCGCGCCGCAGCGGGCGGCGGCATCACGAGCGGCGTCGCGGTCGGCCACCGGGTCGACGGTCGGCAGATAGCTCCACAGGTAGCCCAGGGTCGTGGGGCGGACGCCCTCGGCGTCGAGCTCGGCGCGCAGCCGTCGCCAGTCCTCGGGCGCCTCGGGGTTGAGGACGTAGCCGTCACCGGTACAGGCGAAACGCGGCCCGGGGCGCACCGTGACGACCTCCCCGGCCAGCCCCGCCGCGGTGAGCGCCGCGCCCAGTCCCAGTGCGTCGGTGAACAACAGCGTCGCACCCGCGGGGACGGTCCGTTCGGCGGGCTGTGGTTCCAGCGCCGTCCAACACGGCCGGAGGACGCCGTCACGGATGCGGGCCGTCTCGATCGCCTCGGCCGTCTCGTCGAACTCACCGGCGGCCATCCGGGCGACCAGCGCGGCCCGCTGGACCTTACCGCTGGTCGTGCGCGGGAACTCGGACTCCACGACGGGCAGGACGTGCGTGGGCGTCAGCCGGATCCGGGCGGAAACCGTGGCCCGGATCCGGTCGATCGCCGCAGGCGACGGCGCGGCCCCCGGCGCGGGCACGTAGAAGACCGCGAGCGTCTCGCTGCCGGTGGCCGGGTCGGGCACCCCGCAGGCCGCGACCAGCCCGGTGGCCACCTCGTCGAGCGCGCCGACGGCCTCCTCGACCTCGTGGCAGAGGTACTTCTCGCCGTTGATGACCAGCAGTTCCTTGGCCCGCCCGGTGATGACGACCTCGCCGTCGAGCAGGAAGGCCAGGTCGCCGGTGTCGAACCAGCCGTCGGCGGTGAACGCCTCCGCGTTGGCCGCCGGGTTGTCGAGATAGCCGGGCGTGACCCTGGGGGAACGAACCTGGAAGCGGCCGATGACGGCCTCCGGCAACACCGTGCCGTTCCCGTCGGCGATCCGTACGGCGCAGCCGGGCGCGGCCGGCCCCATGCTCATGAACTCGATGCAGTCGGCGTCGGGCACGTCCGGTCCGGCCTCCCGGATCCGTCCGCCCAGCGTCGACGTGAGGATCCGGCGGACGCTGCCGGGCCTGGCGAAGTACGAAGAGGTGCTGCAGGTGGCGGTCTCCGCCATGCCCCACATGTGCACGACGGCGGTCGCGTCGATGCCGTGCGGCGCCACGGCGTCGAGGAAGTCCCTGATGACGGCCGGGCTGCACTGCTCGCCGGCGTTGAGCACGGTCCGTACGGCCGACAGGTCCCAGGAGCCGGAGGACCCGGCGAGCGCGTCGGCCAGCATCCGGTAGGCGAAGTTCGCCGACCACGTGTGGTGCACGCCGTACCGTTCCATCACCTCCAGCCAACGCAGCGGCTGTTCGACGATGTACGCGGTCGGGGCGTGGATGCCCTCGCAGCCGAGCACCACGTCCCTCAGGAGGTACATCACCACCGGGGCGACGTGGTCGAAGGGCAGCCAGTTGAAGCTCGTCTCGCCGGGCCGCACCAGTCCGACCTGCCGGGCGCAGAGCGCGTTCTGCACGACGGCCCGGTGCGTGACCGGGATGACCTTGGACTTGCCGGTGCTGCCGGAGGACAGCGCGAGCACCGCGACGTCCTCGGGCCGGGCGGGGTGCGCGTCGGGGCACTCGGGCGAGCGGCGCAGCGGCGACATCGGCCAGCAGTCCGGTCCCGTCCCGCCGTAGAGGGCGCCCACCCCGGCCAGTTCGGCCGCGAGGGCGTCGTCGCAAAGGACGGGGGGACGCCCGAGGTCGCGCCACGCGTTCATCAGCTTGTCGAGCACGGGACCGGTGCGGTCGAACGCGGGCGGCGCGCTGACCGTCACGAAGGGGATGCCGCCCAGTACACACGCCCACACGGCGGGGAAGTAGTCGGCGAGCGTGGAGAACACCAGGATCGCGGGGCTCCCGGCGGCCAGGCCGCGCCGACGCAGTCCGCCGAGCACCCGGCGCGCGTCGGCGAGCAGCTCCGGGTAGGTGCCGCGCACGTCGCCCTGCCATGACACGGCCCGTACGCCCAGCTCGGGGAAGCGGGTCGGCGACTGGAGGATCGCCTCGGTGACCGTCTCCGGATCGGACGGAAGGATCTCCGGCTCGGGCCCGTGGGTCACCGCTGCGGGCCGTGGGGCCCCGGCCTCCTGGGCTTCGGCGGCCTTCCGCGGGGCCGCGGCCAGGCCCAGCAGTGCTTCGAGGTCCGGGCCGCCGCCCGCCAGCCGGGGAACCCGGTGGATCGCAAGGGTCTCGACCGGCCCCTGGGTCACCTGGTCCACCAAACCGCCCACCTGCGCCAGGACGTGATCCCGGTCCGCCCCGGCGGCGGGCACCAGATAGACCACGGTCCGGTCCTCGCACGAGACCACGACGCAGTCCTGGACTCCGGTCAGATCGGCCACGGCGAGTTCGAGGTCGGCCAGTCGCTGCGCGATCACCTGGGTCATGTCAGTCCTCCGTCTTCGTTGCAGTGTCCTGGCGGTCCCGGCCGACGCCGAACGCGTTCCGGAAGGCGTCCTCGGCCCAGTTCGTCCGGAAGCGCTCCCACATCGCCTGCTTGCGGGCGGGTGACACGGTGGGCAGGTCCATGCCGAACACCTCGGCGAGCAGGGTGAAGTAGTCCTCGGGAGCCTCGATCGCACGGCTGGTGCGGCCGTCCGGGCCGACGGAGCTGAACCGGCAGCCGATGATCTCGTCGAAGCCGTCGGCGCGGTGCCGCTTGACCCAGCCGAACCGGAAGAAGACCGACATCTCGCCGTCGGCCATCCGGTCGAAGACCGCCGCGAACTCGGCCTCGTCCGCGGGCCCGGGGCCGAAGTCGACACCCCGGCAGGATTCCCGCGGGTCGTAGTCGACCCGCCAGCCCAGCCGGGTGGCGCGCACGGTGTAGGTGAACGCGCCCTGTTCGTAGGTCCCCGGGCGCAGCGGCAGCGGCCGCACAAACCCTTCGCCCGAGCCGACGTCCAGGATCCAGCGGCCCTCGGGGTTGCCGGGCGACGGCAGCCCGCCGACGGTCAGCACCAGGTGGGTGCCGTTCGGCCCGACGGGCTGGGGGTTGAAGCCGCTCTGCACCCCGGCCGCGTGCACCGTCACCTGGTAGCCGAGCTCCCGCAGCAGCAGGGTGAAGGCCCCGTTGAGGTGGTAGCAGACCCCGCCGCGGCGCTCCCGGACGATCCGGTCCAGCGCGTCGAGCGGATCGATCCCGGACGGGCGGTCGAGCGTTTCGAAGGGGATGCGGGCCACGTGCGCGGCGTGCAGCTTCGCCAGTTCGGCAGCGGAGGGGAGGGCCGCGGCGACGCCGAGCCGTTCGAGGTAGGCCGCGGTCTGGCCGGCGGACGGCCGCCCGGCCGGACGGGTTGCGGTCACGGTCATGTCAGCCGCTCCTGAAGGATGTCCACGATCTCGGCGGGCGAGGGCTGGGCGAGCATGTCGGCACGCAACTCCCCCGCACGCTGCCGGTAGGACGGCGCTTCGAGCAGCTTGACGACATGAGCGCGCAGCGCTTCGACGGTGGCGTCGGCTCCGGGCAGGGTCAGCCCGCCGCCGCCCTTCTCCATCTGCTGGCCGTGGAACAGTTCGTCGGGCAGCTGCGGGACGACCAGCTGCGGCACCCCGTGGATCAGCCCGGTCATCGTGCCGCCCGCTCCACCCTGCTGGACCAGCACGTCACAGGTGCCGAGCAGGGGATGCAGCGGCACCTGACCGATCCAGGAGACGTTGGGCGGTGGCGTGCCGAACGCCTCCCGCTGGCTGTCCAGGACCGCCACCACCACGTCCACGTCCACGTCGGCGAGGGCCTCGACGACGCGCGGTGCGAGCACCATGTCGTCGAAGCCGAGCCGGTGCTGTGAGGTGCCCCAGGTGACGCACACCCGCGGCCGGTCCGGCCGCTCGTTCGCCCAGGCCGGGACGACCGAGGGGCCGTTGTAGGGGACGTACCGGAAGCGCTGCCGTGCCAGCTCGTAGGGGTACTGCAGGGCGGGCGGGCACGGGTCGAGCGTGAGGTCGCCGTTGACGCCGAGGGTGTCGAGGCCGTACCGCTCGGCCAGGTCGCCGACGACATCGGCCTCGAACTCGGCGAGCGAGGCGGTGAAATCCACGCTCCACAGCAGCCGGACCGCCGGGACGCCCAGGAGCCTGGCGACGAGCGGGCCGAGGAACCCGGCGGGCTCGTACAGCACGAGGTCGGGCCGCCAGGAGCGGGCGAAGGCGAGCGCGTCGTCGGCCTGGGCGGCGGCCGAGTCGGTCGCGATGCGCAGCCCGTTCAGCCGGCGCCGGCGCGTCCGTTCGACCTGGTCGTGGTCGGCGCGGTCCACCGGCTGCGTCGGCTTCCACTTGCGCTGGGCGAGCCGCTCGCGCAGCACCGCGTAGGAGTCGAAGTCCGGTCTCCCGGCTGCCAGCGCCGGAAGGCCGGACCGGCTGATGGCCGGGGCGAGCCCGGGGTTGCTGACTACCGTCACCTCGTGCCCGGCCGCTCGCAGCGCCCAGCACAGCGGTACGAGCGGATTGAAATGGCCGGGGAGGTCCCACGTCGCGGCGAGGACCCGCATGTCCTGTCCCTCCTAGATGTCCCACAGGTGGATGGTCGAACCCTCGGGGAGCCGCCTGGTGAATCCGTCGAGCGACGGCGGTGGCTCGGGTGATCCTCGAAGCCCGCCGCGCAGCATGGGCCGCCACCGGTCACCACAAGGAGTCACTGATGCAGCTTGGGATCTTCCTCAACCGCGAGGGCGCGCTCGCGATGGCCGTGGAGGCCGAACGCCTGGGCTTCGGCTACGCGTTGGCCCCCGAGGGATTCCGGTCGGACGCGGTGAGCGTCCTGGGTGCGGTCGCCGCCGTCACCGAACGGATCAGGCTCGCTCCGGGGGTCATGCAGATTCCGGCGCGCACCCCCGTGATGGCCGCGCTGACCGCGGCCACCTTGAACGACCTGTCGGGCGGCCGCTTCGCGCTGGCCCTCGGCGTCTCCAACCCCGATGTCTCCCAGGGGTGGTACGGCGTGCCGTTCGACGCGCCGCTGGCCCGTGCCCGCGAGTACGTCGAGGTGGTCCGGCTGGCACTCAGCGGCGCCCCGGTGCGCTACGAGGGGGAGCACTTCCGGCTGCCCCCGTCCGGCGGGGGCACCCCCGCGCATCTGCACGCCGCTGCCGTCGGCACCGACCTGCCGGTCTTCCTGGCGGGGGTGCGCCCCGGCAGCCTGCGCCTGGCCGGGGCGGTCGCCGACGGCTGGATCGGGGTCTTCTGCCCGCCGGAGCGGCTGGCGGAGTCGGTGGCGACGATCGCCGCGAGCCGGGCCGAGGCCGGTCGGGACATGGCGGGCTTCGAGGTCCTGCCGTCGATCCCGATCGGGGTGGGCGAGGACGTCGAGCGGGCCGCCGAGCCACTGCGTCCGTACTTCGCCAACTTCCTCGGCCTGGGCAGCAAGGAACGCAGCATCTACTTCGCGCTCGCCGTCCGGATGGGTTTCGGCGCCGCCGCCGCGGAGGTCCACGAGCGGTGTGCGGCGGGCGACCGGGCCGGTGCGGCGCGGGCGGTGCCGCTGGAGTTCATGGACCAGGTCTCGCTCATCGGCGACGCGCGCCGCATCGCCGCCAGGATGGCCGAGTACGCCGCGGCGGGTGTGACCACGCTGGGGCTGACGTCCCTGGCCTTCTCGGTGGACGGGCACCTCGCCAACATCCGGGTCGCCGCCGAGGCCCACCGGCTCCTTCCACAGCCCGTCTGACGCTACGTCACATACGTTGTGATCCACGGGAGAAGGGCACTGGAGCGACGAGGGAGGGGCACGCGTGATCGCGTGCCCCTCCCTGATGTGCGGGTGGCGGTCGGTGTGCCTCAGGCGGAGCGGGCGAGCCAGCGGCCGCCGGCCATGACCGTGCGCTCGGGCATCTCGCCCATGTGACGCCAGGCGAGGATGCGCTGCGGACGCAGCCGCAGGGCGATCACGCCCGGGACCCGCTCGGGGTTGAGGGGCAGCCGTGCGAAGAGGGCCCGGACCTCGGGTGCGGCCTCGTCGGGCTCGGTGAGCTCCACCTCGCCGTCCACCAACACCACGTCACGCGTGGAGCCGAGGGAGGCGCGGGCCCGGGGCGTGCGACGGAGGTTGGCCACCGTACGGCTGCCCCGCTTGGTCATCATGTGGCACGACGCGCCGTCCCAGGCGAAGGCCAGCGGCACCAGGTGCGGCCCGTCCTGCCCGGAGGTGGCCAGCCACAGGTGGTGCTCCTCGGTCAGCATGCGCTCCACATCGGCGCGTCGGGCAGCGAGCGGACGGGGCGGCGGGAACTCCGGTCGGGAAGGGGGCGGGGTCATGTCACTCCTCGGGTGGGGTTCGGTACGGCGGCGAGCCGTTCCAGGTCGTGGACGAGATCTGCCGGACGCGGCTGGGCCCGCATCTCCCGGCTGAGCTCCGTCGCGCGGGCGCGGTGACCGGGCGCGCGCAGCAGGTCCTCCACCCGGGCCCGTACGGCCTCGGCGGAGAACTCCTCACGGGTCAGCAGCGTCCCGGCTCCGGCGGCGGCCAGGCGCTGTGCGGCGAACACCTGGTCGGGAAGCTGCGCCAGCACCAGCTGCGGCACCCCGTAGTGGAGGCCGGTCAACGTACTGCCGAAACCGCCCTGGTGGATCAGGGCGGCGGAGGACGGCAGCAGGTGCTGTAGCGCCACCCCGCTCACCACCCGGACGTGGTCGGGCACGTCGCCGAACCGCTCCAGGTCGCGCGGACCGACCGCGACCACGATCTCGGCGTCGAGTCCGTCCAGTGCGGCGACGACCTGGGGCGGCAGGAACGATCCGTTACCGCCCAGGTCCGTGGTGGTCGCGCCCCAGGTCAGACAGATCCGCGGCCGTCGTGGCGGGGTCCGCGCCCAATCCGGCAGCCGGGCCGGCCCGTTGTAGGGCACGTACCGTACGGGCAGCCGCCGCACCGCCGCGGGGATCTGCATGCTCGGGGGGCACGGGTCTACCGTCAGATCGCCCAGGATGTCCACGTCGTCGAGCCCGAGCCGGCGCGCCGTCGGGGCGAGCAGCGCCGGCACGAGCTCGTGCGCCTGGTAGGTCAGGTCGACGCCGTGGATGTGCCGCACCGCCGGCACGCCGAGCGCCGCGGCGGCCAGCGGTCCGGCGTAGCTGGTCGGCTCGTACATCACCAGGTCGGGGCGCCAGGAACGGGCGATGTCGAGCGTCTCCCCGGCCATCAGGTCGGCCCGGGCGGCGAACACCCCGAAGACCCGGGCGACCTTCTCCCGTTGCGCACGGCTCCAGTGCGCGGCCGAGGCGCCGGGCGGCGGGGCCTCGGGCACGTCCACATGGGCCAGCCCGTTCATGTACCGCCGCCGCAGCCCGGCGTGGTCCACGTCCTCCCCGGCCGCGACGAACACCGCTCCGGAGTCGGTGACGGCCCGGCGCAGCGCCGGCTGGCTGGCCACGCACACCTCGTGCCCCTGCGACCGCAGCGCCCACACCATCGGCACCAGCGGCAGATAGTGCGACGACCACGCCCACGCGGTCACCAGCACACGCATCGGGATGCTCCTTCCCCTTCGCTCACCAGGTGACCGGCAGCTCGACGAAACCCTCCAGCAGCGCCCCCTCCTGGCGGCGCAGCTCCTGCGGGGCCACCGTGAGCCGCAGCCCGGGGAAGCGCTTGAGCAACCGCTCGGTGGCGACCTCCACCTCCAGCCGGGCCAGGTTCGCGCCGATGCAGAAGTGCGGACCCGCGCTGAACGACAGCTGCTTGGCGGCGTCCCTGGAGATGTCGAAGACCCCGGGATCGGCGAAGACGGTCTCGTCCTGGTTGGCCGAGTCGACCGCCGGGATCACACTGGTGCCCGCGGGAATCGTGTAGCCGTCCATCGGGATGTCGGCCACCGCGTAGCGCAGCATCGACACGGACGAGCCGACCAGCTTCCACCGGAGCATCTCCTCGATCGCGCCCGGCAGCAGCGACCAGTCGGCCCGGAGAGCGGCCAGCTGGTCGGGGTGGGACAGCAGCAGCGCCACACCGCCGCCGAGCTGGGTGGCGGTGGTCTCATAGCCGACCAGGAGCAGCAGCCGGCACCACCACTGCAGCTCGTACTCGGCCAGCCGGCCGTCCTCCTCGTCCCGGGCCCGGATCATCGCGCCGATCAAGTCCTCGGACGGCTCGCGCCGCTTGGCCTCGATCAGCTCGCCGATGTAGGCGGACAGCTCGCGCATCGCCGCTCCGATCTCCGGACCCGTGTACCGGCTGACGGAGAGGAAGTGGTCCGTCCACGAGCGGAACCTCGCCGTGTCGGCTGCGGGGACCCCGAGCAGCTCGCACAGCACCCGGATGGGCAGGGGGAACGCCAGCGCCTCGTTCAGGTCCACCGGACCGCCGCGCCGTTCCATCCCGTCCAGCAGCTCGTCCACGACGCGCTCGACGAACGGGCGCAGTGCCTCCACCCGCGCGGGGGTGAACGCACTCATCACCAGGCGGCGCACCCGGGAGTGCTCCGGCGGGTCCGGGTCGATGCGCGGGTCCTGGAACATGTGGTTGTTCTTGGAGATCCGGGCGGCGCCGGGCCGGTTGATGCGACGGCTAAGCCGGTCGTCGGTCAGCAGCCGCCGTACGTCGGAGTACCGGGTGACCAGCACCGCCTCGTCGCCACTGGGCAGCGTCACCGGCACCAGCGGCTCGGCGCGCAGCCCGGCCAGCTCCTCGGGCGGATCGAGCGGACCCGGGCGTGCGAACGGATAGGGACACCGGGCCTTACCAGGCTCTTCCACGGTGCATGCGCCTTTCTGTCACCAGGTGACGGGAACGTCGGTGAACCCCTGGAAGAACAGGTCCTCCTGCCGCCGCAGCTCCGCGCTCGGCACCGCCAGACGCAGTCCGGGGAACCGGCGCAGCAGCGACGACAGGGCGATCTGCAGCTGTGCCCGGGCGAGGGGCGCGCCCGGGCAGTAGTGCTGGCCGGTGCTGAAGGTCAGCTGCGGCCGTTCCGCACGGTCGAGATCGACCTGGTGCGGGCAGCCGAAGGCGGCCGGGTCGTGGTTGCCGACCTCCAGCGCGGGGATGATGCTCGACCCCGCGGGCACGGTCACCCCGGCGATCTCGATGTCCTCGGTGACGTACCGCAGCATCGACAGCGACGAGCCGACCACTTGGCAGCGCAGCAGCTCTTCGACCGCGGTGGCCACGTCCGCGCCGTCGGCCAGGAGCCGCTCCCGCAGCTCGGGGCGGTCGAGCAGCATGACCGTGCAGCCGGTGACCTGGCTGGCGGTGGTCTCGTACCCGGCGAGCAGCAGCAGCGTCGACCACCAGTGCAGCTCCTCCTCGGCGAGCCGGCCGTCGTCGGCGTCGCTGACCTCGATCAGCGCGCTGATCAGCGCGTCGTCCGGGTCGGCACGCTTGCGCTCGATGAACTCACGCATGTACTCCCACGGCGGGGCGCTGGTGTCGCCGAACCGCGCCTGCTCTTCCTCGGGCACGCCGAGCAGTTCGCAGATGATCCGGATGGTCAGCGGACGGGAGAACGCGCGGTGCAGGTCGACCGTGCCGTCCGCCGACTCCGCCAGTTCGGCCAGCAGCCGGTCGACGATCTCCTGGATGCGGGGCCGGAACCGCTCGATGCGGTGCGCGGTGAACGCCTTGCCGATCAGCCGCCGCATCCGGGTGTGCCCGGGCGGGTCCATATCGACCTGCCGGTGGAAGACCTTGGTCTTCTCCGTGGTCATCCGGGCCACGCCCGGCCGGTTGCGGTTCTTGCTCACCCGGGGGTCGGCCAGCACGGCGCGGATGTCGTCGTACCGGGTGACCAGCAATGCCTCGTCACCACTGGGCAGGGTGATCCGCACCAGCGGTTCGGCGTGCACGGCGGCCAGTTCGGCGGGCTGGTCCGTGGCCCCCTTCCAGGCGAAGGGGTAACGCAGGGTCTTCACTGGGGCCTCCGATCAGACCGGGCGGGCCTCGATGATGTGGTGCGGCGGAACCGTCGCCGTGGCGCCGACCAGCTCGAACCCGGCCGCGGCGAGCAGCTGCGTCCACTCCTTGCGGTTGCGCTCCTTGCTGCCGAGGCTGACGCCCATGGCGATGTCCATCGCCTTGCTGAAGTGCCAGTCGTTGCCGTCCGGTACGACGGCGTCGATGACGAAGACGCGGCCCTCGGGCTTGCCGTCCAGCGCCGCCTTGATCCCGCTGAGGATCTTCACGCAGTTCTCGTCGTCCCAGTCGTGCATGATCGCCTTCAGCAGGTAAGCGTCCGGGCCCTGGGGGACCGAGGCGAAGAAGTCCCCGACCACGCACTCGACCCGGTCCGCCACGCCCTGCTCGGCCAGCACCGGGCCCGCACCCTCGATCGCGGAGGCCTGGTCGAACAGCACGCCACGGGCCTGCGGGTGCTTGGTGAGGATCGCCGAGAGCAGCCGTCCCTGACCGCCGGCGATATCGGCGATCGTGGCGAACCGCCCGAAGTCGTACGCCTCGGCGATCTTGGCGGAGATGTCGCTGGTACCGGTCATCGCCTTGTGGAAGACCTCGGCCCACTCGGGCCGCTCCGCCATGTACGCGAACCAGTCCTTGCCACCGCGGACCTTGGGCCCGGCCGGGCGGCCGGTGCGCAGCGTCTCCACCGCGTAGCCGAAGCAGTTCCAGACGCTCTCCTCGCCGTAGAGCGAGGCGAGGTGGCGCAGCGAACCCGGAATGTCGCTGCGCATGAACTGCCCGGTGCTGGTGAGCGCGAAGCGTCCGTCCGGCAGCTCCGCGTACAGACCGACCGACGCCGCGGCCCGCAGGAAGCGGTAGAGCATGCCCGGTTCGGTCTCGGTGGCGGCGGCCAGGTCGGCGACTTCGCGCGGCCCCTCGGTCAGGTGGTCGGCGACGCCCACCTGGGCGAGCACGCAGATCACCGACGAGATCATCTTTCCGGCCAGCAGCTTGAGGATGTACTGCTGCGGGCTGCCCTCGGGCCCTGCCTGCTGGGCGGACGGGGCGGGAGTGCTCGTCGTCATGGTTCTCCTCCGGTTCGGACCTGCCGAGCAGCGTCGGCGGAGCCTTTGGAGCGACGCTCAAGCCCGCGTCGACCGGGTGTCCCGCCAGCGGATCTCGAACCCGCCTCCAACACGCCCCCCGAACCTGCTCCCATGACACCTCTGCTCAGCATCGCCGTCCTGGTCGGCTGCGGCGTCGTGGCCGGAGTGCTGTTCGCGGTCGCGCTCAGCGTCGTCCCCGCCTTCCTCGCCATGCCGCCCGCGGACTACGTGCGGGTGCACCAGCTGGTGGGCCGGCACTTCGACAAGGTCATGCCGCCCCTCGTCCTGTGCAGCGTGGCCGCTGACATCGCCCTGGCCGTACCGGCCTCCGGGGCGCGGGGCCTCTACCTCACCGGCGCGCTGCTGCTGGCCGGGGTGTCGGTGGTCTCCCAGTTCGGCAACGTCCCGATCAACCGCAGGGTCAAGGCACTCACCCCGACCCGCCTGCCCGCCGACTGGCAGGACCTCCGCCCGCGCTGGCGCACCCTCCATCTCCTGCGCACCGCCCTGGCGCTCCTGGCCGCGCTGGCCAACGCCTGCGCGGCCGTCCTCTAGCCAGCACCACCCACCACAGAGACCGAGGCTCGTATGAACCCGACCACCGGCGGGACGCCCACCGCCTCCGCGACGGACGTCAAACGGCTGAGCAACGCCTTCTGCCACGCCAAACTGCTGCTCACCGCGGGAGAATTGGGGCTCTTCGAGGACCTTCAGCGGCACGGCCCCTCCGGGCAGGAGGAACTGTCCGCCCGCGTGGGCCTGCACCCCCGCGCCGCCCGCGACTTCCTGCACGGCCTGGTCCTGCTCGGTCTCCTCGACCAGGAGGACGGCCGCTACCGCAACAGCCCGGTCGCCTCGGCCACCCTGGTTCCGGGCGGCCCCGACCACATCGGCGGCTTCCTGCACCGCGCGAACCACATGCTGTACCCGGCCTGGGGAAAGCTCACCGACGCGGTCACCACCGGCAGGCCGCAGACCGCGGGCGCGCAGGACACCGGCGCGTTCCTCCGCATGCTGAACGACCCGGCCCAACGGACCCAGTACCTGAAGATGATGGACTCGGCCAACGGCCTGGTCGCCCCGCACCTGGCCGAGGCGTACGACTGGGGAAGCGTCGGCGAGGTGCTCGATGTCGGCGGGTGCCGGGGCAACCTGGTCTCACAGCTGATGCTCCGCTTCCCCGACCTCCACGCGGCGGTGTACGACCTAGCTCCGCTGGCCGACGCGTTCGCTGAACACACCGAGCGCCTCGGCGTGGCCGGCCGGGCCGCCTTCCACGGCGGTGACTTCTTCCGTGCCGATCCGCTCCCCGTCACCGCCGACGTCGTGGTCATGGGGCACGTACTGCACAACTGGTCCCCGGAGCAGCGCGCCTACCTGGTGAAGAAGGCGTACGCGGCCGTCCGGCCCGGCGGCGCCCTGCTGATCTACGACGCCGTCCTCCCCGAGGAGCCGGCGGACCTGGCGAGGACCCTGGTCAGTCTCAACATGCTGCTGGTCACCGAGGGCGGCTCGGAGTACACCGCCGCCGAGTGCCACCAGTGGCTGTCCGACGCGGGCTGCCAGGACATCTCCACCCGCCCGCTCGGCCCCACCGACACCCTGATCATCGGCCGCCGCTGATGAGGGCCGCCCGCACGGCCGGCCCACCGCACTCACGAGGAGTCCACATGCCAGCTTTGACCCGTACCTTCCCCGTTAGCCGCCGAAAGGCACTGGCCGGTATCGGCGCGGCCGTCCTCGGCCTCGCCGTCAGCCGCGTCCCCGCCGCACGCGCCGCCGACTACCCACCGGACGACCCGCGCCGGCGCTTCGTCGACGTGGACGGCGCCTTCAACATCCGGGACGTCGGCGGCTGGAAGGCCACCGCCGGCAAGATCGTCCCGCACACCTTCTACCGCGGCAGCACGCTCAGCCGGGTCAGCGATACCGGCTTCCCCCAGCTCTCCGCCCTCAAGCTGGCCGCGAGCGTCAATTTCCTCAGCCGCGCCGAACGCGACAAGAGCGCGCCCGATCGGCTCCCCCCGGGCGTGCGGACGGTCCTGGCGCCCATCGAGGACCCGGGCGGCGGCCGTCAGCCCGGCGGCGACACCACCAAGCCCGACCCGAACGTGCTGAGTGAGTTCCGTGGCTATGTGACCCTTCCGGAGGCCCGCGCCTCCTTCGGCCTCGCCGTCCGCGAGGTCGCGGCGCTGGGCGGCAAGCCGTTCTATCTGCACTGCAACTCCGGTACCTACCGGACCGGTTGGGCCACCGCCGTCCTGATGACGATCCTCGGAGTCGACCGCGCCCAGGTCAACGAGGAGTTCCTGCTGAGCAACCTGACCTTCGGCGCCACCTACGCCTGGACGGAGTACCTGGACGCCGCCTTCCAGCAAGTCGACGCGTCCTTCGGCTCGTTCGACGGCTACCTCGACAAGGGGATGGGCGTCGGCGCCGCGGACCTCCGCCGCCTCCGCCAGTCCCTGCTGGGCTGAGCTCGGCACGACGGCTGTGCACGACAGCACGTGGGGGGAAGGGCGCGTGAAGCGCCCTTCCCCCCACGTTGCGCTGCACGGTGGGCCCCGCGCCGCCCGACGCCCGTGGTTCAGCCGCCGGCGGAGCCGCGCGGCTCCGCCCAGAGGTCGGCCAGGGCTCCGGACAGCGTGCGGGACGCCGACCAGCCGAGGAGCTCCCGGGCGGGCGCCGGGTCGACCCGCAGCCACTCCGCGGCGGACCCCGGAGCGACCGGTCCGCCGGCCTCGGGCTCCCGCTCGATGATCCTGGCCGGTACGCCGCTCAGCTCCACCAGCTCCTCGACCAGGCCGCGGACCGGACAGGCATGGCCGGAGCCGATGTTCACCACCCCCTGCGCGGTCGCGGACGCGGCCGCCACGACGGCGTCCCCGAGATCGCGTACGTCCAGGTAGTCGCGTTCGGCGCGCAGCGGGGCCAGCGTGATCTCGGCCGCCGAGCGGGTGTCCCGCGCCCGGCGGAGCTCCCCGGCCACCCTGCCGACCAGGCTGTGCCGGTGGACGCCCGGGCCGACCGAGTTGGTGGGCCGCAGCACCAGGGCGTTGTGGCCGCTGTCCAGGACGGCCCGGGTGGCGGCGAGTTTGGCACGGCCGTACGCACCGGTCGGACCGATCGGAGAGCGTGCGGTCAGTGCGTGCCCCCGTGGCGTGGGCGCGTGCTCCATGACGCTGCCGAGCTGGAGGAACCGCACCGGGCGACCGTCCACGGCGGCCAGCAGGCGTGCGGTGAGGGTGCCGAACGACGTCTGCAGCTGCGCTTCGTCCAGCCCCCAGTAGCTGCCCGCCGCGTTCACCACCACATCGGGCCCGTGGGCCTTGAGCAGTCGGGGGACGGCTGCGGCCGCGGCGTGCACCGCGTCGAGCGGGAGTGTCAGCCGGGCGCCGGGCACCTCGGCCGGGCGGCGGGCGACGGAGACGACGTCCCAGCCATGGCGCGCGAAGGCCGCGCAGAGGTGCCTCCCCACGAATCCGGTACCGCCGAACACCATGGCCCGGCCGGCGTGCTTCATCCGGAGCGCTCCTTTCCGTTGTTCAGACGAGGTGGGCGAGGCGCCTGATGCGGTCGATCAGCTGTGCCTGGGCGAGGCTGGTGGCCTGGTCCGCCGCGTCGGGGCGTCCGCCCGCGACCTCCGCGCGGAAGGCGGCCAGCACCGCCTGGAACTGGTCGTGCGGCCGCAGCCTGATCCCGTCCGTGCGGCCGTCCATGGTGTGGCGCAGCACCGGCACGTGGTCGGCGGGCGGGGTGAAGGCCCGTTCGACCCGCAGCTCGCCTGAGGGTCCGACGATGTCGTAGTGGCAGCGGTAGGGGCGCCCGAAGCCCCACTCCAGCTGGGCGGTGACCCCTTCCGGGGACACCAGCAGGGCGCTGCCACCGGTGTCGGTGCCGTCCTCGTGGCGCAGGGCCGCTCCGAGCACCTCCAGGCCGGAGCCGAGGTGCATCAGGGCGGCGCGTACGGGATAGACCGCGGTGTCGAGCAGGGCTCCGCCGCCCAGGCCGGCGTTCAGCCGGATGTCCCCGGGCGGGCGGGCGGGCACGGTGAAGGCGGCGGAGAAGGACAGCGGGGCCCCGATGACGCCTTCGGCGACCAGACGCCGCACCTCGGCGTGCTGGCGGTGGTGCACGAACATCATGCTCTCGCGCAGGACCAGGCCACGGCGGCGGGCCAGCTGCTGGAGCCGGGCGACGGCGGTGGCATCGGTGGCGAGGGGCTTCTCGACGAGGACGTGCTTGCCCGCTTCCAGCGCCCGTTCGGCCCAGGGGGCGTGCAGGGCGTTCGGAAGCGGAAGGTAGACGGCGTCGGCACCGGGGTGGGCCAGCGCGGAGGCGTAGTCCGGCGCGGTGTCCGCACCGAAGCGTTCGGCGAACCGGGCCGCCTGCTCCGGGCGTCTGCTGGCCACCACCGCGACGTCCGTGCCGGGAAGAGCCGTCATGGCCGGAAGCATGCGGCGCCAGGCGATGTCGGCCGCGCCGAGGACCGCGAAGCGGAGCGGGGCGTCCGACGGCGAGGCCGCGCCGCACCGCGTGGCGGGGGGTGCGGTGCTCATGCCAGTGCCAGGAGGGCGGCGAACAGGCTGCGGGCCTGCATGTTCAGGTAGTAGCCGTGCCGGAGCAGGTCCATGACCTGACGCGGCGTCACCCAGGTGAAGTCCTCGGGCACGTCCAGCGGGCAGGCGTCATCCACCTCGGCGATCCGGTAGTGGCTCTCGGCGTACATGAACCGGCCGCCCTCCTCCGACTGGAGGGTGTCGTAGACCAGGCGGGCGGGGTCCTCTGCCGCACGGCTGAAGCGCGGCGGCCGGCCGGGGTGGTTGCACGGCTGGTACTGCACCGTGGGGGCGAGTTCCAGCACGTCCATGCAGCCCGCTTCCGACCGGGCGTTCAGCAGGATGTGCAGAACGCCGTTGATGCGGCGGGTGAGGAAGGCCACGACGCCCCGGCCGGCCGGTTCGAGCAGCGGCTGGGTCCAGCCGGGCACCTCCCGGTTGGCGGCGGCGATCTCGGCCGCGAGCACGCGGAAGTACCGGCCCGTCGGATGAGTGATCGCGGCCGGGCCGCGCCGCCACGGCGCGGCGTCGCTCAACGGGATCCGCTGCTGGGTGAGTTCGCGGCGCGATTTCAGATCGGAGATCCAGTGCAGGACCTCCGCGTCGCTGCGCAGCGACCACGATCCGGGCCGCAGCGCCTCGTGGAGGGCGCGGCCGTACGCGCCGCCGGCCGGCTCGTCGGGCAGACACGGAATGCACGACAGGACGGACCGGGCGTCCATGTTCACCACGTTGTCCCTCCGCAGCAGCCGGTTGACCTGGCCGAGCGTCAGCCAGCGGAAGTCGGGGTGGTCGGGTACGTCCTCGACCACCTCGACCAGCATGTTGCGATTGCGCTTGCGCAGGAACCACGAGCCCTGCTCGGACTGCGGCACGTCCACGATCGTCCGGGACCGGGAGCCGTCGGTGAAGTACTCCAGGTACGGGACGGCGCGGCCGCCGTGCACGCCGGTGTGGTTGCTCCTCGTGGCCTGCACGGTCGGGGACAACTGGACGGTGTTGATGTTGCCCGGCTCCATCTTGGCCTGCATCAGCAGGTGCGGCACACCGTCGAACTCCTTGACCAGGATGCCGAGGATGCCGATCTCCCGCTGGTTGATGACGGGTTGGGACCACTCACCGAGGTCACCGGTGACGTGCAGGCCCTCGATCCGGAAGAAACCGCCGCTGTCGTGGACCAGGTCGCCGGTGTCGGACCGGAACCGCCACCCGCGCAGCCGGCTGAACGGGACCGGAGTGACCTCGAACCGGTTGACCAGGCGCTGCCGCGCGAACCAGGCGTCGAATGCGGCGTTGGGGCACCGCAGGCCGTCGTGGGTGCGGCTCGATCGGGCGAACCGGCGGGCCGTCTCCACAGCGGGGTGCGGCACGGACGTGGCAATGCTCATGCCCGGAAGCCTGGCCGTCGTGGTTCAAGAACCGATCGCAGGCGTCTGGACGCCTGCCCGCCCACCAACCCGGCTCGACCGGACGCGGCCAAGGTGGCGCCATGGGAATCGTAATTACGCGAAGCATGCAGGTCAGGCCGTTGCGCATCCCTGACGTCCTGCTGGTCACCTCGACCCCCTTCGCCGACGACCGGGGCCAGTTCTTCGAGACCTATCGGGAGGACGCCCTGTCGGAGGCGGTCGGCCGCCCGGTCCGGATCGTCCAGACCAATGTCTCGGTCTCGCACCGGGGCGTCCTGCGGGGCATCCACGGCACGGCGGTGCCACCGGGTCAGGCCAAGCTCGTGAGCTGTCTGCGCGGCACCATTCTCGATTTCGCGGTCGATCTGCGGGTCGGCTCCCCCACCTTCGGCAGCTACGAGATGACCGTGCTGGACGCCGGATCCGGTGCGGCGGTGTACCTCGGCGAGGGCATGGGCCACGCCTTCTACGCCGTGGAGGACGACACCTGCGTCCAGTACCAGTGCACCGCGGGCTATGTGCCGCAGGACGTCGTCACCGTGGACGTGTTCGATCCGGAGATCGGCCTTCCGCTGCAACTGCCGCGTCCGCCCATCATGTCGCCGGGCGACGCCGACGCCCCCTCGCTGCGCGAACTGCTGGACGCCGGACGGCTTCCCCCGTACGAGGCCTGTCCGGGGCAGGCCGGCTGAGGTCCCGGGGCCGTTGTCCGGCGGCCCCGGTCTCCTCAGTGGACGGCCGCGCCCCAGAGCGCGGCGTAGTGGCCTCCGGCGGACATGAGTTCCTCGTGTCCGCCCACCTCGGCCAGCTGCCCGTCGACCAGCACCGCGACCCGGTCGGCGTGCCTGGCGTCCGCCGGCCGATGGGTGATCATGACGGTGGTGCGGCCCCGGGCGGCACGGAGGACGGCCTCCAGCAGGGTGGGGTCTCCGTGCGAGGTGGCCTCGTCAAGCAGCAGCAGCGCCGGATCGGCCAGCAGCGCGCGGGCCAGGCAGACCTGTTGCCGCTGGCCCGCCGAGAGCGTGCCGGTCCGTTCGTCGAGCACATGGTGATAGCCGCCGGGGAGGGACCTGATGACCTCGTGGACACCGGCCAGTTCGGCGGCGGCCTCGATCTCCGCGTCGGTGGCGTCCGCACGGCCGTAGGCGATGTTCTCCCGGAGGCTGACCGACAGCAGGAACGGCTCCTGGGGCACGTACCCGAGGGCCGCCTGGTCGCCCGCTGGCCAGGCCGAACGGAGCTCGATCCCGTCCAGCAGGACCTGGCCGGCGGTGGGCGAGTGCAGTCCGGCGATCAGCTTGACGAGGGTGGACTTGCCCGCTCCTGAGGCGCCGACCACCGCGAGCGTCTCTCCCGGCGAGACGTCCAGGTCCACGTCGTGCAGGACCTCGGGGCCGTCCTTGTAGCGGAACCCGACTCCGGTCAGCCGGAGCCATGCTCCGTCCGGATGCCACGAAGTCCACGCCCTCGTGGCGCAGCCCTTCAGATCGGGGTCGACGGCGAAGATCCGGCCGATGCGGTCCTGGGAGACCCGCAGTTGCTGCCAGGAGTCGAAGAGCCCGAACATCTGCTGCAGCGCCGGGGATATCAGGCCCAGACACAGCACGCACACGACCAGTCCGGCCGGGTCGACCCGGTGGCCCTGGATCAGCACGGCGCCGATGCCGAGCAGCGCGACCGTACCCAGGTCGAAGACCAGGTCGAGGAGCGGGAAGTAGGTCGCCACCAGGCGCTGGGTCCGCATCCTGGCCTCGGCGTAGCCGCGCGCCGCGGCGCGGAACACCTCCTGGCGCCGCTCGGCCGCCCCGTAGGCCTGGGACTCCCGGGAACCCGCGAGGCTCTCCTCCAGACTGCCGGTGAGCTCGGTGATCCGCTGCCGGGTCATCCGGTACTGCCGCGCCGACAGCCGCTGGCAGACCAGCGCGAGCACCAAGAGCAGCACCAGCGTCGCCAGCACCACGCCCGCCAGTTCCACGCTGACGGTGGTGATCACGACGAACGCCACCAGGAAGGCGCAGAACGCCACCACGATGCTCGCCAGACCGGAGGAGAGCATGTCGGACACCGCGTCGGCGTCGGTCGCGACGACCGTGAGCAGGTCGCCGCCCCGGTGGCGCTCGATGTGATCCACCGGAAGCCGCAGCAGGTGCGACCACAACCGGGTCCGCAGCGCGTGCACGATGCGCTGCCCGACGTCGTTCGTCATCACCATGAGCCCCCGGAGCCCCCCGTACTGGACGGCGACCACCGCGGCGAACGCCGCGCCGTATCCGGCCAGCGCCCATCGGTCACCGCCCAGACCCAGGTCGATCACCCGGCGGGCGAGAACCGGACGGGCCGCGCCGCCCACGGCGTCGAGCAGCACGAGCAGGGCCACGCCCAGCAGGGCCGTCCGATGGGTGCGCAGGAGTTCCGTCCAGCGGAACCGCCCGCCTTCGTCAGCCGGCTCGTTGACGGGCGGTGTCCGCTTCGCGTGGCGCCTGGCGGCCTGCCGCCGTACCGGCTCGGCCTGCGGTGCGGGCGGCGCGGGATCGGCCAGCAGCGCGCGGTAGCCGGCGTGGTCGCGCCACAGCTCTTCATGGGTGCCCTCGGCCACGACGGCCCCGTCGGCGAGCAGCACGACCCGGTCGGCGAGGGCGATCAGCGCCGGACGGTTGCCGACGATCAGCGTGGTGCGACCCGCGGTCGCTTCCCGCAAGGTCTCGGCGATCTCCTGCTCCAGCACGGGGTGCACCGAGCTGGTGACACCGTCGAGGACCAGCACGCGCGGGTCGGTCAGCAGTGCGCGGGCCAGCGCGACCCGTTGCAGCTGCCCGCCGGACAGGCCCAGCCCCCGCGGCCCCACCGCGGTGCCGAACCCCTCGGGCAGGCCGGCGACGAAGTCGGCCAGGCCCGCGCGGGCCGCGGCCGTCTCGACCTCCGCGTCGGTGGCGTCGGGGCGGCCGTAGGCGATGTTCTCCCGGATCGTCCCGGAGAACAGGAACGGGTCCTCGAACGCCATGGTGGCCTGCGCACGGAGCGATTCCAGCGTCACCGAGGCCACGTCGACCCCGTCGAGCAGGACCCGTCCGGACGACGGGTCGTGGAAGCGCGCGGGCAGCATCGCCGCCGTGGTCTTGCCCGAGCCCGACGCGCCGAGCAACGCGACGGTTTCGCCGGGCGCGATGCGCAGCGTGAAGCCGTCGAGCACCGGACGGTCCGGCTGGTATCCGAAGACCACATGGTCGAACGTCAGCTCGCCGGGGCCGTCCGGGAGCGGCCGGGCGCCCGGCCGCTCGACCACGGCCGGCACCGCGTCGAGCACCTCGAAGATGCGGCCCGCCGAGGCCCGTGCCCGGTTCAGCGTGGTGATGGTCTTGGCCAGGACGGCGGTCGGCCCGACCAGCATGGCCAGGAAGCCCGTTGCGGCCAGGAAGGCGCCGACGGTGACCTCGCCGCGCAACGCCAGCCAGCCGCCGACCAGCAGCACGACCAGCTGCCCGGCGACGGGAGCCGCGGTCAGCAGCGCCTCCTTGCGCGCCTGCAGACGCGCCGCGTCCCGGCGCGCCCGGAGCAGCTCGGCCGACTCGTCCCCGACCCGGCGGGCCTCGCGGCGCTCCTGCCGGTAGGCCTTGACCACGCGGATCCCGGCGAGCGTCTGCGACACCGCCTGGGTCAGCTCGCCCTGCCGCTGCTGAGCCTGCCCGGTGGCCTCGCTCAGCTCCCGCCCGCCCCGCTGTGCGAGGTAGACCAGCACCGGGATCAGTAGCGCGGTGCAGGCGGCGAGCGGAGGGCTGATCACCACCATCGCGACGAGGCCGCCCACCGTGAACAGCACCGCGCCGAACGCCCCCGGAAGCGTGGCCAGGGCCCGCACCAGCGTGCCGGTGTCCGAGTTGACCCGGGAGATGATCTGCCCCGACGACAGCTCCTGGCGCGCCGGGCCGCCGAGTTGCTGGCCGTGCCGGTGCAACAGGTCGCGCAGCCGGTACTGCACCTCGGTGACGATCTTCGCCTGGCGGTGCAGGCAGGACCGCTTGGCCGCGAACGTGACCACCGCGATCACCACGAAGAGCACCACCCACCGCCGCGCCTGCTCGGGCTGCCCCTGGACCGCCGCATCGACGATCCGCTGCTGGGCCAGGGGCACGACCGCCGACAGCAGGGAGCCCCCACAGGCGGCCAGGAAGGCCAGGACCAGGTCGAAGCGGTGCCGGCCGAGGAATCGCCACAGCCGGCGCACCCACAAGCCGCGCGGAGCGGACCGCCGATCAGCCACCGACCGCGACCTCCGCCCTGGCCGGCGCCGCCTTCGGCAGCCCGGTCCCGCGGGCCTTCGCGGCGGCGAGCGCCCGTGCCCGCATCGTGGCCAGCAACGGCCTGCCGAGCACCCTGCTGGCCAGCGCGAGACCGACCAGCGCGACCACGGTCGGCAGCGGGGACACCACGACCGCCACGCTCAGCGGGGTGGTGTAGACGATCGCTATCCGGAGCACGGCCGCCACGATGAACCCGACGCCCCAGAGGACGTTGAGCAACCGGAACCGGCGGGCGAACGCCGGGTCCTCGGCCCAGGCGGCGTCCCAGGCGGCCATCAGCCGCGGGTCGCCCTTGGTGATGAAGGGGGTCACCACATCGTTGATCACGGTCCGCCCGAAGAACGTGGTGATCAGGCCGTAGACGCCGCCCAGCGCGGGCACCACGGCCGACTTGGCCAGCACCAGCCGGGCGTCCCCGGTGACGAAGGTCAGGACCAGGCTGCCGACCAGCGTCACCATCATCATCAGCGGGAAGGCGCTGAGCCGGCGCGTCCGGACGCAGCCGACGACGGTGCGCAGCCCCGCCGCGGCCGCCCCGACGCTCAGCGCGAGCACCGGTCCGGCCCCGAAGAGGAAGTGCAGGACGAAGAAGCTGGCCGCGGGCGCCGCCATGTCGAGCAGCAAGGGATACGCGGTACGCGCGGCTGGCCCGCGCAAGACGGTCAACGACATCAAGAGCTTTCCTTCCAGGACCGTGCGACCTGCCCGGTCCTCACCTGTCGGGGCGGTCCTCACCTGTCCGGTTCAGACCTGAGTGAGCCGGCGGGCGCGGAACACGGTCTCGGCGCCGCGCAGCGAGCCCTGCACCGCCTCGTGGGCGTAGCCGCGCATGGTGTCCTCGTACGCGGCGACCGCCGCCACGGGGTCCAGCCGGCGCTCCGCGGCGTCGCCCAGTCGGGACGACAGCAGTGCGGCATCGCGCAGTGCCGTGTTGGCGCCCACGCCGCCCACCGGTGTCGTGGCGTGGATGCAGTCGCCCAGGAGCGTGATCCGGCTCGGCTCCCAGCGCCCGGGCAGCGGCACGGCCCGGATCGACAGGGCGAACGTGCTCTCCCGGTGGGCCTGCGCGACCATCCGGCGCAGGACCGGGTGCCAGCCGTCGGTCATCTCCACGGCCAGGGCGTGCAGTCGGAGCGGATCGGCGGTGAACAGTTCCCGCTCGGGCACCGGATAGCCGTCGGCCGGGGCGACCAGGGTCCACTTGAGGTAGTCGGGGACGGGGTCGAGCTCGGCCTCGGGCGCATACCGGCGCACCGCCTCCGGGATCGGCGTACGCGGCTGGAACACCCCGAGTGCCAGCGTCCGGCGGTGCGGACCCAGGACGGGCCGCGAGCCGCCGAGCAGCTCCGGCGGGATCCACGACAGCGCTTCGGCGTCCAGCGCCATGTGCCCGTAGATGCCGCGCAGGCCGGTGCAGAGGACCTCCGCCTCCGGCAACCGCTGTTGCCGGGCGAGGGAGTTGACGCCGTCGGCGATGACGAACACATCGGCGGTGACGGTGTCCCCGTCCGAGAAGCGCACCGTCACCTGATCGCCGGCGGTCTCGTAGCCGGCGACGGTACGGCCGAAGCGCACCGTGTCGCGCAGGCCGGTCAGCAGGATCTGCCGCAGCGTCCGCCGGTTGACCACCATGCTGGCCCGCGCCGGGTCCAGGGGGGTCCCCATCGGGCGGTGCGCTGCCAGCTCGCCCAGCTGCTCGTCGTAGGAGACGCCGCGCGGCATGTAGAGCCGGTTCGAGGTCGCTTCGACGAGCGCGTAGAGCCTTTCGGGAAGGCATGCGGCGAGCGCCTTGCGGCCGAACTCGTCGATCCGCAGCCGGTATCCCTGCAGCCGCGAGTCCGGGGTCGGGTCGGTCTCGTACACCGACACCTCGACGCCGCGTGCGCGCAGGCCCTGGGCCAGGCACAGGCCGCCGACCCCGGCGCCCGAAATCACCACGTGCAACGGTCTTGTGAGCTTCTTCATGTCCTCCGTCCGTCCTTGTCGGAATCTGGGATCACCGGTGCGGCGGCTCCGGCGAAGCGCGGGAACAGCGCCAGCGCGTTCTCCCGGTCGATCAGCCGCCGCTGGGAGGGGGTGAGCGGCGCGGCGTCGAGGCCGCGCACACAGGCGGCCACGGCGTCGGCGGGCGCGGCGCACCAGTCGGTGCCGAACAGGATCCGCTCCGGCGGTACGACCTGGAGCAGGCTCGGCAGCGCCGACGGGCCGGTGAGCGCCGTGTCGTAGTACAGCCGGTGCAGCCCCTGGGCTATCCGCTCCGGGTCGTGGCCGAAGAAGGCCGGCCCGAGCCACTGCACCCGGGAGGCGGCGTAGGGCAGGAATCCGCCACCGTGCGACAGGACGAACCTGATGTCCGGGAACCGGTCGAGCGCGCCGGAGAGGATCAGGCTCAGCCCGCCGCGCGTCGTGTCGAGCAGGAAGTCGGCCAGCACGTACGGCACGTTCATGGGCGCGGTGTCCGGAAGGGCCATGGGGTGCACCAGCACCACCGCGGCACGGCGGTTCAACTCGGCCAGCAGCGGCTCGTACAGCGGATCGCCCAGGTAGGCGCCGCCGGAGTGCGGGATCAGCACGACCCCGTCGGCGTCCAGCTCGTCGTAGGCGTGCGCCAGCTCCGCCAGGGCCGCGTCGACGTGCGGCATCGGCAGCCCGGCCAACAGGCCGAAGGTCTGCCGGCGGTCACCGGCGAACTCGGCGACGGCCTCGTTGGCGGCCCGGTTGAAGCGGGCGGCGGTGGCGGCGTCGGAGAAGAAGTCCCCGGGGATCGCGTTCGAGATCAGCGCTGACTCGATGCCGCCCGCCGCCATCAGCCGCTCGGTCCCGTCGAGCGTCCAGGGGATCTTGAAGGGGGCGCCCACCTCCCGCATCAGCTCGGCGATCCTCGGAAGGATGGCGTGGTGGTGTACGTCGATCCGGCGCGTGGTCATGGATGCTCCTCCGATTCAGCTCGTGGCCCGGCGGACCGTGCCGGACGAGCCGTCCACCACGAGCAGATCGCCGTCGTGGAAGACACTGGTCGCGTCACCGGTGGCCACGACCGCGGGCACTCCGTACTCCCGGGCGAGGGCCGCCGGGTGGGACAGCAGGCTGCCGCGGTCGGTGACCAGCGCGCCCACCGACGGGAACAGCACGGCCCATTGAGCGGTGGTCTGCGGGCAGACGAGGACTTCGCCGGCGCGCAGGCGGCCGAACTCGGCCGCGCTGGTGATGACCCGCGCCAGGCCCGTGTACCGCCCGGCGGACGCGGCCACGCCGTACAGCGTGTCCCCCTCGTCCTTCCGGCCCGCACCGGCGCCCGCGCCGAAGACGCTCATCGTCCACTCGGCGGCGTTCATCACGGCGCGCGCCCCGGGGGACGGCTCCGCCAGGCCGGGCCCGGCCGCCACCGGTCGCGGGGGCGGGCCGTACACCGGCGGGCCGGGGTGTGCCAGCGCCCAGGCGTACGCGCCGCGGTGCCGGGCCAGTTCGACCACGGCGGGCGGCGTTCCCTGAAGGGCCGCCAGGGTCTCCTCATACTCCAGGAAGAGCACGTCGTCGCGGGTGGCCAGGGCGCCGCGGGTGGCGAGGCGGGATCCCGCCTCCAGCATCGCGTAGCGCAGCAGGGCCCACAGCGACACCGCGTGCGCGGACTTCTCGTCCCGTACCGAGCAGCTCAGGTCCGAGTCGGCCAGGGCCGTCTCGAACCGCTCGCGGTCGGCGGCGCCCCGTGCGGAGAGCGCCGTGCGGGCTTCCGCCACCGCGGCGTCGCGGCGGGCGGCCAGCCGGGCCCGCTCGGCCACCACGTCGTAAGGGGCGTCGAGCTGGGCACGGACGAGTCCGAGCACCACCTCGGGCTGCTCGGCCAGGGTCGGTTCGGTGAGGGTGAAGCCGGGCGTGCGGTGCCCGTGCTCGGCGAGGTACGCGGTGAAGGCCGCGTCGAAGTCGGGGTCGACGGGGTGGTCACCGGCCTCCAGCGCCGCGCGCACCCGCGGCCTGGCGGCGGCCAGCCGGGCCAGGTCGCCCAGGAGCGCGGTGGCCGGCACATGGTCGCCGGCGAGCCCACCGCGCAGTTCGAGCGTCTTGCCGGGCTCCCAGCCCAGAAGCTCGGAGCAGGTGTGGCCGAGCCGGCCGAGCAGGAACGCGGAGGCGCCGCTGAGCCGGAAGTAGCGGTCGTGCAGCACCGCGAACGCCTCGCGCAGCGCGTCAAGGTGCCCGACGAGGCCCTCATCGGGCAGACGGGGCAGGGTGACCGACCGCAGCCGGGCGATCTGCCCGGCGCTCTCGGCCTTCCACCCGTCGTGCCAGCGCTGGATCAGCCGTCGGGGCTCCCCGTCCGCGACCCGGTCCGCGATCTCCTCCATCCGCGCCATCAGCTGCGCGGCGGTGTCGGGCCGGTAGTTGGCATAGGGCCAGCCGCCGATCACGACCGGACGGGGCCGCAGGCCGGTGCTGAAGGCGAACAGGTGCGGCGAGGCCGCGGTGAGGACCGGCAGGAGCACCGAACGGACGAAGGGTGCCCAGGGACGGTCGAAGTTGGGGTCGCGCATCGAGGTGCCCGGCGGTGCCTGGGCCGGTATCGGCACGTGCGGCACGAGCGCATCCGGCACCCCGGTGACCGGCCGGGCCTGTAACAGCCACAGCCGTCCGCCGTGGAACGCCCATTCGATGTTCTGCGGGCGGCCGAACCGGGCGGCGACCGACCGGGCCAACTCGGCGACCTGCCGGATCTGTCCGGGCGTGGCGACCTCGTCCTCGCCGGAGGTCCGGCGGGCCCGCCCGTCGGTGGTGACCGCCCACTCCTCGGCGGTGACCTCCCCGGCCATGAGCCGTACGCCGAGGCCGCGCACCGCGCTCACCACGACTTCCTCGGGGTCGAGCGTGACCACGTTGACGCTGAACGCCGCGCCGGCCACCTCCGCGTCCACCATGACCTGGATGAGTACGCCGACGCCGCCCTCCGCGCCGCCGCCGTAGGCGGCGACCCGCTCGCTGAACCCCGACGCCCAGCAGGCGCGCACGGCCTCGAACACCTCGTCCAGGCTGCGCAGGTTCACGAACGACTCGTACTGACCCGCGTACGACAACCCCGCGAGGTCTTCGGCAACGCCCGAGGAGCGCACCGCCACGGCGCGGCCGCCGGCGGCGGTCAGCACCTCACCGAGCCGCTCGCGCAGCGTCCCCGCCCGCTGCCGACCCGGTGATTCCTGCCCGAACTCCGTTTCCAGAGCGGCGGCGCCGATGACCCAGCCTTCGGGTACCTGGTAGCCGGCCGTCAGCAACTCACCGAGCACAGCGGCCTTCCGGCCGACGCGCGGCGCGTCGTCGAGCCCGGCCTCGGACAGGGGCAGGACGTCCATTCTTCGTACACTCCTCAGAAGTGCGAGCGGGCGTGGTCGCCCGGGCCGAGTCCATCCCGTGCCGATCCGGTTTCGTTCGACTCGGCTTCGAGACGGATGGCGCGCACCGGGCAGCCCTCGGCGGCTGCCCGGACGGCGGGCGCGAGCCGTGGCCCGGGGCGCTCGTCGAGCAGGACGGCGAAGCCCTCCTCCTCGTCCTGGCCGAACACCGCCGGCTGGGCGACGACGCACTCGCCGGACCCGATGCACCTGCTCTGCTCAATGGACACCCGCATCGCGGCTCCCCTCCTGTTCCTCGGCGCTCCACGTGACCGGCAGCCGGTCCGCCCCGAACAGCACCGACTCGTGCCGGAGCGGGATCTCCTCCGGCGGCACCGCCGTCCGAAGGTCCGGAAACCGCCTGAGCAGGGCGGTGAAGACCACGTCCAGCTCCAGCCGGGCCAGATGCGCGCCGAGGCACTGGTGCGGCCCGTGCCCGAAGGCCAGGTGGCGCGGGCCCGCCCGGAACGGGTCGAACCGGTCCGGCTCGGGGAAGGCCGCCGGATCGCGGTCCGCGGCCGCGGCCAGCGGGATCACGCCGTCGCCGGCGCGGATCACCACCCCGCCGATCTCGATGTCCTCGCGCGCGGTCCGACAGGTGGCCAGCTCGGCAACGGTGAGGTAGCGGAACATCTCCTCCACCACCCGGGGCATCAGCGACGGGTCGGCGGTCACCTTGGCCCGGACCTCGTCCTCACGCAGCAACAGCAGCGTGCCGAGCGAGATCATGTTCGCCGTGGTCTCGTAACCGGCGAGCAGCAGGAGCAGCGCGATCAGCGTCAGTTCGTGCGCGGGCATCTCCCCCGCCGCCGCCTGGGCGCCGGCGACCCGGCCGAGGAGGTCGGGGGTGGGCCGGACGACCTTGTCGGCGATCAAGGTACGCATGAAGCCGACCAGTTCACGGAAGGTGTGCTCGCTCGCCGCGGCCTCGGCCGGGCGCATCAGCTCCCCGGTCAGCTCGTGGAAGCGCGGCAGCCGTTCGGCCGGCACGCCCAGCAGCTCGCCGATCGCCCGGGTCGGCACCGGCAGCGCCAGCTCGGTGACCAGATCCACCACCCCGTCGGCCGCGTGCACCGCGGCCATCCGGTCCAGGCACTCCTCGACGTACCGCTCCATGGTGGGGCGCAGCAGCCGGATGCGGGAGGCGGTGAACTCGGGTGCGAACACCCGGCGGTGCGGGCCGTGCTCCGGCGGGTCCATGCCGACGAAGACCTTGACGTGCCGCAGGTACTCCAGTTCCTCGGAGAGGAACGGGTAGCCGGGCCGGGACCGGTCGGAGCTGATGCGCGGGTCGCCGAGGAGCGCCCGGACGTCCTCGTAGCGGGAGACGACCCAGGCGGTCTGCCCGGAGGCCAGCCGCACCCGCGCCACGGGCTCTTCCGCCCGCAGCCGGGCGTACTCCGGCGGTGGATCGTACGGGCAGGTCCGGCGCATCGGGAAGGCCGGCAGCTGCTCGTCGGCGGGCAGGTGCTCGCTGGTGGTGGACATGGGGGACCCTCCGTCCTCACTCCGCCGGCCACGCGGGCACCGCGGCCCGGATGATCCGGCAGACCTCTCTGATTCCGGCCTCGCCGACCTGCGTTCCGGTGGGCAGCGCCAGCACCCGGGCCGACAGCGCCTCGGCGTGCGGCAGGCGGACCGGTCCGCGGTAGGGCGTCATCCAGTGGCAGGCCGGGTGGAAGTACTTCCGGGCCAGCACGTTGTCCCTCTTGAGCACGGCGAGCAGCTCGTCCCGGTCGATTCCGGCGACCGTCTCGTCCACCTCGAGGATCACGTACTGGTAGTTGTTGCGCTCCCCCTCGGGGAAGGGCAGCAGGCGCAGTCCGGGCACCCGCGCCAGACCGCGCTCGTAGCAGCGCAGGTTCGCCAGGTTGCGGGCGACGAACCGGTCCAGGGAGTCCAGTGAGGTCAGCCCCATCGCCGCGGCCGCCTCGCTCATCTTGGCGTTGATCCCGATGTGCTCGACCACGTCCTCGCCGGCGATCCCGAAGTTGCGCATCCGCACGGCCCGTTCGGCCAGGGCATCGTCGTCGGTGACCAGCGCTCCGCCCTCGAAGGCGTTGACGAACTTGGTCGAGTGGAAGCTGAAGACCTCGCCGTTCCCGGCCCGTCCGACCGGCTCGCCGGCGTGGGTGCAGGCGTAGGCGTGCGCGGCGTCGAAGAACAGCGCCAGGCCGTGCGCCGCGGCGAGCTTCTCCAGCCGTTCGACCGGTGCGGCCCGGCCCCACAGGTGCACGGCCAGGATGCCGCTGGTGCCGGGGCCGATGAGGGTTTCGGCGTGTGCCGGGTCGAGCTGGCCGGTGCGCGGATCCACGTCACAGAAGACCGGAGTGAGGCCGATCCAGGAGACCGCGTGCGCGGTGGCGGCGAACGTCAGCGCCGGCACGATCACCTCGCCGGTCAGCCCGGCGGCCCGCAGGGCCAGTTGCAGCGCCGCGGTGGCGTTGCAGGTGGCCACGGCATGGCGGGTGCCGGACTGCTCCGCGATGCGCTGCTCGAACTCCGCGGTCAGGGGCCCGCCGTTGGACAGCCAGCCGCGGTCCAGCGCGCCGTTCAGCCGGGCGAGGAACCGCTCCCGGTCGCCGATGTTCGGTGTGCCCACCCGCAGCGGCGTGGCGAAGGCGGGCGGGCGCCCGGTCCCGGCCGACCGCGTCATCGGCCGGCCCCCGCGACGAACTCGCGGATCGAGGCGACCATGTAGTCGGTCATCTCGTCGGTGATGCCCGGATAGACGCCGATCCAGAAGGTCTGTTCGGTGATGAGGTCGCTGTTGGTGAGGGAACCGACGACCCGGTAGTTCTGGCCCTGGTAGGCGGGCTGGCGGGCCAGGTTGCCGGCGAACAGCAGCCTCGTGGCGATCTTCCGGCCCTCCAGGAACGCGACCAACTCGCGCCGGGTGAACGGGGCGTCGGGCTCGACGGTGAGGACGAAGCCGAACCAGCTGGGATCGCTGTCCGGGGTGGGCCGCGGCAGCAGCAGCCCGGGGACGCCCTCGAGCCCGTCCCGCAGCCGCTGCCAGTTGCGGCGCCGGGCCGCGACGAACCGGTCCAGCTTGGCGAGCTGGGTCAGTCCGAGCGCGGCGGCGATGTCGGTGGTCTTCAGGTTGTAACCGACGTGGGAGAAGATGTACTTGTGGTCGTAGCCGGCGGGCAGCGACCCCATCGAGTGGGTGAAGCGGCGCAGACACTTGTCGTCCTCGCCCGGCTCGCACCAGCAGTCCCGGCCCCAGTCGCGCAGCGATTCCACCACCCGCGCCAGCGCCAGGTTGTCCGTCAGCACACAGCCGCCCTCACCCATCGCGATGTGGTGGGCCGGGTAGAAGCTGACGGTCGCCAGATCACCGAAGGTCCCGGTGGTCCTGCCCTGGTAGGTGGACAGCACCGCGTCGCAGTTGTCCTCCACCAGGAACAGTCCGTGCGCCTCGGCGAACTCGGCGATCTCCGCGGCCGGGAAGGGGTTGCCGAGGGTGTGCGCCATCATGATGGCCCGGGTCCTCGGGGTGACCGCGGCCGCGATCCGGTCCAGCGTGGTGTTGTAGGTACCGAGGTCCACGTCGACGAAGACGGGGACCAGCCCGTGCTGCAGGAGCGGGTTGACGGTGGTCGGAAAGCTGGCGGCGACCGTGATGACCTCGTCGCCGGGACGCAGTCTGCGCTCCTCCAGCTCCGGCTGGCACAGGGCGGCCACGGCCAGCAGGTTGGCCGAGGAGCCGGAGTTGGTCAGATGCGCCTTGCGCAGCCCCAGCTTCCTGGCGAAGAGCCGCTCGAAGCGGATCGCCGACGGCCCCGAGGCGATCCGCATCGACAGGGCCTGCTCCACCAGCGCCGCGCAGTCGTCCTCGTCCAGCAGGGCACCGGAAGTCTGGATCATCGTCTGACCCGGGACGAAGCCGATCCCCGATGCACGGTCGCGATGTAGCTTGCGGGTCTGCTCCAGGATGAGTTGCTTGACCGGGTCGGTCACGATCGCGGCCTTTCGTTCGGCTGGCTGTGCTCACCAGGGTGGTGACGTGGGTCAGAGCTGCGATGGGACCTCGTTGGAGGACTCCCAGAGGGCGGTCAGAGAGTCGTGGGTGCTGCGGCGGGGCACCCAGTCCAGGACGCGCAGGGCACTCCCGACACCGATCGGCCGGCTGTCGCCGGCGTCGCGGCGCGGCGTCGCGCGCGGCTCGGACTCGCGCACCACCGGCATTCCGCTGATCCGGATCAGTGCGTCGACCGCCCCGTCGAGCGGTACGGGACGGCCGCCGGCGATGTTGAGGACGGGCGTGCGGTCGCGGGTCCGGGCGGCGGCCACCACCGCGTCGACCACGTCCCGCAGGTCCACCAGGTCCCGGTGGCCGTCCAGTTGGGGGACGCGCAGCACCCCGGAGCCCTCGCGCAGCCGGGCCGCGAGCATGCCGAACAGGCTGCTGCGCGGCGCATGCCGCCCGATCACGGTGGACAGGCGCAGGACGCATCCGTCGACGCGCCCCGCCGCGACCGCTGCCGTCACGAGGCGGGTCCCGGCCAGCTTGGTCCTGCCGTACGGGGTCGTGGGGCGTTCCGGGGTGTCCTCGTCGATGGCCTCGCGGCCGTCGGCCGGCGCCCCGTACTCGTACACCGTGCCGAGGTGGACCAGGCGCGGCCGGGGACCGGGGACGGCCCCCAGCGCGCCGACCAGCCGCCGGACCACCTCGGTGTTGGCACGCTCCATAGCGCTGTCGGTGACCTCCCACAGCGCCCCGGTGGCGTTCACCACCAGGGACGGCCGGGACCGGGTCAGCAGCCGGAGGAGCTCGGGGGCCGTGGCCGCCGACAGGTCCGCCGTCACGACCGCACAGCCCGCGGGCACCGGGCCGCCGCGGCGCGCGAGGGCCACCACCCGGTGGCCCTCGTCGCGCAGCCCGGCGCAGATCGCGCGGCCGAGGTAGCCGGTGCCCCCGAGGACGAGGGCCACCGGCGCGCCGGGGGCCACGTCCCTCACTTCCCGGCGCCGTTCGCCCCCGTGCAGGCCTCGTCCGGGACGCCGCCATAGGAGGCGACGACCTCGTAGATCCCGAACGCCCCGGCCGCACCGCTCTGGTAGGGGCGCAGCGGCGCCGTCGCCGCGCGGTGCTCGGCCCCCTCCTCCCACGCCCGGAACTCCTGGGCGCCGGCCCAGTAGCTCACCACCGCGTAGTCGTGCGGACGGGCGAGGCTGCGCAGCAGCTCGTTGCCGAGCAGGCCGGGAGTGCCCGCGAGGCCGCGGCTGATCCGGTGGTAGGCGGTGGTGACCGCCGCGGGGTCGCTCTCGGGAGCCGAGGCGTACAGCACCACGCGGAGCTGCCCTTCGGCGGCCATCAGGCGGCCGCCGCGGCGCCGGTCATCGCGCGGAGCACGGTCATGACCGCCATCGAGCCGCTCTTGCGGTAGGGGTGGAGGCGCTTGCGGTGCTCCAGGTGGATCTCGCTGTGCTCGTACTCCCGGAAGCCGGCCTCGTCGGTCCAGTCACTGACGATGTAGTAGACCGACGGCTCCTCGGTGCTCGCGGCGAGCCACTGGCCGAGGTTGGCGGGCTGGGAGGTGATGATGTCCGCGCCGGCCAGCCACGCCTCCTCGAACTCCTCCTCCCGGCCCGGGTGCAGCTCCATGCGCAGCAGGACCCGGAAGCAGGTCCCCGGCGCGTTCTGGTCGGTGGCGGTCATCAGATCCCTCCGTCGGCGTGCAGGGTCTCGCCGGTGATGTAGGACGACAGGTCGCTGAGCAGGAAGGCGACCGCGTGGGCGATCTCCTCGGTACGGCCCAGGCGGCCGACCGCGGTGAGGTTGCTGTACTTCTCGACGACCGCCTGCGGCAGCTCCGCCTCGGTCGCGATCACGCCGGGCGCCACCACGTTCACGCGTACGCCCCGGCCGCCGAGCTCCTTGGCCAGCGAGCGGGTCAGCCCGATCAGGCCGGCCTTGGCCGCGGTGTAGTGGGAGCGCAACGGGATGCCGACCGTGGCGGCCCGCGAGCCGATGTTCACCACCGAGGCGCGCTCGCCGAACAGCGGCAGGACCTGCTGGGTGAGGCGGAACACCGCGCCCAGGTTGGTGTCGAGGACCCGGCTCCACTCCTCGTACGGCAGGTCGGCTATCGGCACATGGCTGATCACTCCGGCGTTGTTGACCAGCCCGTCGAGCCCGCCGTAGCGCGCGCGGGCCTCCTCGACGAGCTGCCCGACACCGTCGGCGGAGCTGATGTCCGCCTGTATCAGGTGGTGATCGCCGGGCGTCTCCTTCAGCTGCGCAGCGAGTGCGTCGATGTGCTCGCCACCGCTGCGGTAGCAGGCCAGCACGTGCGCGCCGGACGCGGCGAGCGTCAGCGCTGTGCCGCGGCCGATGCCCCGGCCGGCGCCGGTGACCAGGACGCGCTTGCCATCCAGGGGGATCAGTTCGGTCATGTCGGTTGTTTCCTTTCGTTGCCTAGGCAGTGGCGGTGACGACGACGTTCACGGCGAAGGCGGTCAGCGCGAGCAGGGTGCGGGCCAGGTTCCAGGCCCGCCAGCGGCGGCGCGGGTCGATGCGGGCCCAGTCGGCCGGCTCCCGGGTGGCGTCCAGCGCCATCACCATGCGGTTCACGGGGACGTTGCGGGCGATCGAGATGCCCATCACCGCGGCCTGCAGCAGGGCGGCCGCGGCGCATCCGGCGGCGGCCGTGCCCCGGGCCGGCCCGACCGTCAACGCCACGTCGAGCAGCAGCGTCAGCCCGTTGGTGAGCGGCATCACGGGGTCGAACCGCGGCCGCAGGAACTGGACCGTCTCGACGTAGCGGCCGTACGGGAGGGCGAGGAACAGCGGCACGATGCCGATCACCGTGGCGAGCATGATGCCCGCGGCGATGCCGTTCGCCAGCGCGGCCAGCGCGGCGAGTACGTGCCCGTATCCGGTCATCCGGACCCGGCGCCGGCGGCCGCCCGCTCTTCCACCAGGGACTTGATCCGGCCCATCTCGCGGACCGTCTTACGGTTGATCCGCTCGGTCATCGCCGCGTCGTCAAGCGGCGCGTCCGGCTTCATGGCGAAGTCCTGGCGCCAGCGCATCTCCACCCCGCCCGGCACCTCCTGGTAGTCCCAGCGGATGTGCATGTGCGCGAACGGACCGGTCTCCACCCGGCGCGCCACCACGGTCCGCGAGACCGGGTCGGGGGTGCGCTCGGACACCCAGCTCCACACCCTGCCGTTGTCGTCGGGGTGCATGGTGAGCCGGAAGCGGACCGTCTGGCCGGTGGTGTCGAGGATCTCGGCCTTGGCGTACTCGGAGAACAGGTCGGGCCACGACGCCACGTCATTGGTCAGGGACCAGACGTGGTCCAACGGCGCGTCGATGACGATCCGGTTGTCGGTGCTGCCGCTCATGCCGCCGCCCCCACCCGCAGCTCCTCGATGTAGGCCAGCGCCTTGCGCGGGGTGGCCATCGTCTCCTCGAGGCTGTCGTCGGGTATGCAGATGCCGTGGTCGCGCTCCAGGACGTCGGCGACGTTCATCAGGGCCAGGGAGTCGAAGCCCAGGTCGCTCATCGGGGTGTCCAGGATGTCGCGGTCCAGATCGATCGAGTCGTCGTCGCCGACCGCGGCGAGCATGGCCTTCTTCAGGTCGGCCAGGGTGAAGGCGGGCACGGTTTCGGACACAGCGTGTCTCCTCTCCAGGTTCGGTTCGTTGTCGGGGACTTGGGATCAGGCGGCCTGGACGACCAGGGCCGAGGTGAAGCCGCCGGTGCCGCGCGCGACCACGACCGCGGTACGCACCCGGCCCTCGCGCGGCGCCCCGCACACCAGGTCGATGCGGTGTGCCGGGTCGGGCTCGACGGCGGCGGTCGGCGGGATGACCGCGTCGCGGATGGCCAGCAGGGCCGCGGCGGTGTCGACCGCGCCGGCGCCCGCGTACAGCCGCCCGATCAGCGTCTTGGGGGCGGTCACCGGCACGCCGTGCGGGCCGAAGACCGCCACCAGTGCGGCGGCCTCCTGCCGGTCCGGCTCCGGCAGGGCGGCGGCGTCGGCGAAGACCACGTCCACCTCGCCCGGCGCCACCCCGGCGTCGGCGAGGGCGGTGGTGATCACCCGGGCCAGTGCGGGCGGTCGCCCGCTGCCCGGACGGGGGTCGAAGCCCGCCGCGTAGCCGGTGATCCGGCCGTAGGGGGTGACGCCGCGGGCCGCGGCGGACTCGGCGGTCTCCACCACCAGCATCGCGCCGCCCTCCCCCGGCACATGCCCCGCGGCGCGGGCGTCGAACGGCAGGTAAGCGGTGGCCGGGTCATCGCCGGTGGACAGTCGGCCGCCGGCGATCTGGCAGACCAGTGCGTACGGGCTCAACGGCGCCTCCGTGCCGCCGCTGAGCACGATTCCGCCGTCCTCGCCGAGGGTGCGCCGGGCCTGGCCGAGCGCGTCGAGGGCGCCCGCCTGCTCGGCGATGACCACCCCGCACCGGCCGCGGGCGCGGTGGGCGATGGACACCTGGCCCGTGGTGGCGGCGTAGAACCAGGCGACCGACTGGTACACCCCCACCGCCTCCGGGCCCTCGGTCCACAGCTGTTCGATCTCCCGCTGGCCGAAGGCGTTGCCTCCGGAGGAGCTGGCAGTGATGACGCCCAGCCCGTAGTCGGGCAGCTCCGCGGGGTCGACGCGCGCATCGCGCAGGGCCCAGTCCGCGGCCGCGAGGCCGAGCTGTGTCCAGCGGTCGGTCTGCACCATCAGCTTGCCGCGCACGTGCTCCGCGGCGAAGAACCCGTCGGCCGAGCCGGCCAGGGTGACCGAGTAGCCGCTCGGGTCGAACGACCGGATCCGGTCGATTCCGCTCTTGCCGGCCAGGGTGGCCGCCCAGTACTCCTCGGTGCCCACACCGTTGGCGGCCACCACGCCCAGCCCGGTCACCACCGGGGCGTTCTTGGCTGACTCACTCATCTCGCGGCTCCGGTCGCTGAAGCAACATCGCTGATTGGAAGCCCCCGAAGCCGCTGCCCACGGTGAGCGCCACATCCACCGGCGCCCGCCGGGCGACCCGGGGCACATAGTCCAGGTCGCACTCCGGATCGCTCTCGGTGAGATTGGCCGTCGGGGGCACGACGCCGTGCTCGATGGCCAGTGCGCAGGCGGCGATCTCGATCGATCCGATCGCGCCGAGGGAGTGGCCGACCATCGATTTGATGGAGCTGACCGGGACTTCATGGGCCCGCTGACCCAGCGCCCGCTTGAACGCCGCGGTCTCGTGCCGGTCGTTCTGCTTGGTGCCGGACCCGTGCGCGTTGATGTAGTCGACGTCCTCGGGGGACAGCCCGGCCCGGTCCAGCGCGACCGTGATGGCTTCGGCCATCTCCTTGCCGTCACGGCGCAGCCCGGTCATGTGGTAGGCGTTGCCCCGGTTCGCGTAGCCGGCGATCCCGGCGTAGACGTGGGCGCCGCGCCGCGCCGCGGCTCCCGCCTCTTCCAGGACGAACACCGCCGCTCCCTCGCCCATGACGAACCCGTCGCGGGTCTTGTCGAACGGCCGGGACGCCGTCGCAGCCCCCTCGTTGTTGCGGGAGGTCGCCTTGATGGCGTCGAAGCAGGCCATGCTGATCGGGGAGATCGGGGCGTCGGTGGCGCCCGCGATGACGATGTCGGCGCTGCCCTCCTCGATCAGCCGCGCCGCGTGCCCGACCGCGTCGATTCCGGACGTGCAGCCCGTCGAGATCATCACGACCGGGCCCTCGGCGCCCCAGCGCCAGGCGACGTCGCGGGGGATGCTGCTGGGCACCAACTGGTCGTACAGCTCCGGTGAGGCCTCGGCCTCGTCGACCACCCAGCCGCGCTCGCCGCCGTGGCTGACCTTGAGGAAGCCCTCTTCCAGCCGGGTGGTGCAGCCGACCGCGCTGCCGATCACCACGCCGGTCCGTTCCGGGACCAGGTTGGCCTCGGTCAGGCCGCTGTCGGCGACCGCCTGTCCGGCCGCGGCCAGTGCGAACTGTGCGGCCCGGTCGAGAACGGCGCCCTGCCGTTCGGTGAGCCCGGCCGCGACCGCGTCGAAGTCGGCCTCGGCCGCGATCCGCGACTGGAAGCGGGAGGCGTCGAAGTGGGTCACCCCGCGGGTGGCGGTGGTGCCGGAGGTGAGCAGCGCCCAGAACGCCTCGGTGGTGGTGCCGCCGGGGGCGACCACCCCGATGCCGGTGATCGCCGCGGAGCGGTGGTGGGTGCCCATCACCGGGCCGCGATCTCAGGGTGCGGAGCGTCCGGGTTCGGCAGCTCCTCGGTGTCCACATGGCCCAGGCCCGGCTCCGGCGCGAGCGGGCACAGGTGGAAGACGGCCGTGGCGGGGACGTCCGAGGAATTGACCACCCGGTGCCGGGCGTTGATCGGCACCAGCACGCCCTCCTCAGCCGCCGCCTCCACCGGCTCGCCGTCGATGACGACGGTCATCGAGCCCGAGGTGACGTACAGGAACTCCTCGGAGTACGGGTGGTAGTGCTCGGACACGAACTCACCGGGCGCCAGGGTCAGGACGCCGAGGAACCCGGTGGTCGCACCGGCCGTCTTCGGACCCAGCACCACCCGGATGTCACCGCCGCGGCGCCGGTTGGCCGGGACATCCGCCAGCGCGACCTTGCGCGCCGCGGCCTGACTGGTCTCACTCATCAACACTCCTCACTCGGGCCAGAGCCCTCACGCACGGCGCCACTGGTAGAAGGGCGAGGCCAGGGCGTCCTTGGGCTCGTTCCAGGACGGGTGGTAGGGCTTGACGTAGGGGGCGAGACCCTCGTTGATCTCGCGGAACAGCGGGTGCTGGTGCACCTCGCCGAGCTGGGGCCGCAGCTCCTCGTCGGTCTCCACCAGGTGGAAGTAGAGGTCGTGGAAGGTGAACAGCGTGCGGCGCCGCACCCCCAGCAGCTCCGGCAGCTCCGACTCGTCGGACCGGGCGAACAGCTCCGCCACGCGGTCGCGGTGACGCTGGTCCAGCCGGGCGACGATCAGGTTTCGGGTGGTCATGTCCTCACCGTCGCCCTGCCGGGTAGAGGCGGGTTCAAGGATCGTTCAGTAGCTGGCGACCCCGGTGCCGAGGTGAGGGTGCGCAGCTCGTCCCGCCACCGGCCGGCGAGTTCCTGTGCCGCCCGCTGCGACAGCACGTCGGTGCGGTACCACAGGCGGGCGGCGGGCGCGTCCGCGCCCTGTGTGAGCTCCAGCGTGATCTCGAAACTGGACCGGGTGCGGGCCCGGCGCCGCTCGGTCGCGCGCACACCGGGCAGGTCGAGCACGGCGGCCCGGTTGTTCTGCACGACGAAACCGGCCTGACAGAACGGGTTGCGGGTGCGGTCACGGGGTGCCTCGGCGCGTAGCACCCGTTCGGTCGGCAGGAACTGGAACCGCAGCGCCAGGCCCAACTCCCGCTGTGCGGCCGCCAGGTCGGCCTCGGGGTCCTGGCCGGGGCCGCCCCGGAACCGGCAGGTCACCGCGTTGGCGAAGCAGCCGATCACCTGCTCGGACTCCGGGCTGGTGCGGCCGGCGACGGGGACGCCTATCGCCAGGTCGTCGGCGCCGGTCAGCCGGCGCAGCGCCCGCGCCCACGCCGCCAGCAGGACGGCCCGGGCGGTGCCGCCGCGCTCGGCCGCCACGGCCTCGGCGGCGCCGTACAGCTCCGCCGGCACCTCGATCGGCACCTCCTCGACCGGGGCGAACGGCGCCAGCTCCCCCTTCCCGGCCAGCGGCAGGTCCGGGACGCCGAGCAGGGCGTGGCCCCAGTCCAGCAGGTCGGCGCGGTCCGCCGCGCTCTCCGCGAGGTCCTGCCGCAGCCAGCTCGCGGCATAGCGGGTCGGGGCGGTCCACGGCAGGGCCGTCCCCGAGGCGATCGCCCGGTAGGCGTCCGACAGATCGCGGCACAGGAGGTCGGCCGACCATCCGTCGAACGCGGTGTGGTGGAGGGAGAGGGCCAGGGTGTGCCGGGTCTGCGACAAGGAGACCAGTGCGGCACGGACCGGGATCCGCTCCGTCAAGTCGAAGGGCTCGTCCAGCAGTTCCGCGACGATCCGTGCGGCCTCGTCCGCACCGGACGCCGTCCGCAGGCGCAGGACGTCCGGTACGTCGGCGGCGTCGATCACCTCGGCCCGGACCCCGCGCGCCCCCACCCGGTGCAGCAGCGTCCGCAGCGCCTCGTGACGGCGGATCACCTCGCGGAGCGCGGCCGCGAGCACCGGGCCGTCGACGGCGCCCTCCAGGTGGAACTCCAGTGGGCAGTGGGCGTCACCGCTCCCGGGGTTGGTGACCGACAGGTACCAGAATCTCCACTGCGGCACCGGCAGGCCCGCCAGCCAGCGGTGCTCGGACGGTTCCCCGGACGGTGCAGCGGCCCGCCCGGTGGCCGACCCGTCCAGGAGGGCCGCGAGGCCGCGCGGGGTGTGCTGGCCCATCACCTGCGCGGCGGTGGTCCGTACGCCGGACCTCTCGGTCAGCCAGTGCGCGATCCGGATCGCGGTGATGGAGGTGCCGCCCGCCTCGAACAGATCGTCGTCGGGACCGATCGGGGCCCCCAGCAGCCCGGCCACCAGGGACATGACGGCCCGTACGCCCTCCGGCAGCTCCTCCCCTGACGCCGCCTCGGCGCGGGCGGCGGCCTCCGCGGCGCGGTGTTCCTCCACGAGTGCGGCCAGCGCCGCCGCGTCGGTCTTGCCGTTGGGGTTCAGCGGCAGGTCCGGTACGCCGACCACGAAGTCGGGGACGAACGCCGGGGGCAGCACGCGGGTGACCGCCTCCTTGACCGCGGCGCCGAGGTCCGGCCCGGCCGGGTGCGCGGGCACCACACATGCGGCCAGGTGGGTCTTGACCGGCGCACCGTGCGGCAGCGGCACCACGGCGGCCCGCGTCACCTCCGGCAGCGCGGTGAGGGCGGCCTCCAGCTCGGCGGGCTCGATGCGCATCCCGCGGATCTTCACCTGGCGGTCCCGGCGGCCCAACATGACCAGCCCGTGCACCGGATCGATGCGGCCGAAGTCGCCGGTGAGGTAGACGCGGACCGGACCGCCGCCGGGCTCGGGCTCCAGTACGGGGAAGGCGCGGGCGGTGAGCTCATCGGCCCCCGCGTAGCGCAGGGCCAGGCCCTCCCCGGCCACGGCGATCTCGCCGACCTCGCCCGGGCCGAGCAGCCGCCGGTCCGGGCCGAGGACGTAGACCGTGGTCCCGGCCATCGGGTGGCCGACCGGGACGTCGTCGGCGATCCCGGTGGCGGGCACCTCGTAGGCGTTGGTGAAGACGCAGCTCTCCACCGGACCATAGACGTGCAGGACGCGCAGCCCCGGGGCAGCGGCCCGCACGCGTGCGAAGTGCCCGGCCGAGGCCCGCTCGCCTCCGGTCATCAGGACGTCGAGGCCGGCGAACGCGGCCGGGTCGGTCTCGGCGACCACGTTGAACAGCGCGGTGGTCAAAAAGAGGTGGTTGACCCCGGACGCCACGGCGGCACGCACGTCGTACGGCTGCACATGGCTGTGCCGGCCCTGCCGGTGCACCACCACGGTGCCGCCGTGGACCAGTGGCGACCACAGCTCCATCGCGAAGGCGTCCCAGGGGCTGGGCGCCGCCTGCAGCATGCACAGGCCGTCGCCGGCCCTGCCGAGGCCGAGCAGCGGGTCGCGCGCGATCCGCAGGATCGAACGGTGCCTGACGAGCGCGGCCTTGGGCGTTCCGCTGCTGCCGGAGGTGAAGAACACACACGCCGGGTCGTCGGTGTCCCCGTCGACCGGGCGGAAGGCCGCCTCGCAGGAGCGCAGCACCGTGAAGTCCAGTGCTTGGGCGTCTCCCGCGAACGGGTCCGGTCCCGCGCCGGGGTCGCCGCCGACGAACCAGCGGGCCCCGGTGTACGCGGCGAGCTGGGCACACCGGGCGGCCGGCCAGGCCATCTCGGGGGCGGCATAGACCGCACCGCATTTGAGGACGGCCAGCAGCGCCTGGTAGAGCTCCGGGCCGCGGGGCATCCGGACCACCACCACGTCGCCGGGCTCCACCCCCGCGGCGGTCAGCCCGGCGGCCACCCGGGTCGCCCCGTGGTCCAACTCCCGGTAGTCCAGCACCGCATCCCCGTACCGGACCGCCGGGGCCTGGGGGGTGGTGACGGCCCAGTGGCCGACGCACCGGTCGATGCGACGGCGGTCATCCGCGTCGAGAACCGGGCCGCGCAGGATCGAGGTCATGGCACCTTCCGCTCACATGGCTTTCCGCGGCTGGCGCGGAGGGAGGTCTACAGATGGGGGCAGGCGGGCACGGCCAGGGCGGCGAGCCGGCCCAGGTCGGGCCCGCCGTACAAGGTCAGCGGGATCTCCTCCACCACCGCCCACAGTTCGGGCATCATCAGGCGCTGCAATCCCTCGCCGGCGAACCGCCGGAGCTCGTCCAACGGGTCGTCGAGCGGTGTGCGCAGCACCACGGCGGCCAGCAGCCGGCGGGTGTCCGGCCCGGTGCCGACCGCCGCCACCACCACGTCCGCCACGGCGGGGTGGGCCGCGATCCGGGCGCGGACCTCCTCCGGCTCCACCCGGCAGCCGCGGATCCGCACCTGTCCGTCGAGGCGGCCGAGGAAGCGCAGCCGCCCGTGGCCGTCCCAGCGCACCAGGTCTCCCGACCGGTGACACCGTTCGCCCTCGAACGTGCCGAAGGGCTCCCGGGTGTCGTCTGCGTCGCTCAGGTACCCGGCCGGGAGCCCGTCGCCGAGGACGCACAGCTCACCGGTGCCGCCCGGCGGCACCAGACCGCCTTGCTCGTCCAGTACGACCACCTCCGTCCCGGCGACCGGACGGCCGAGCGGCAGCGGGCCGTCGGCCTCACATGCGTCGACGAGCTCGTGTCGCGTCGTGACCAGGCCGTTCCCGGTGGGGATATGGACGTGGGAGACGGCCAGGCCCGGATGGCGCCGCAGCAGGGCCCGCACCGGCTCCGGGGGCGGCGCGTCACCGCCGACCAGCACCCGCCGTACGGCCGTGAACGCGTCGGGCCGGTGCTCGACCAGGGCGCGGAACACCGCGGACGGCAGGACCGCCACGCTGGTGTCGTAGGTCTTGAAGAACGCGGCCAGCACCTCGGGCCGTGGCGGCTCGTCGGGAAAGACGTCCACGGTGCCACCGTTGAGCAGCGGGCCGAACAGCTCCAGCGCGGACATGCCGGAGCCGAGCGGGGCCAGCCGCGGCACCCGGTCACCGCGGCGGTAGCCGGCGATCCCGCCGTCCAGGGCGAGGCGGACCAGCGCGCGCTGCCGCACCAGCACGCCCTGCGGCGCGCCGGACTCCGCGCCGGCCCCTGGAGCGAGCAGCACACAGGCGATCCGGTCCGGGTCGTCGGGCGCCGGCGGGACCAGGGCCGGTGCCGTGGGCGCCGGCCCCCCGGCCGGCAGCGGCACACATCCCCGGGGCAGCAGCGGGCGGAACGTGCGCAGGGTCTCCTCCGTGCCGACGACCGCGGCCGGCCGGGCCGCACCGAGGATCCGGCCGAGTCGCTCCGGCGGGCTCTGCGGATCCAGCGGCAGGCAGACCGCGCCCAGCCGGAGGGCCGCCAGCACGGTGATCACCTCGTCGGCGGACCGGGGCAGTGCGATCGCCACGGTGTCGCCCTCGCCCAGGCCGCCGGCCGCCAGCACACCGGCCTGGTCGGCGGCGGCCTGGACGAGCTCTCCGTAGGTGAGGGAGAGATCGCGGGCGGAGTCGTTGACCGCGGGCTGGTCCCACTGATCGAGAGCGCGGCGTTCCAGGCAGTGCCAGATCCCCGACGGCTCGGCGGGCGACTCGGGGGACGTCCGCGGGTCGGCGCGGCGCAGCTCCGCCAGCAGGCGGCGCTGGTCCCCGGACATCCCCCGTACCCGTCCCAGCGGTTCGGTGTAGTGCCCGGCCAGGTCCAGCAGGGTCGCTTCGACGGCCTCGGCCAGCCCGGCCGCCTCGCCAGCCGACATGACCCCGGTGGCGTACTCGACGGCCAGCTCCGGCTCGGCGCCCCAGCGCTGTACGAGCAGCGTCACATCGGCACCGGTGGATCCGTTGAACGCCTGCCGCACCCTCATGCGCAGTCCCGCAGCCGCCAACTCGCCGGGCAGACAGGCGTCCTGACCCGAGAAGGCGACCTGGACCAGGGGCATGCGGCGCCCGTCGGCGTGCGCGCGCAGCCCCCGGCTCAGCACGCCCAAGGGCACCGAGGAGGCGCTCACTCCCTCGGCGACCGCGGCGGAGGTCCGGCGCAGATAGTGCTCGACGGTCCGTGCGTCATCGAGGTCGCAGCGGATCGGGACCAGCGCTGCACAGGGGCCGACCAGGCGCCGGGTGGCGGCCTCGGCCCGCCGGGCGACACTGATGCCGACCAGGAACCGGTTCAGCGCGGCCCGGCGGGCGATGACCAGCTGCCAGGCGGCGAGCAGTACGGAGTTGTGCGTGATCCCGGCCCGCGCGACGAGGTCGTCGACCGCGTCGCGGGCACCCGGCCCGAGCCCGAAGGGAATCCGGCCGCCCCGGAAGTCGAACCGGGCCGGGCGCGGGGCGTCCACGGGCACCTCCACGACCGTGGGGTAGTCGCTCAGTTCGGCGAGCCTGCGCCGGCCGAGCGCCTCCAGGCTCCCCGCGTCCCGGTCGTGCCGCTCCTGCAGGACGTCGGGGGTGGGAGCGGGCGGCAGGCCGACCGCGACGCCGGCGCACTCGGCGGCGTAGTAGGCCGCCAGCTCCTCCCAGAGCACGCCCACGGAGCGGAGGTCGGCGACCGCGTGGTGGACGACGAGCGTCAACAGGTGGTGCTCATCGTCGAAGCGGGTGAGCAGGAAGGGCCGGGCGGGCCGGCCGAAGGCCGAGGCCATACGGCGGGCGTCCCGCACCACCGTCGCCTCGACGGTCCCGACCGGATCGGTGCCGGGGGCGGGGCGCAGGCTCTGGCGGATCAGGGCCGGCCGCCAGACCGGCAGCACACGACGGCGGTATCCGTCGGGCGCTTCCTCGAAGACCGTGCGCAGCGCCTCGTGCCGGGCCACCAGCCAGTCCAGGGCCGTCGTGAGCGCCTGCTCGTCCAGCGGCCCGAACAGCTCACCGCTGACGACCTGGTGCAGCGCGGTGCCGCCCATCAGACGGTCCGCGCTCAGATAGCCGTCCTGTTCCGGGACCACCGGGCGGCTGAGCTCCAGCAAGGGCCCGGCGTGCACCGGGGCGTCCCCGGCCCCGCCGGGGACGGCGTCGGCCATCACCTTGGCCAGCGGCGCGAGGCCGAGGAGCCGGCCCACGTCGATGACCAGGCCGAGCTCCTCCTCGGCGGAGGCGGAGAAGTCCATGGCGGACACCGAGTTGCCGCCCAGTCCCAGGAACGACTCTTCGGCGGCCCGCTCGGCGATCTCCTCCGGCGAGAGGCCGAGTACGGACGCCAGCATCTCCAGGACCGGCCCGGTGTTGGTGTCAACGGTCATCGTTTACCTCCCAAGCCCTCATTGCCCGCAGCGTGCGCGGCGGCGATCGCATCCGGTTCGAGGCCCGTCGGCGGGCGGCCGGCCCCTCGTGGACGTCCGCCGGGGCGAACCGTTCTGGATCGCGGCTCGACCGGGCGGCCCGACGGTGGCGCGACGAGGTTGGGAGGCCACGATGCGTGTCTTGTTCGTCACCTGGGCCTGGCCGTCGCACTTCTTCCCGTGCGTTCAGCTCGGCTGGGCGCTGCGGGCGGCCGGGCACGAGGTCCTGGTCGCCAGCCAGCCGTCGCTCACCGGGGCGATCACCGGGGCGGGGCTGCCCGCGGCCGAGGTGGGCCGGGACGTGGACGTCGGTGCGATGGCGGGCCGGTACTTCTCCTGGCTGGTGCGGCAGGACCGGCCGGTGGAATGGGAGGAGATGCGGCGCTGGGGAACCGGCAACGTCATCACGTACAAGCGGATCGCCGAGGCCATGCTCGACGACACGCTGGACCTCGCCCGGCACTGGCGGCCCGACCTCATCGTCTTCGACCCGACGACGTATGCGGGTCCGCTGGTCGCGGCGCGGCTGGGCATACCGGCGGTCCGCCACATCTGGGGCATGGACTACACCTGCCGGACCCGCGAGTTCGAGCCGGAAGCGCTGGCCGACCTGTGCGGGCGCCTCGGGATACCCGGGGTGGAGACCCTCGGTGACATCACCGTGGACCCCTGTCCACCCTCCCTCCAGGTCGAGGCGCCGGTAGAGCGGCTCACGATGCGGTTCGTGCCCTACAACGGCCCCGCGGTCGTTCCGGACTGGCTGACCCGGCCCGCCGAACGGCCCCGGATCTGCGTGGTGGAGAGCAGCGCCGTCACGCGGTGGGGCGGGCCGGAAGCCGCTCTCACCCCCGTCGCGCTGGAGGCGTTCGCCGACGTCGACGCCGATGTCGTCGCGGTGGGCGCGGGAGCGGTGCCGGACGGACCGCTCCCACCCCGTGCCCGCCTGGTCGACCGGATCGCGCTGCACCTGCTGCTGCCCGACTGCGACCTGCTGGTCCACCAAGGCGGCGGCGGTGCGGTGATGACCGCGCTGGCGGCCGGAGTGCCCCAGCTCGTCCTGCCGCGCTTCACCGACCACGTCTTCAACGGGCGCCGGATCTCCGAAGCGGGTGCCGGCCGCGAGCTGTTCGCGGGCCGGGCCACCGCCGAGCTGATCCGCGCCGAGGCCGATCTGCTGCTGCGGGACGGCGGGTACCGGGCGACCGCGGAGAAGCTGCGGCGCGAGATGGCGGAGCAGCCGTCGGCGGCCGAGGTGGCCGACCAACTGGCCGAGCTCGCAGGGCGGGAGTCATGAGCCGGATCCTGTTCACCACGCAGCCCGCCAGCGGACACCTGCGCCCGCTGGTGCCGATCGCGCACGCCGCCCTGCTGCGCGGGCACACCGTGGCCGTCTCCGCGCCCGCCTGCCTGGCGGCCGAGCTGGCCGCGTACCGGCTGCCGCACCTGGTCGGCGGGTACGACTGGCGCTACGACGTCTACCGCATGCTGCCCGACGGCTACGCCGACCTGGACTTCGCGGCGGCGGCCGACACCTTCCGCTCGCTGGGCGAGCCGCTGACCCGGGCCTTTGCCGGGCACATCGCCCGACGGACCGCCGCCGACATCCTCGGGCACGGCTGGCGTCCGGACCTCATCGTGCGGGAACTGGACGAATTCGGCGGCTACTTGGCCGCCGAGGCGCTCGACGTCCCGCACGCGGCGGTCATCTCCTTCGGCGGGCTGCGCGAGGTCACCGGCCCCGCCCTCGGGCCGGTCCTCGACGAGGGCCGCCGGGAGCTGGGACTGCCGAGCGATCCCCAGGGGGAGCGCCTCCACCGCTTTCTGACGGCCGGGTTCCTGCCCCCGGAGCTCGGCGCGTCGGAGCTGCTCTTGCCGAACACCCGCTGCTACCGGCACATCAACGCCGAACGGGCCGCTGACCGGCTGCCGTCCTGGCTGGCCGGGCTCGATCTGTCCAGGCCGCTGGTCTTCGCCGCCTTCGGCACGGTGGTGTACGGCCTGCCCGGCTCGGCGCGGTTCGTCGACGAGGCCATCGCCGCACTCGGCGACGTGGACTGCACCGCCGTCCTGGCCCTGGGCGCGGGCGCCGACATGAGCGGTCACGGCTCCCCACCCAACGTCCACCTCGTCGACTTCGTCGACCAGGCGCTGATGCTGGAGGGCTGCGATCTCTTCGTGACCCATGGAGGACTCAACAGCATGAAGGAAGCCCTGCGCCTCGGCGTGCCCATGGTGACCGTCCCGGTGCTGGACGACCACCGACACAACGCCGCCCTGTTCGCCGCGGCAGGTCTCTCCCGCACCGTCCCGCTCGCCACCGCGACCAGGGAGGCGATGGCGGGGGCGGTCCGGCAGGCGCTGGACGCCCCGGGCCGGCGGACCGCCGCCCGCAGGATGCAGCGGCACCTCCACGCACTGCCCGCCCTGGACCGCCTCATCGATGACCTGGAAGCGCTGATCACACCATGACCGTCACCGCCGTGTCGGCCCCCGTGCGCTGCGAGGTCTGGTGGGCGCGACCGGACCACCAGCACGAACGGCTGCTGTCCCTGCTCGACTCCGTGGAGCTGTGGCGGCGCGCCAACTACCGGCGCAGCGAGGACCGGGCACGCTTCACCGTGGGCGCCGCCCTCCTGCGCCTGGCGTCCGGCCGGATGCTGGGCAGGGCGCCGCATCTGCTCACCTTCGGCCGCGACTGCCCCGACTGCGACCTCCCGCACGGGCGCCCGCGCCTGCGGGAGGGGCAGCTGCACGCATCGGTGTCGCACTCGGGGGGTCTGATCGCGGTCGCCGTCTCCACCGGAGCCGAGATGGGCGTGGACGTGGAGACGGTCGACCCCGCCAAGCCCGCGCGCCTGGCGAAGCGGGTGCTCGACCCCGCGGAACTGGACCGGTTCCAGGCCTTGCCCGGCGATCAGCGGCCCCAGGCCTTCTTCCGCATGTGGACCCGCAAGGAGGCGGTGCTCAAGGCCACCGGTGAGGGGCTGCGGCTGCCGATGAACGCGGTCGCCTTCGATCGCGGGGGCCGGCTGACCGCCTACCCCGGACGTCCCGACCTGCCGGGCGGCACCCGCATGTTCGACCTCCGGCCCCGCCCGTTCCTGAAGGACGTCCCGGACGGCGAGTACCAGGCCGCGCTCGCCGTCCTGTCGCCGTCCGACGTGCGGGTCGAGCAGTTCGACGCACGCGGGCTCCTGCACTCCTGGTAACCCCCGCGCCCCGTGAGCCCGGGGCGCATCCGACACGGAAGGTACGAGCATGAAAGCTCTGGTTCTCGCAGGCGGTTCGGGAACCCGCCTGCGCCCGCTGAGCCACACCATGGCCAAACAGCTCATCCCGGTGGCCGGGCGACCGGTGCTCATGCACTGCCTGGCCGACCTCGCGGAGATCGGCGTCACCGAGGTGGGCATGATCATCGGGGCCCGGGGCGAGGAGACGAAGGGTGCGGTCGGCGACGGCGGCGACTTCGGGCTGAAGGTCACCTACATCCCGCAGCGGGAGCCCCTGGGGCTGGCCCACTGCGTCCGGCTGGCCCGCGACTTCCTCGGCGACGACGACTTCGTCATGTACCTCGGCGACAACATCCTCGCCGACGGCATCGCCGACGCCACCGCCGAGTTCGCCCGGCACCGGCCGGACGCGCAGATCGTCCTCGCCCGGGTCGCCAATCCGCGCGAGTTCGGAGTCGCCGAGCTGGACGCCGACGGCAGGATCGTCGCGCTGGCGGAGAAGCCCGCCCGTCCCCGCAGCGACCTGGCCATGACCGGGGTCTACTTCTTCACCCCGGCCATCCACGAGGCGGTGGACGCGATCCGGCCGAGCGCACGTGGTGAGCTGGAGATCACCGAGGCACTGTCATGGATGCTCGCCCAGGGCCGCGACGTACGGGCCACGGAGTTCCTCGGCTACTGGAAGGACACCGGGCGGGTCGACGATGTGCTGGAGGCCAACCGGGTCCTGATGGAACGGCTCAAGGGCCGGGTCCAGGGCGAGGTCGACACGGCCAGCACGCTGCGGGGCGAGGTGGTGGTGGAGCCGGGCGCACGCATCGTCGGCTCCACGGTCGTCGGTCCCGCGGTGATCGGGGCCGGCACCGTGGTGTGCGACAGCCGCGTCGGCCCGTACACCTCGCTCGGCCGGGACTGCAGCCTGCTCGGCGCCGGCATCGAGTACTCGATCGTGCTGGACGGAGCGTCGGTACGGCACGTCGAGGGCCTGCACGGGTCGATGATCGGCCGGGAGGCGGACATCACCGCCGCGACGGCCCCCACGCGCCGGCTCGTCATCGGCGACCACGCCGAGGTGGAGGTGCCGTGAGAATCCTGGTCACCGGTGGCGCCGGTTTCATCGGCTCGCACTACGTCCGGACCCTGCTGGCCGACGGATACCCCGGGTGGGACGGCGCCCACGTCACCGTGCTCGATGCCCTCACCTACGCGGGAAACCGTGCCAACCTGCCCGGGACGCACCCCCGGTTGGAGTTCGTCGAGGGCGATGTCCGCGACCGGGCGCTGCTGACCGAGCTGCTGCCCGGACACGACGCCGTGGTGCACTTCGCCGCCGAGTCGCACGTCGACCGGTCGGTACGCGGTGGCTCGGAGTTCGTGGAGACCAACGTGGTCGGCACGCACACGTTGCTGGAGGCCGTCCGGCGGACGGGGGTGCCGCGGATCGTCTGTGTGTCGACCGACGAGGTCTACGGCACGATCGACGAGGGCTCGTGGACCGAGGACTTCCCGCTGCTGCCCAACTCCCCGTACGCCGCCGCCAAGGCCGGATCGGACCTCATCGCCCGCGCGTACTGGCGGACCCACGGGCTCGATGTGGTCCTCACCCGCTGCTGCAACAACTACGGGCCCCATCAGCATGTGGAGAAGCTCATTCCGCGCTTCGTCACCCGCCTGCTGTCGGGCGGTACGGTCCCGCTCTACGGGGACGGCGGCAATGTCCGCGAGTGGCTGCACGTCGACGACCACTGCCGGGCCGTGCACCGCGTCCTGGAGGACGGGCAGCCCGGCGGGATCTACAACATCGGCGGCGCCGAGGAGCTGACCAATCTGGAACTGACCCGGCAGCTGCTGGAGTTGTGCGGCGCGGACGAGAGCAGGGTGGTGCGGGTTGCCGACCGGCCCGGCCACGACCGCCGTTACTCACTGGACGCCAGCAAGATCCGTACGGAGCTCGGCTGGGAGCCCCGCATCCCGCTGGAGCGCGGACTGTCCGACACCGTCGCGTGGTACCGGGACGAACCGTGGTGGTGGAAGGAACAGCTGGACCAGGCGTAGCAGGGGCCTGCGCCGACCGGACCCTCGGACCCGGCGCGGTGGCGCGGTCGCGGCCGAGGACGGCCGCACCGTCCTTGCCCGAGGCCCTGCCGTCACACTCCCGCCCGCCCCGGGCGAACGACGGGAGTGTGACGTTCCGCCCCAGGGCGTTTCTTTAGGAACGCCCTAGCGATGACCGCTCGTGCTCGCCGGGATCAGCCGCAGCTCCTTGGCCCGGTTGACGGCATCGATCCGGGAAGCGGCACCGAGCTTGCCGAAGACGTTGTGCAGATGGCGTTTGACCGTCGCCTCGGTCAGCCCCAGCTTGTTGCCGATCTGGATGTTGCTCAGCCCGACCGCGGTCAGCATGAGGATCTCGGTCTCCCGCTTGGACAGCGTCCCGTGCCGTGCGGTGGAGGCGAGCTCGGCGAACTCCATGAGGCTGCGACGGGAGATGGACAGCATCAGCCGGTCGTCGTGGCCGCGCGGCATCCGTACGGCAGTCAGCAGCTCCTCCCAGCTCGCGCTCTTCAGCAGGTAGCCCGAGATGCCCAGTGCGATCAACTCGGTGACCAGGCGGGCGTCGTCCTGCATGCTCAGCACCACGATCCGGGTCTGCGGGGAGATGCTGCGGACCGCCGCCACGGTCTCGGTGACCGGCGCGCCGACGATGGAGACGTCGAGCAGCAGTACGTTCGGCCGGGTCTCCCGCACGACCTCCAGCGCGGCCCTGCTGTCCCCCGCCGAGCCCACGACCTCGATGTCGTCCTGCGCCTCGAACATGCCGCGCAGCCCGTCCAGGAACAGCACATGATCGTCGACGAGCGCCAGACGGATCATCGCCCCGCCCCTGCGGCCAGTGGAAGGAGCAACGTCACCCGGGTACCTCCGCCGGGGCGGGGCCCGACGGTCAGCCGGCCGCCCAGGAGGGTCGCGCGCTCGTGCATTCCGGTGATCCCGTAGCCGCCGGCCTCCGCCGGCTGGTTCCGGCGGGTGACCTCGACGCCTCGCCCGTCGTCCTCGACGGTCGCGGTGAGCAGGGTCTCTCCCACGTCCACCACGACCTCGACCGTGTCGGCGTCGGCGTGCCGCACGGCGTTGAGCACGGCCTCCCGCAGGATCAGGAAGGTCTCGGTACGGTCCCGCTCCGGCAGCAGGCTCTGGTCGCCGTTGACCTCGACGTCGAGGGAGATCTCGTCCAGCTCCGGTCCGGTGACCAGCGCCTGGAGCGCCTGGCGCAGGTCGTGGACCTCCGATCGCAAGTCCCCGATCAGGTTGCGGATCATCGCCAGCGAGGTGTTCAGCACCTCGCCGGCCTGGGCGATCTCACGCTCCGCCCGGTCGGGGTCGATCGTGCGCACTGCCAGAAAGGAGGAGAGCCGAAGCTTGCCCTCGACCACGCCGTGGCTGACCTGGTCGTGCAGATCCCCGGCGATCCGGGCCCGTTCATTGCGGTGGGCGTGGTTGATCTCGTTGCGCAGATATGCCGCGTACCAGGCCTGCGCCTCGGTGATCCGGTGGATGATCGAGGAGTTGAATTCGGTGAAGAAGCCGCTCAGCGAGTGGCCGCGCAGCTGCTCGACCTCGGTGACCTGCCGGATCGCCCAGTCGATCACGGTGCGGAACAGCAGCCGGGCGGCAGCCAGCGACTCGGCCTGCGGGATCTGCTGCCGGGCGCGGTCCAGGCCGATCTCCCGGCTCAGTTCGATGCCGGGCAGCTCGTCGTGGCGCCGACCACTGAGCACATCGGCGGTGTCGACGACCGCCTGCATGAGCTGGCCCTGCGCCTGTCTCCGGGCCTCCTCCGAGGAGGCGAATACGCCCCCCACTTCAAGGAGCGCCCGCCCGAACTCCTCGGCTAGTTCCGCGGTGGCTTCACGGAGCCTGGAGGCGAGCAGCACGTCTCGGGGGTCCGGCTCCGGACAGGAATTGCCTAAAGTTTTACCTTCTGTACTCTCGATTGTCACCGATTCCCCCCGGTCGACTCAGGCGTCAATCCCAGTCTCGTACGTGATCGTAGGTCACGTTTGGGGGGCTGTCGAAAGGCCATGCTCTAATTTAAGGCGAAACCAACGGGTTTCTTCCCCGGCGATTCTCCGCGGGGGCCGTCCGGAAGTCGCCGCGGGTGCCGAGGAGTTGCCGGGAGACGCAACCGCCCCGGTTCCGGCGCGCGGCCCCTCCGCCAGCCACTGCGCCAGCTGCCCGGCGACCGCCGCGCATCCTCCCGCTCGCTCACACACCCCCCGCAACGACCGTCAGCACACTGAGGTGCACGAGGTATTGGGTGGCCATGAAGGCCCGGTACGGCAGGCGCCGCAGCGTGCGCTCGTCCATGTGCGGCAGCCGCTGGGCCGTCCAGCGGGTGAAGCCGGGCACCAGGCAGTAGGCGGCGACCACGCCCGCACCGGCGAAGGCGAGCGCTGCGGCCGGCCACAGCACGGGGGCGAGAGCGAGGGCCGCGGCCAGGAAGCCGGCGCCCACCGCCACCGCACCGGCCGCACCCGCCAGCCGCGCCCGATGTCCCGATCCGCGCGCATACAGGGTGCGACGGCCGTCGACCCTGTCCCCGGCCAGATCGCCGAAGTCCTTGACCACCGCGCCGACCATCCCCATCCACAGCGACATCGACACCGCCACGATCACCAGCGGCCACGACAGCTGCGCCTGCGGGACGGCGAAACAGCCGTCGGTGTAGGCGAGCAGGCCCATGAGGAAGACGCAGATACCCGCGCCGGCCGTGGTGTTCTTCAGGGCGATCCCCCGGGCTGAGTAGAGCCAGCCGAGCAGCAGCATCCCCCCGGCGGCGAAGGTGCAGACCGGGCCGTCGAGCGAGGCCAGGACGAGCGCCGCGCCGCCGCTCGCCGCGACGAGCCGCCGGGCCGTGCCCACGGCCAGCAGCCCCTGGGCGATGGGCCTGGGCGAGCCGTTGACGCGGTCGCCGTCGACATCGCAGACACCGTTGTAGAGGTAGGTGCTGACCGTCGCCATATGCCACGACAGAGCCGCGATCACGACCCGGAACAGCCCGCCCGTCCCACTCGCCAGCAGCACGCCGGACGAGAAGCGCAGCATGAAGATGACCTGGACGAGGGGGCGCGATTCGGTGAGAGCCAGCTGGACCGGACGCAGACCGGATCCGAAGACGGAACGGACGCGCAGGGTGGCTGGCTGAGCTATGGACATATCCAGAAACCCAAGCATTTGTCAGAACACTTGGGAATAGAACTACATCCAAAGTGCAGTGTCTCTACATCCATCGCTATGACAAGAATGCCCAGCACCGGCCGCCCGCGGAGTCGCGCGCTCCGGCTTCGCGGCACGCCGACCGCCCGCACCCGGGATCGTACGGGCCGCCGAACGGCAGGTGTACGCATTTCCCGGGCCCGCTACAACCTTCGATCGCCCCGGCATAACCATGGAATTATTCGCGCGAATTGGGCGGCGCTTTCTGCGTAGTTTTATGGCCGGTTCCCGACCTAGGAACAACCGGCCGGGAGGGGAAAACCCGAAAGAACTGGAGAGACAATGCCGGAGTACAAGGTACTGGGGGCCACTCAGGTCCGCTCGGGGGACCGGGACCGTACCCCGACGCCCGCCAAGGTGCGACAGGTGCTCGCCCTGCTCCTGCTGCGCGGCAATCAGGTCGTGCACATCGACGCGTTCATCGACGAGCTGTGGGGAGCCGATTCCCCGCGCACCGCTGTCACCACCGCGCAGACGTACGTCTACCAGCTGCGCAAGTCCTTCGCCCGGGACGAGGTCATGGAGCCGGGACGCCGCTGGCTGCTCACCCGCCCGCCCGGGTACATACTGCTCCTGGAGCCCGGCGAACTCGACGCCGAGGTCTTCGAATCGACCGTCAAGACCGCCCGGAAGCTGCTGGAGAACGGCCGCCCCGAGGAGGCCGAGCCGATGCTCCGCCGGGCGCTGGGCCTGTGGACCGGTCCGGCCCTCGCCGACGTCACCAAGGGGCGCCAGCTGAGCGCCCATGCCGTACACCTCGAGGAAGAGCGCGTGCGCGCGCTGGAGCTGTGCGTCCAGGCGGGGTTCACGCTCGGCCGCAGCCGGGAACTGGTCGGCGAACTGCGCTCACTGACGGTCCGCTATCCGCTCAACGAGTGGTTCCACGGGCAGCTGATGAGGGCGCTCGCCGACTGCGGACGGCGCAGCGAGTCGCTGGACGTCTACCACAACCTCCGGATGCTGCTGGACGAGGAACTCGGCCTCGCCCCCTCGGAAGAGATCAAGCGAATACAGCACCGCATCCTCAACGAGTTGCCGTTGCGGGCCTGATGTCACCCCCCCCGGGGCGACGGTCGCCCCACCCGGGAACGCCGCCGCGCCGTGGGACGAGCGGCCGACGGCCGGGCTTGAACGAGACTCTAAGTGGAAGCCAACCTACGGGTGTGGGCTCGGCCCACAGACAGTCACCGCTGCGGAGGAGCGAGCGATCCATGGGTGTTCTGGCGTTATCACAGACCGGCCTGGCGGACGTGCCGGCCGCCGGACGCAAGGCGGCCGTGCTGGGCGAGCTGACGCAGGCCGGGTTCGACGTTCCGGCCGGCTGGGTCCTCGGCACGGAGCTGCTGGCCGCGGCGTTCGGCCCGGGCGGTGACCGGAGCCGGCTGCGCGAGAGCGTCGCCGAGATCCTCACCGAGGCGGGCGACGCCCCGTTGGCGGTGCGCTCCTCGGGCGTCGCGGAGGACCTGGAGGGCATGTCGTACGCGGGCCAGTACGAGTCGGTGTTGAACTGCCGCGGCCTCGACGACGTGCTCGACGCGGTCCGGACGTGCTGGGAGTCGGGATCCAGCGAACGGCTGACCGCCTACCAGGGCGACGCCCAGGGCGGCGGCGTGGCGGTCCTGGTCCAGGAGATGGTGGACGCCGACGTCGCCGGGGTCGCCTTCAGCGTGAACGTGCTCACCGCCGACCCCGACGAAGTGGTGATCAGCGCCGTGCGGGGGCTCGGCGAGCGGCTGATGTCCGGCGAGGCGACAGCCGAGGAGTGGGCCGTCCGCGACGGCGCCGCGCGGCGCACCTCCGGTGAGGAGAAGGTGGCCGATGAGGCGCTGGTCCTCCAGGTCGCCGAGCTGGCCCGGGCGGTCGCCGACCGGTTCGGCGCTCCCCAGGACGTCGAGTGGGCCGTCACCGACGGCCGGCTGCGGCTGCTCCAGGCCCGACCGGTCACCGGGCTCCCGGACGAACTGGTGCCGCATGTGCCGATCCCGGTAGAGGTACCGCCGGGATCCTCGATGCGCGACCCGAACTTCGACCGGCCCTGGACCCCGTTCGTCCGGTCGACGTTCCTGCCGGTCTTCACCCGGGCCGCGCCGCACGTCTTCGCCTTCACCACCGGTGCCACGCCGCGCCCGGCGGTCATCGGCGGCTGGCCCTACGTCACCCTGCGCCCCGACACCATGTCCGAACTGGTCGCCAGGCTGGAGGAGATCGCCGGAAGGTTCGCCGCGGACGAGCCGCTGGAGCTGGTGAACCAGTGGGAGGACGGCTGGAAGACCGAGTGCGCCACGGCCGTCGCCGAGCTCCGCGCGGTCGATCCGGCCGCCCTCGACAACCCGTCGCTGACCGCCCACTTCCACCGCCTCCTCGACGCCTTCGCGACCCTGCACGACCGCTACTTCCGGCTCAGCGGCGCCTCGGCGGGCCTGCTCGGGCGGCTCGGCGCGACCTGCGCCGAACTGCTCGGCTGGGACGCCGCCAAGACGCTGCGGCTGCGCGGCGGCCTGGTCGGCGACCACGTCCCCGCCACCTCCGGGGTCGGGGACATGGCACGTTACGCCGCCGGACGCCCGGGCGTCCGGGCCGCGCTGGAGGCGGGCGAGCGCCCCGCCGACCCGGGCTTCGACGCCCTGTTCACCGCCTACCTCGCCGCTTACGGCCACCGCACCGCCGGGTTCACCCTGGCCGAGCCGACCCTGGCCGAGCAGCCCGAGGTGCTGCTCGGGATGGTCGGCGCGCAGCTCGACGCCCCCTACGACCTGGACGCCGAACGCACCCGCCTGGACGAGCGCCGCGCCGCCGCGGTCGCCGAAGCCCGCACCGCGCTTGCCGGCCGCCCCGAGGCCGACCGGGAACGCTTCGAGCGCTGCCTGCGTGGCTCCGACATCAGCGCGCCGATCCGCGACGAGAAGTCCTTCTACGCCGTGTCGTTGTGGGCGCTGCTGCGCTACGCCGTGCTGGAGGCCGGCTCCCGCCTGGTCGCCGCCGGGATGCTCACCGCCCGCGAGGACGTGATGTTCCTGGAGCAGCAGGAGGTGCTCGCCGCCCTCGCCGGCCAGGCCCCCGCCGAGGGCCTGGTGCGCCGCCGCCGTGGTGAGCACGCCTGGGCACTGGCGCATCCCGGCCCGCAGCTGCTCGGCCAGCCGCCCGCGCCGCCGCGGCCGGAGCCGGACATGACACCGCCGTCCGAGGCCGCGCAGGCCGTCATGCGGGCCGCCGAGTGGTCGATGGGCGTCTTCGGCGCGGGTGCCGCCACGGCCCGTCAGGAGGAGGACACCCTGCACGGTGTCGCCGCCTCCGCCGGCCGGCGCACCGGCCGCGCCCGCATCATCACCGGTGTCGCCGACTTCGGGCGGCTGCGCGCCGGCGAGGTGCTGGTCTGTCCGGAGACCACCGCGCAGTGGGCGATCCTCTTCCCGGCGGTCGGCGCACTGGTCACCGACCGCGGCAGCCTGCTGTCGCACCCGGCGATCATCGCCCGCGAATACGGCGTCCCGGCGGTGGTCGCCACCCGCACCGCCACCGCGTTCCTCCGGGACGGCGACCTCGTCACCGTGGACGGCAACACCGGCACGGTGCGCCGCGAGCGCGCGGGCGGCTCCGAGGAGGGCCCGTGAGGGCACTGAGGGTCGCGGTGTCCGGGGGCGGCGTCGGCGGCCTGGCCCTCGCGCAGGGCCTGCGCCGCCACGGCATCGAGGCGACGGTCTTCGAGAGCGACGACTCCGCGCTGTCCCGGGAGCAGGGGTTCCGGCTGCGGATCGACGAGTTCGGCCGCGCCGCCCTCGCCGCCTGCCTGCCCGACCGGCTCTACCGCCTGACCGAGGACACCGCCAGCCGGCTCTACATGCCGCGCGGCGTCAGCTTCGACCACCGGCTCCGCCAGATCGGCGCGCACCGGCCGGCCGGAACCCCGGTCGACCGGGCGGCAGCGAGCATAGTCGTCGACCGCCGGTGCCTCCGGCAGATCCTGCTGACCGGACTGGGCGGCACGGTGCGGTTCGGCCGGAAGGTCACCGGCTACCGGCAGACCGACGACGGCGTACTCGTCGACTTCACCGGTGGCACCGCCACCGCCGATGTGCTGGTCATCGCCGACGGCATCAACTCCCTGACGCGGCGGCAACGCCTGCCTCAGGCCGAGGTGCTCGACACCGGCCTGCACGGCGTCCACGGATTCATGGCCCTGGACTCCGAGGCGCTCGGCTGGATTCCGCCGGAGCTGCTCGGCGGGGCTCGTCCGGTGCTCGGTCCGCGTCGCACGACCCTGGTACTCGGCGCGTACCAGCCGCGCCGGCCGTTCGCCGAGGCGGTCGCCGCACATGCGCCGGGCGCGGACATCGAAGCGGTCCATGACTACGTCAAGTGGACCCTGGTCGCCCCTGCCGGCGAGTTCCCCGCCACCGGCGCCGGCTTGTTCGCTGCCGACCCACTCGCCCTGCACACCGTGGCCGCCCGCATGACCGAGGACTGGCACCCGCTGTTGCGCCGGGTGATCGAACGCTCCCAGCGCGCCGCCACCTTCGCGCTGGCGATCAGAGCCGTGCCGGTGCCGGACGCCTGGCCGCCCGGCCGGGTCACGGTGCTGGGCGACTGTGTGCACGCCCCCACCCCGGTCGGCGGCACCGGGGCCAACACGGCCCTGTGCGACGCCGCCCTGCTCGCCGAGCGGCTGGCCGACGCCTCCGCCGGACGGCTGGATCTGATCGACGCGATCGGCCGCTACGAGGAGGAGATGCGAGCGTACGCACGCTCCGCGGTGACCAGCTCGCTCCGGGGCGCCGAGACCGTCTTCCGCGCCGACCCCCTCCCCGTCTGACCCCCAGACAGAAACCCCCAACAAAGGAGTGCCCATGCAGAACTCCGGCCCTCTCGCCCGTGTGCGGCCGTTCGTTCCCATACTGCTCGATATCGTTGTCCCCACGGCGCTGTACTTCGCCTTCAAGCGACTGGGGATGTCGGATTTCTGGGCGCTGACCCTCGCGGGTGTGTCCACCGGTATCACCACCCTGATCAACACGATCCGGCGGCGCCGCATGGACTTCGTCGGGGTCCTGGTCATGCTGGAGATCGCCCTGGCGGTGGCCCTGCTGTTCGCCACCAACGACCCCCGGGTGGTGGCGATCAAGCCGTCCTTCTTCACCGCCTTCAGCGGCGTGTTCCTGTGGGTCACCTGCTTCGTCGGCCGGCCCGTCGTGTACCAGGCGGCCGCCCCGATGGCGACCAAGGGCGACCCGGCCCGCGAGATCGCCTACGACCGCGCATGGCTGGAGTCGCGGGAGTTCCGGTTCCGGGAGCGGCTCATGACCGCCGCGTTCGGCGCGATGCTCGTGGCCGAGGCCGCGCTGCGCGTGTTCGTGGTGTACCACTACTCGGTCAATGACCTGGAGAAGTCCTTCGTGCTCTCCCAACTCCCCGGCATCGTCCTGCTCCTGGCGGTGCTCGGCTTCTTCCGCCTGAACGTGCCCGCCATCAGCCGCATCGTCGACGCCATCCAGGCCGAGGTCACGACGGGGCAGCAGAGCGAGCGCGGCCACGCGGGGAAGGGACGGTGATCCGATGCCTCCCGGCGTGCCCTGCTTCGCGGCATGAGGCACGCCGATGGCCGCTCTGACCGGCGAGGCCCGGCCACGGCTGTCGCCCGAGGCGCTGGACCTGCTGTTCCGGCAGGCCCGCACCCCGAACGGCTTCACCGACGAGCCCGTCCCCCCCGACGCGCTGGCAGCCGTATACGAGCTGATCCGATGCGGCCCGACCTCGTTCAACCAGCAGCCGCTGCGCATCCTGGAGATCCGCAGTGCCGAGGCGCGGCGGCGGCTGCTGCCACACCTGAGCGAACGCAACCGCGCCAAGACCGCGAGCGCCCCGCTGACCCTGCTGCTGGCCGTGGACCTGTACTTCCACGAGAACCTACCCGCGATGTTCCCGCACGCTCCGCAGCTATACGAGTGGCTGGTCGGCGCGCCACAAGTGCGGCGCGAGCGGGGCCGCTTCGACGCCGTGCTCCAGACCGGCTACCTCATCATGGCGGCCCGTTCCCTGGGGTTGGCCGCCATGCCCCTGCTCGGCTTCGACGAGGCGGGGTTGAACGCCGCGTTCTTCCCCGCCGAGGACCGGGAGGCACTGCTGGTCATGAATCTGGGGTGGCCGTCACCCGTGCGACGGGAGCGGCTGCCGCGCCTGGCCTTCGACCAAGTCGTCACCACCCTCTGAGGAGCTCGTTGTGTTCGCCGTCTACGCCGCCGCCCCCGATTTCGACGACCCGTTGGCGGGGCTGATGACCGGCGAGCGCCCCGAGCCGGAGGTGCCACCGGGCTGGGCAGCGGTGTCGATGCGTGCCGCCAGTCTGAACATGCACGACCTCTCCACCCTGCGCGGCTGGGGGATGCCACCCGAGCGGTATCCGATGATCCTGGGCTGCGACGGCGCCGGTGTGCTGGCCGACGGCACCGAGGTGGTCGTGCACGCCCTGGTCGGCTCCCCCGGCTGGACGGGCCCCGAGACGCTCGATCCGGGGCGGACCGTCCTCAGCGAGCGGCACCAGGGCAGCTTCGCCGAGACCCTGGTGGTGCCGGTCCGCAACCTGGTGCCCAAGCCGGCCGGGCTCTCGTTCAGCGAGGCCGCCTGCCTGCCGACCGCCTGGCTGACCGCGTACCGGATGCTGTTCACCAACGCGGGGGTGCGGCCCGGGCAGACCGTGCTGGTGCAGGGCCGCGAACGGATCGGCAGCATCGCGACCGCGGCGGTGCGGCTGGCGGTGGCCGCCGGGCTGGAGGTATGGGTCACCGCCGAGGGCAGCGGCCGTGCGCTGGCCGCCGACCTGGGCGCGCACCGGATCCTCGAACCGTCGCAAACGCCGCCCGGCCTGGTCGATGTCGTCCTCGACGGTGGCGTGGACGAGACCAGCTGGACCCGCTCGCTGGACCTGCTGCGGCCGGGCGGTGCGATCGTGTGCGCCGGCTACCGAGCGGGCCGCGCCGCCGAGTCGGCTGCGCCCCATGCCCTGCATCGCCTGATATTCGGGGAGCTGCGGCTGGTCGGCTCGGCCATGGGCACCGCCGAAGAGCTGGCCGAGCTCCTGACGTTCCTCGACCACACCGGGCTCCGCCCGCGCATCGCCCGAGAACTGCCGCTGCAGGAGGCCGCCGACGGCTTCCGGGAGATGCTCACCGGTGAGGCCGACGGAAAGATCGTCTTCACCCTCCCCCCTTCACCAGCCGCATCCGAGCACACGCAACCTCTCGGCCACCTCAGTGAGTGACCGGCCCGGGCATCCTCGCGTACCGCCGCTCCCCCCAGCACGAGTTCACGACGCCAAGGAAGCCCCCGGACGTCACCCCTACCACCGAGGGGCGTCGCGTGACGCACATCACACAGCCACGAGAGTGGAGTCTCGCCTGGACACGCTCAATCGCTGTGCGGCCCCCTGACAGCCCCTCAGGGCAACGGAGGTCAAAAATGACTGCCAGACATCGAGAGGTTTCTCGTTAAGTCTGCGCGTAAGTACCCGCCGCCACTCTCTGCGGGCCTACCGCGCCCAAGACCGCCCATATGGCGGCGAGTTGATGCGCTAGCCTCAGCGTGCTGCTCGCCTTCCGCCACGCTGTTCCGACCGACAGCCGGTTGACCGGGCCCCGCCATGGGGGCCTCGGAAGAGAGAGGGGCAGCGATGAGGGATCGATCGTTCAGGAAGGCCGGGAAGCGCTGGCCTGAGCCGGACCGCTGGCAAGTGCTCTTGTCGGCGCTCAGCCTTCTGGTGGCGGTCGTTGCTCTCGCGGAGCAAGTGGGACGGTAAGCCTGGCCGCAACCAACGCGGCCAGGCTCACCCACTGCTCCGTGGGCGCTGGCCCGGCCTGGTAGCCGCCAGGCCGGGCTGCACCCCGGAGCCGACCTTGTCGAGCCATGGCGCCTCCGCATCGCAGGTCGCCCCGCGATACGACGTGGTGGCGATCCCAATGGACCGCTGGCCAGTCACGCCAACTCCACTTGCAACTTAACGCCATGTCCATTGCGTCGCAATGAAAGTTCGCCCCGCACTCCGTCGCACCACGAAGAGGCCTCTCGGCCACCCCGTAGACCTCCCCCTGCCGTACGCCTCGTCATGCCGAATCACCCACCCACTTCGGGGCCTTGACGGAGTCCTGGTTCAGCCGCGGGCGGCTCACCCGCTCGCCAGCGCAAGGACCACGGGCACCGACATGGCGAGCGCGTTGTTAACGCCGTGGACGACGATGCCGGGCCACACCGAGCCGGTACGCCGCAGCAGCAGGGCATTGATGACGCCGACCACGAACGCGACGGGCAGCACCGGGTTGAGACCGTGCACGAGCGCGAAGACCGTGGCGCTGGCGAGCACGCTGACCCAAGCCCCGTAGCGGCCCAGCGCGTTGGCCAGCACACCGCGGAAGATGAGCTCCTCGCCGATCGGGGTGGCCACGAACCCGGCCACCGCGGTCGCGAGGTACCAGAGGAGGCCACCCGCGGCGGCCGCTTGGTAGCCGCCCTGGACGTTCTGGTGATCGCCCGCCACGGCCTGGTAGAGCAGCGAGGCGATGGTGGCCAACACGTAGGCGACGACGCCGAACCCGACGGCGGCGAGCAACGACCGCCCGCTCACGCGCCGCAGGCCGAACGGCGCGAGCCGGCGGATCCGCAGCAGGGCGGCGACCGCGAAGGCGCCGAGGCCCATCACCGCGGAGAGCACGAACCCGATGAGGCCAGCCATGGTGTCCGACAGGACGGCGTGCCGCAGGAACAGGGCCACGGCCGCGTAGAGCATCCCATAGGCGGCCACTCCGGCGACGCTCTCCGGCCAGCCGGGGCCCGACGGCCTATCCACGGGCGCTTCGACCAGGACGGGGCGGAGGGTCTCGTGCATGCGATGCTCCTGATCAGCGAGATAGCTCTAGCACAGCGTGCTAGTACGCCGTACCGTACACCGTACTAGCACACTGTGCTACTGTCCTCTTCGTGAGCAAGAGCAGGCAAGAAGAGATCCTCGCCGCAGCCCTCCGGCTGACGTACGAGCAAGGCGTCGGAGCGTTGAGCGTCCGGTCCGTCGCGGCCGCGGCCGGCGTCGGGGCGACCACGTTGCGGCACTACTTCCCGTCCCAGGCCGACCTCTATCAGGCGGTCGCGAGCCGGCTCGTCACCAACGTTCTCGGCGACCTCGACATCACCGATGACAGCCGGGATCCGGCCGCCCGCCTGTACGACTGCCTCGCGCAGTTCGTGCCGCAGCCCAACGAGCAGATGCAGGCGCTGACCGGCTGGGCCGAACTGCACAGGCTGGCCCTCGGCGGCGACGCGGGAGTCGTGGAGATCCTCAAGAGCGGGCGCCGGGCCTCGAAGGAGGCACTGCTCCGCTGGTTCGGCGTGCTCGCCGACCAGGGGCATGTCGCGCCGGCCGACGTCGACGCGCACGTCACACACGCCCTCACCCTGATCGACGGACTCAACCTCGACCTGTTCCTCTTCCCCGACCACGTCGATCCGGCCGCTGCAAGCACGGCACTCCGCTGGTTCGCCGAGCGCACTGTTTCCTGACCTTCATCCGGCTCCCGGCATCGCGGACGCAAGCGCGCCAGGACGGCCGACCCGCAGGGGTGGGCGCGGGAGCCGGGGCGTTGCGGACGTCGAGGTGGAAGCCCCGGTAGGAGGATCTTGGCCGTGAGCCGGATGTGGTGTTCCTGCACAACCCGGAGCACTCGCTTCACGAAGGCACCGCTCATAGCCGGGATGCCCTGGCCCAGGCATGCGCCGCCCTTGAGGAGGCCACGTCGAGCGGGCTGTGCGGCGCCTGGGGCGTCGCGTCCTGGAATCCGTCACCGCTGCCGAGCCTGATCGACGCGACCACGCCGAGGCCGTCCGCTTTCATGGTCCGCGTCGGCCTGCTGGTCGGCATCAAGACGCTCGATGCAGCGGATGCCGTCACTGCGACATGGCGCCTGAACGGCAACGTGGTGTGGGGCATGAGCCCCTTCGGAGGCGGCGCGAACGCCCCGGTGTGGGGCCGGATCGACTCCCGCGTCTTCCTCCGAGACGGCACCGGGCTCTCTCCAATGCAGGCGGCATTCCGGGCTGCCTACGAGCTCCCCAAGGTCGGCACGGTTGCCGTGGGAACCGACAGCCCCGCCCATCTAAGTGATCTGATCGACGCTCTGGCAGGCCAGGTCGACGAGCGAGCAATCGAGGAGTACCGGAACCTCCTTCGGGCCCGATTGCTCGATCAGCCCGCCTGAAACTCCGAGACGATCCGCTCGGCCACACGGCGAGCGGGCGTGAGACGGGGGTCCTCCGGGTGCGCGTCCGGCCCCAGGATCTTCGAGCACACGAACAGCGTCATCAGCTTGCCGTCCCGGCTCTCGAAGTCGCGCCTGCGTTCTTGCCATACGCGATCGGCCAGAGCCGGAACGGCGAGGGAACTTCCCCACAGCGAAGCCGAGTCCAACCCTCGCGGCGCGTTGCCCCAGTCCTCCCAGTCGAAGAGGCAGAACGCCGGCGCAGTCATGTTGGCCCAGTTCAGATCCGCGTGGGCGGGCACCCAGCTCTCGATGGTCGTATCGAAAGAGTGGGAGGGAGAGAGACCGTGGATGGCTTCGGTAACGAAAGCCTGCGTAATGGTGACGGTGTCGGGGGTAGCGACGCGGCTCGTGTCCTGGTCGGCAAGCGCGTCCAGGGAAGCGTTGAACGCCTGCCACCATGCGTCTTGCAGCTTCGGGTCCTCGCTGAGGATCGCGTTGCCGATGGGCGCACTCGGCAGGAGCTCGGTCTCATCGACCCGCCACATCACGAGTTCGTCCGCGTCCCGCCAGACCACACACCCCCGCCAGACGGGCTGCGCAATGCCTTCCAGACGCGAAGCGCACTCGGTGCCGTTCCAGCCCTGCGCCCCGATTCTGTCGAGCCCGCGCCGTTCGATACGCACCCACGTACGTCGGTCCGTCCGCGCTCCGACCGAGCGGCGTTTGCGTACCACCGTGTCCCGGTCCAGGTCGACTTGAAGAGATCGCGCTACGTGATCGAGGAGGTTTTCCACCGGTTCAACTCGCAAGTCCACGGAGCGCGCCGAAGATGCCGAGAGCGTCATGCGGGCGACCGTAACACCGGAGCAAGGGATACCAGGTCGATCTCGGGCACCGCGATCGGGCCAAGCCACGGGAGCCGTCGACTGAACGAGCGGGGTGCCAGGTCGTGACAGATGGTGCGGGGCGGTAGCGGCTCAGGCAGAAATCCCAGATCCACTCGTCATCGGTGAAGAAGGAGTCGCCGCCCAAGACGCGCTTTGCCTTCCGCGCAATCGAATCGAAATTACTCGTCCTGCCAGAGTGACCTGTCCTCGATCGTGCCGAGACGAGCTTCGCCGGAGGTCAGGTCAACCAGGATCGGCCAACAGTCAAGAAGCATGTCGTGAGGATCACGCGACTCCAGGTACTCCGGACTATTGAAAGGGGCAATAAGAAGATTTCCCCTGATTTCGGTGTTCTCGTAGTCGATTTCCAGCTCAGGGTCGTACGGCCCACGCTCCTGCTGAAGAAGCGCTTCGGCGACCTTCAGAGCCTCGCCACGATCCAGCATCAGTCTGTCCTCATGAATTGATAGTTCTTCCAGTTGTAGGCATGTGCCGCATGCCCACTCTGCCCGTCGATGAAGATGATGTCTCCATTGCGGTTGATGACGTTGAAGACGTGACCGCCGCGCTTGTCGCCACCGAAGATTATTCCACGCGCGCCGTCCCCGGCACCCTTCATATCTTTCACGATCCATGAAAAGGACTTGGGGCGGAAACTTCTACCCGGGAACTGCTTGGCAAGAGAACCAAGCGACCCACGGGGGAGGTTGGGAAGGGCTGAAGCGGGGGCACCTTGCATGGTGCGATCCACGGCGAGCGCGCATCCCCGACAATTGGTCATGCCACCGCCGGGGTTCACCAGGTCACGCAGAGGCTTCGTCAACGGAGTCTTGTAGGTATCGCCGAACAGCGTGGTACCGCCGCCTCCCTCGCCCCAGCGAAGGTTGCCCACACTATTGAGGTCAGGCCCCTCGGCTATGCGTGTTGCTACGCTCCGTGCACCGCCAAAGGCTCCCCCCAGCAGGATGCCGGATAGGCCGGCTGCGCTTGCCTCCTTGAGGCTGATGCCCTTCTGGTCGCCCAGAAGGTTGCGGCCACCCTGAGCGACGACCACATCCACCGTGATCGCCTCGATGCCGCCGATGGCAGCAGTGGCAAGGACCGTTCCGGCGATCTCGGCGACGGTGGCGGAAACGGCGACGCCCGCCGTGCTTGCTGCGGCGACGATCGCCTCGGTGGCGCCTGCCGCCGCGACCTCGCTGATGCCTCCGGTGAAGAGCGCCAGGGCCGTACCGGCGACCAGGACCGCTCCGGCGATCTCCAGTTCGTGCTCGATCTTCTTCTTGGCCTCGGCGACCTGGTCGGCGTACTTATCCAGGGCCTTGGCCATGTCGCGAGCAGCGGTGGCCACATCGTCGAGGTACCCCTTGCCGCCACCGTGGTACTTGCGCCAGAACCCCCCGAACGCTTCGATCGACTTGCCCTTGTTGTTGTCGATGACGTCCTGGGCCTTCTTGTGGCACGCGGCCGTGCAGTCCTCCACGTCGTCGGCGAAGGTGCGCCAAGCACGGGCGGCCTCCCGGAGTTCGTCCTCGTTGCCCTCCGGCCACCACATGCCGGTGAGATCCTGGACGATCTCCTTGGCCTTGTCGGCCGCACCCATCACTTACCACCCTCGAAGCCGGACTTGGCCGAGTGGTCAGCGTCTTCGTGGTTGGCGGCCATGTCGTTCATGGCCTTGGTGATGCTGGACAGGCCCTTGACCAGAGCTGCGGCCGCCTTCTCGATCTGTGTCTGGTGCGGGGCGTAGGCGTGCTCGAACTTCTTGCCCTGCTCGTCACCGCCCCAAGGCTCCCCCAGCCCGCTCAGCGTGTGGCGAAGCTTGGCCGTCGCCCGTTCCAGGGCAACAGACTCCCGGTGGAACGTCGGTGCGGCGGACTTGAGTTGGTCGGTGTCGATGTCGAAGCCGTCGCCAGTCATACCGTGCCTCCCCGTTGGCCGTGTACGCGTAACGCGTCGCGAGCCGCCGACAATGCTTCAGCTCGCAGATGGCGACCCTCGCATACAGCACTGACAATCGCCCTGGTGGGAGTACATTTCAGCCACGATGCAGCACCCCCGGCCCGCGGACCAGCCAGGCTCCCGCAGGGGCGATTCACCGAGAGCACGCACGGACCCTCGTTGTACGACCGCGAAGGGCTCCGTTCGTACAGCGACGTGTTGGGCGGCTAACGGCGGGGACGACGCTGCTTCGCGGGCGGTGCTGTGGCTGCTGCCGTTGGCTGACCGACGTCGGGTCCACTGAGCGATGGCGAAGGCGTGACTGTCGAGCGTCGGCGAGCGGCTTCAGCACGGCGGTTCGGTGCGGGGTTGCGTCCGGTGTGCTGGATGCGGGTGATCAGGACGCGGGCGGGTTGGCGAGCGGTGGCCAGTTCGCGCTGGGCGGCTGCTTCCTTGAGGAGTTGGTGGGGTTTGTGGCCGCGGGCTTCGGCGTCGGCGAGGACGGTGGCGAGGGCCGGCCAGCCGGTGTCGGTGAGGATCTGCTCGGCGTGCTCGGGGATGACAGCGCGTACATCGCTGGCCAGGGTGCGACGGGTCTCCTCCTTGGGCTGACGTTGCGCGAGGTCTGTGAGTTCGGGGGTGTGGCCGGCGGCGCTCTGAAGGTGCTGGAGGGCTTTGCGGGCGGCGTCGGCTTGGTGGGCGTGGCCCTTGGCTTCATGCCAGCGCCCTGCGACGATTGCGCAAGGCCGCGAAGAAGGAGAAGGCCAAGAAGGACGCGGCGAAGAACGCCGGCAAGAGCAAGGGCGGCAAGCCGAAGAACAAGGCGAAAGCCCAGCCCAAGGCCGACAAGAAGGCCAAGCTCCGGAAGCCCAACAAGTAGGTCTCTGAGCGCCCCCGCTCACGCATCGCTCACGCAAGCCATCTCGCGGCACCCCGGCCGCGCGACGCGTCATGCCCCAAGCAACGCAAAAGGCCAGGTCACGGACTGTGTGACCTGGCCTTTTTACTGAGCCGCCTTCGGGATTCGAACCCGAGACCTACGCATTACGAGTGCGTTGCTCTGGCCAACTGAGCTAAGGCGGCGTGGTGCGCGGCCCAGTCTACACATCGTGGAGGGGTGGTCTGTACCGGGATAAGGGGCTGGTCAGAGCGGGGCGGGCGGGGGTGTGAGGCGGGTCACTTGCAGACCTTGTTCTTGGGCGGGACGGTGCCGTCGAGGAGGTAGGCGTTGACCGCGGTGTCGATGCAGTCGCTGCCGCGGCCGTAGGCGGTGTGGCCGTCGCCCTGGTAGGTCAGCAGGGTGGCGCTGGTGAGCTGGGCGGCGAGGGCCTTGGCCCAGGTGTAGGGGGTGGCCGGGTCGCGGGTGGTGCCGATGACGAGGATCGGGTCGGCGCCCTTGGCCGGGATGCGGTGGGCGGTACCGGACGGCTTGACCGGCCAGTACGCGCAGTTCAGGGCGGCCCAGGCGAAGCTCTCGCCGAAGACCGGGGAGGCCTTGCGGAAGCTGGGCAGGGCGGCGCGGACCTGCTCGGGAGACGTGAAGGCGGGCGCGAGGTCGAGGCAGTTCACGGCGGGGTTGGCGTACATCTGGTTGGCGTAGCTGCCGTTGGGGTCGCGCTCGTAGTAGCTGTCGGAGAGGGTGAGCAGGCCCCGGCCGTTGCCGGCCTTGGCCTGGGCGAGGTACTCGCGCAGCATGGGCCAGGCGCGCTGGTCGTACATCGCGGCGATCACGCCGGTGGTGGCCAGGGATTCGGTGAGCTTGCGCGGCTCGCCGGTCTCCACCGGGTGCGTGTCCAGCTTCTTGAACAGGGCGGAGAGCTGCTTCCCGGCGTCCGCGGCGTTCTTGTGGCCGAGCGGGCAGTCCTTCTGCTTGACGCAGTCCGCGGCGAACGCCGTGAAGGCGGTGTTGAAGCCGATGGTCTGGTCGAGGTTGGTGGTGCGGGAGTCCAGGTCTGGGTTCATGGCGCCGTCCAGGACCAGGCGGCCGGAGCGGGTGGGGAACAGGCCGGCGTAGGTCGCGCCGAGGAAGGTGCCGTAGGAGGCGCCCATGTAGGCCAGCTTCTTGTCACCCAGGGCGGCGCGCAGCACGTCCATGTCGCGGGCCGCCTCGACCGTGGAGACGTGCGGGAGCAGCTTGCCGGAGCGGGACGAGCAGCCCTTGGCGAAGTCGCGGTAGGAGGTGACCAGCTTGTTGACCTCGGCCGGGGAGTCCGGGGTCTGGTCGGTCTGGGTGTAGCGGTCCATCTGCTGGTTGGTCAGGCACTCGACCGGTTCGCTGCCGGCCACCCCGCGGGGGTCCATCGCGACCAGGTCGTAGCGGGCACGGACGGCCGCGGGCTGGGGCGCGTACTGCTCCAGGTAGTCGATCGCCGAGCCGCCGGGGCCGCCCGGGTTGAGCTGGAGGGAGCCGAGCCGACTGCCGGGGCCGGTCGCCTTCTTGCGGGCCACCGCGAGCTTGAGGTCACTGGCCGCACCGGGCTTGGCGTAGTCCAGCGGCACCTTCAGCGTCGCGCACTCGAAGCCGGCGGCCTTGCAGGGGTGCCAGGCGAGCTTCTGGTCGTAGTACGGGCGCAGGTTGGCCGGGATGGCGGGCGGCAGGGGCTGGAGGGTGGAGGCAGCGGTGGGGCGCTGAGCGCCGGCCTCCGTCGTACGGCCCGGGGACGCCGCGCCGCCGGTGGACGAACTCCCCGCGGAACAGCCGGAGATCAGCAGGGCGGCGGCCGCGAGCGCGGCGGCGGAGAGGCGGAGCGGTCGGCTGGTGGCCATGGCGGTCCCTCGGTCTCGATCCCTGGCTGGGGAGGCGGAGTCTGGCGTGCGGTGGGTTCCCTGGGGGGTGGTGGACGGGTGGGGCGGCGGTGTCCGGGCGGTGCGCGGGCTCCGGGCGGAGAGTATCCGGACGGAGACCGTGAGTGGTCGTTTCGTCGGTGCCGGGTGTGGCCGGGTGTGTCTCCTGCCGTCGAGGGTCCGGGGTCCGGGGTCAGCCGGCTCGGAGGGCCGTGGTCATGGCTTCCACCGCCAGGAGCGGGGCGACATTGCGGTCCAGGGCTTCACGGCAGGCGATGACCGCCTCTATGCGGCGGAGGGTGCGCTCGGGCGTCGAGCCGGCGGCGACCCGCTGGACGCTGTCGCGCACCTCGTCGTTGGCCAGCGGGACCGGGGCGCCCACCTGGAGGGCGAGGACGTCCCGGTAGAAACCGGTGAGGTCGACCAGGGCCAGGTCGAGGCTGTCGCGCTGGGTACGGGTCGAGCGGCGCTTCTGCTTGTCCTGGAGCTCCTTCATGGCGCCGGCCGTGCCGCGCGGCAGCCGGCCGCCCGTCCCGGCGGCGGCACCGAGCGCCGCACGCAGCTCCTCGGTCTCCTTGGCGTCGACCTCCTCGGCGACCTGCTTGGCGTCCTCCCCCGCGGCGTCGATCAGCTCCTGGGCGGCCTTGAGGCAGCCGCCGATGTCGTCGATGCGGAGCGGGAGTTTGAGTACCGCGGCACGGCGGGCGCGGGCGCGCTCGTCGGTGGCGAGGCGGCGGGCCCGGCCGATGTGCCCCTGGGTGGCGCGGGCGGCACGGGCGGCGGCCTCCGGGTCGATGCCGTCCCGCCGTACCAGGACATCGGCGACCGCGTCCACGGGCGGCGTGCGCAGGGAGAGGTGGCGGCAGCGGGAGCGGATGGTGGGGAGCACGTCCTCCAGGGAGGGGGCGCACAGCAGCCAGACGGTGCGGGGCGCAGGCTCCTCCACGGCCTTGAGGAGGACGTTGCCGGCGCCTTCGGTGAGGCGGTCGGCGTCCTCCAGGACGATCACCTGCCAGCGCCCGCCGGCCGGGGAGAGCGAGGACCGGCGGACCAGGTCGCGGGTCTCCTTGACGCCGATGGACAGCAGGTCCGTACGGACGATCTCGACGTCGGCGTGGGTGCCGACCAGCGTCGTGTGGCAGCCGTCGCAGAAGCCGCAGCCCGGAGCGCCGCCGAGGGCCCGGTCGGGGCTGACGCACTGGAGGGCGGCGGCGAAGGCACGGGCGGCGGTGGCCCGGCCGGAGCCGGGCGGACCGGTGAACAGCCAGGCGTGCGTCATCTGGGAGGCGCCCCCGGGGCCGCCCGCCGGCTCGTCCTCCCCCGGCCCGGGCTGCCCGGCGAGCTGTCCCTCCTCCGCCGCGTGCTCAGCGGTGACGAGGGCGTCCGCGTCCCGTGCGGCCGCGGCCAGCTGCGCCGTCACCCGGTCCTGGCCGACCACGTCGTCCCATACCGCCATTGCTGCCCGCCGTTCCTGTCCGTTCCGTGCTGCTGGTGACCCGCCTGACCCATTGTGGGCTGCTCGTGACCCGCCTGACCCATTGTGGTGCAACCCACTGACAAGCGAACCCGAAAGCCTCCTCCGCCCGGGCGGGGGAGGCCCGCGGCACCGGCCCGGAAAACGGCCACCGGCCGCGGCGGCAGCTGCTGCGCTGCGGCCACGGCCGGTGGTACGGGTGTCCGACGGGGAAGGGGCCCGCCCGGGCGGAACCGACTAACGGCGCCGACTAACGGAACCGGCTAACGGCGCCGACCCCGGCCGCCGCGCCGTCCGTCGTCGTCCGCGTCCTCGTCCGCGCGCGAGCCGAGCAGCTCGTCGGCGAGCGACGGCAGATCGTCCAGCGGGGTCTCCTCCGCCCATTCGGGGCGGGGGCGGCCGCGCTGCGGGCTCGGCGCCGGCTGCGCGCCCTGGGCGGGCCGGCCGGTCGCCGGGTCGATCTGCGGGAGTTCGCGGGTGCGCTCGACGCCCGACTCGGGGGCGGCGGACGGCCCGGTGGCGCCGTGGTTCTCCTCCTTGCGGAACATCCACGACGGCACCCGGTCGGCGGGTGCGTCGCCCGCCGCACCGTCCTCGCGCACCGGCGGCAGCACCGCGGTCTCCTCAGCGTCGGCGGGGTAGCCCCCACGGGTGTCCCGCACCGGGGGCAGCACCGCGGTCTCGTCCGCGGCTCCGGGGGCCGTACGGCCGGACGCCTCGGGCCGCGGCAGCGCCTCGGTCCGCTCCGCGTCAACGCCGGAGCCCGCCGCGGAACCGTCACCGGATCCGGACGAGGCGGCTCCGGACGTCCCGGCCTCGGGCCCGTGCTCCACATAGCGCTTCCGCAGATCCGCCACCGGCGTCTCCTTGGTCGGCGCCTCGGCGGCCTCCTCCGCGGCCCTGGCCTCCTCGGCCGCCCTGGCCGCCGCCGCAGCCTCCGCCGCGGCCGCCTCCTCCGCAGCCGCCCGCCGGGCCTCCTCGGCGCGGACCAGCGCCTCCTCAGCCTTGCGCTGCTTCTCCAGGCGGCGCTCCTCGGCCTCCCTACGCAGCCGGGCCTGCTCCTCGTGCTGCTGGCGCAGCCGCTCCTGCTCGGCCTGGCGGGCCCGTTCCTCGGCCTCGCGGCGCCGCCGCTCCTCCTCCGCCGCCTGACGGGCCTCCTCGGCGCGCTGCCGGGCCTCGGCCGCCTGGCGGGCCTCCTCCAGCGCCCGGGCCTGCTCGGCCTCCTGCCGCTTGCGCTCCTCTTCCTCGGCGCGCAGCTTGGCAAGCTGCTCCTGGCGCTCGCGCTCCAGCCGCGCCTCCTCCGCCTTGCGCGCGGCCTCCTCCTCGGCCCGGCGGCGGGCCTCTTCCTCGGCCGCCCGACGGGCCTCGGCCTGCGCCTGGAGCTCGGACTCGGACAGCGGGAGCACCTGGTCGAGGCGGTGCCGTACGACGGTGGTGACGGCCTCGGGCTCCTGGCCGGCGTCGACGACCAGGTAGCGCGCCGGATCGCCGGCGGCCAGGGTCAGGAAGCCGGCGCGCACCCGCTGGTGGAACTCGGCCGGCTCGGACTCCAGCCGGTCGGGCGCCTCGGTGAAGCGCTCACGGGCCGTCTCGGGCGAGATGTCCAGCAGTACGGTCAGGTGCGGCACCAGGCCGTCCGTGGCCCAGCGGTTGATCCGGGCGATCTCCGTGGGGGCGAGGTTCCGGCCGGCGCCCTGGTAGGCGACCGAGGAGTCGATGTACCGGTCGGTGATCACCACCGCGCCGCGCTCCAGCGCGGGCCGGATGACGCTGTTGACGTGCTCGGCGCGGTCGGCGGCGAACATCAGCGCCTCCGCCCGGTCCGAGAGCCCGGTCGTCGAGACGTCCAGGATGATCGAGCGCAGCCGCTTGCCGATGGCCGTGGCGCCCGGCTCGCGGGTCACCACGACCTCGTGGCCCTTGCCGCGGATCCACTCGGCGAGCGCCTCCACCTGGGTGGACTTGCCCGCGCCGTCACCGCCCTCCAGGGCGATGAAGAAACCGGTCGGGGCGGGCGCCTGGGCCGGGTCGCCGCCGGCCAGCGCCTCGCGCAGATCGCGCCGCAGCGGTACGCCCTGCCGGTCGTCGACCTTGCCGAGCAGCCAGGCGGCGACGGGCAGCAGCAGCGCGCCGCTCAGCATCAGGGTGTAGGCGGCGCCCCCGTAGGCGACGCCGAAGTGGCCGCCGCCGACGTGGTGCGGGCCGATGACGGCCGCGAGCAGGGGCGCGACGATGGCGGCCAGCGCCACCGCGACGCGCACCACGGCGTGCAGGTGCTCGGTGGTACGGGCGGTGCGGGACTCCTCGGACTCCTGGTCCAGCAGGACGTGCCCCGTATTGGCCGCGACACCGGCGGCGAGACCGGCCAGCAGCGCCAGGATCAGCACCGTCGTGGTGTCCGGGACCAGGCCCATGGCCAGTAGCGCCAGGCCGGTCGCAGCCACCGCGAGGGCGAGCAGCCGGCGGCGGGAGAGCGCGGGCAGCACCCGGCGGGCACCGCGGATGCCGGCGGCCGTACCGCCGGTCAGCAGGAGCACCAGCAGGGCGAAGGTGGCCGGCCCGCCGGCCAGGTCGTAGCCCTGGAGCGCGGCGAGCGAGACCGCCGCGGCGATGCCGGCGGCGACCGATGCACAGCCCAGCACCAGCAGCGGCACCGCGCCGGTACGGCCCTTGTCGGCGGCCTTCTCGCCCTGGGCCGCGGCCTTCGGGCGGCGCAGTCCCTCCAGCGGGGAGCGCGGCCGCGGGGTGGCGGCACCGGGGAGCTCGATGAAGTAGAGGATCGACACCGAGGCGGCGAACAGCCCGGCGGCCACGTAGGAGCCGAGGGCGGCCTGGTGCAGGTGGAACCAGTCGATGCCGGTGCCCAGGAGCTTGCTGACGAGGGTGACGACCACCAGGGCGGCGGCCGCGATCGGCAGGGCGACGAAGGTGGTGCGCAGCGACAGGCGGCGCAGGGCGTCGAGGTTGTCCGGCAGCGGCCGCACCGCGGCGCCCTCGGCGGGCGGGGCGGGCAGCAGCCCGGGCGCCGCGCTCTCCCGGCACACGGTCCAGAAGCGCTCGGCGACGCCGGTGACGAAGACCGTGACCAGAAGCCAGGCCAGGGCGTCGGTGGGCGTCCAGTCGATCCAGAGCGGGGCGATGACCAGCAGGGCGAGCCGGAGCACATCCGCGCCGACCATCGTCCAGCGCCGGTCCAGCGGCCCCGACGGGGAGGTCAGCGCGGACAGCGGGCCCAGCAGCACCGCCCCGAAGAGCAGCATCGCCAGCATCCGGGTGGCGAAGACCAGGGTGACCGCCAGGGCGGCACCCCGGTAGCCGCCGCCCAGGACGGCCTCACCTCCCAGCGGCACATACAGCGCCGCCTGAAGGGCGAGCACCACCAGGACAAGCATGGACAAGGCATCGCCGACACCCCCGACGAACTGGGCGCTCCACAGCCGCTTCAGTGGGGGGAAGCGCAGCAGGGCTCGTACGGCGCGCTCGCGGGAATCCGCCGCTAGGGCGCCTGAGGTGGGGGTCACGACCGTTGGCTGCTCGGCACGCGTCATTCCGCCAGCCTATCGGGAGGGCCCGCACCAACGGGCGCCCACCCGAACAAACGGGCGGACCCGGCGGATCATGTCCGCCGGGTCCGCCCACTCCCGCGCACCGCAAGGGGCGCGCGGGGCTCACTCCTCGGCCGACGCCGCCGTCTTCTTTGCCGCCGCGGTCTTCGCGGTGGCCTTCTTGGCGGTCGTCTTCTTGGCGGTGGTCTTCTTGGCCGCCGTCTTCTTCGCCGTGGTGGTCTTCTTCGCCGCCGTCTTCTTCGCCGGCGCCTTCTTGGCCGCCTTCTTGGCGGTCTTCTTCGCCGGCCCCTTGGCGCGCTTCTCGGCCAGCAGCTCGTAGCCGCGCTCGGGGGTGATCGTCTCGACGTCGTCGTCCCGCCGCAGGGTCGCATTGGTCTCGCCGTCGGTGACGTACGCGCCGAAGCGGCCGTCCTTGACCACCACCGGCTTGCCGCTGACCGGGTCCGTGCCCAGCTCCTTCAGCGGCGGCTTGGCGGCGGCCCGCCCGCGCTGCTTGGGCTGCGCGTAGATCGCCAGCGCCTCGTCCACGGTGATGGTGAAGAGCTGCTCCTCGTTCTCCAGGGAGCGCGAGTCGGTGCCCTTCTTCAGATACGGGCCGTACCGGCCGTTCTGCGCGGTGATCTCCACGCCCTCGGCGTCCGCACCGACGACCCGCGGCAGCGACATCAGCTTGAGCGCGTCCTGGAGGGTCACGGTGTCCAGGGACATCGACTTGAAGAGCGAGGCGGTGCGCGGCTTGACCGCGTTCTTGCCGGTCTTCGGGGTGCCCTCGGGCAGGACCTCGGTGACGTACGGGCCGTAGCGGCCGTCCTTGGCGACGATCTCGTGGCCGCTGACCGGGTCGGTGCCCAGCGCGAAGTCACCGCTGGGCTTGGCCAGCAGCTCCTCGGCGTACTCGGGCGACAGCTCGTCGGGCGCCAGGTCGTCGGGGACGTCGGCCCGCTGGTGGCCCTCCTCGCCCTTCTCGCCGCGCTCGACGTACGGGCCGTAGCGGCCGACCCGCAGCTTGATGTCGTCGCTGACGGTGAAGGAGGAGATCTCCCGGGCGTCGATCGCGCCCAGGTCCGTGACCAGCTCCTTCAGTCCGCCGAGGTGGTCGCCGTCGCCGTTGCCAGCGTCCGCGGCACCACCCTCGCCGTGGCCCTCGCCGAAGTAGAAGCGCCGCAGCCACGGCACGGACTGCGCCTCGCCCCGGGCGATGCGGTCGAGGTCGTCCTCCATCTTGGCGGTGAAGCCGTAGTCGACCAGCCGGCCAAAGTGCTTCTCCAGGAGGTTGACCACCGCGAACGACAGGAAGGAGGGGACCAGCGCGGTGCCCTTCTTGAAGACATAGCCGCGGTCGAGGATCGTGCCGATGATCGACGCGTACGTCGACGGCCGACCGATCTCCCGCTCTTCCAGCTCCTTGACCAGGGTGGCCTCGGTGTAGCGGGCGGGCGGCTTGGTGGCGTGCCCGTCGACGCTGATCTCCCGCGCGGCCAGCCCGTCGCCCTCGGCGACCTGCGGCAGCCGGCGCTCGCGGTCGTCCAGCTCGGCGTTCGGGTCGTCGGCTCCCTCCACATAGGCCTTGAGGAAGCCGTGGAAGGTGATGGTCTTGCCGGACGCGGTGAACTCGGCGTCCCGGCCGTCGGAGGACCTGCCGCCGATCTTGACGGTGACGGAGTTCCCGGTCGCGTCCTTCATCTGGGAGGCGACGGTCCGCTTCCAGATCAGCTCGTAGAGCTTGAACTGGTCGCCGGTGAGGCCGGTCTCGGCAGGGGTGCGGAAGCGGTCGCCGGAGGGGCGGATCGCCTCGTGCGCCTCCTGGGCGTTCTTGACCTTGCCGGCGTAGGTGCGCGGCTTGTCCGGCAGGTACCCGGCACCGTACAGCTGCGTCACCTGCGCCCGGGCCGCGGCGACCGCGGTGTCCGAGAGCGTGGTGGAGTCCGTACGCATATAGGTGATGTAGCCGTTCTCGTACAGCTTCTGCGCCACCTGCATGGTCGCCTTGGCGCCGAAGCCGAGCTTGCGGCTGGCCTCCTGCTGGAGGGTGGTGGTGCGGAACGGGGCGTACGGAGAGCGGCGGTAGGGCTTGGACTCGACCGAGCGCACCGCGAAGTCGGTGTGATCCAGGGCGGCGGCGAGCGCGCGGGCGTTCGCCTCGTCCAGGTGCAGCACCTCGTTGTTCTTGAGCTGCCCGTTGGGGCCGAAGTCGCGGCCCTGCGCGACCCGGCGGCCGTCGACGGAGTTCAGCCGGGCGGTCAGCGTCGAGGGGTCGCTAGCGTCACCGGCGCGCCCGGTGGAGAAGGTGCCGGTCAGATCCCAGTACTCGGCGGAGCGGAAGGCGATGCGCTCGCGCTCCCGCTCGACGACGAGGCGGGTCGCCACCGACTGCACCCGGCCGGCAGACAGCCGCGGCATGACCTTCTTCCACAGCACCGGCGAGACCTCGTAGCCGTAGAGGCGGTCGAGGATCCGGCGGGTCTCCTGGGCGTCGACCAGCTTCTGGTTCAGGTCGCGGGGGTTGGCGACGGCCTCGCGGATCGCGTCCTTGGTGATCTCGTGGAAGACCATCCGGTGGACCGGCACCTTGGGCTTGAGGATCTCCTGGAGGTGCCAGGCGATGGCCTCGCCCTCCCGGTCCTCATCGGTGGCGAGGAAGAGCTCGTCGGATTCGGCCAGCAGCTCCTTGAGCTTCTTGACCTGATCCCTCTTGTCGCTGTTGACCACATAGATCGGCTGGAAGTCGGCGTCGACGTTCACCCCGAGCCGGGCCCAGGGCTCCCCCTTGTACTTCGCCGGGACCTCGGCTGCGCCGTTGGGCAGGTCGCGGATGTGCCCCACACTGGCCTCGACCACATAGCCAGGGCCGAGGTAGCCCTTGATCGTCTTGGCCTTGGCAGGCGACTCGACGATGACGAGTCGGCGGCCGCCGCCTCCTCCTGTGGCTTCGCTGGTCGGGGACAACTTCGCTCTTCTCTCCGGTCGGCGCTGGAAGTGCCCCCCGGCCGGATGCGGGGGCGCACTGGTGACGCTTGACGCTGCGGAGTGTGACGGTACCTCCCGCCCCCGTGTCAAACGGAAAAACCCCGCAACGCCACTCGAACGGTAACCCGACTACATGCCTTCATGCCGCCCGGACCGCATCAGCCGTCCGGTACGGGCCCGGGGCGGCACCCGTGGATCATGGCGGGTCCCCGCCCCCTCCCGGCGCCGCTGCCGGACGCCCCCGGCGCGTCGCGCCCGCACGCACCTCCGCTGATCTCACAGAGTGACCGATCGCCTGCACCGCGCCGGACCCACCGCCGCGGCCGGTTGGGCGTGGGGGGCGTATCTCACACGCTGCGTCGGATTCCGTCATCACCCTGATACGGCAGGTGAGGGGGCTGGCAGGATGGACGCAGGATGCCCCCGGCACGGCGCACCGCCCGGGCCGGGCACCGCCGTCATCACACACCTTCGGGGGGAATCTCACCATGGCGCACCAGTACCCCGGCCCTCCGCCGGAGCAGCCGCCCGGCCGGCCCGACCAGAATCCGTACACCGCCCCGCCGCTCGGCGGATCCGACGCCGGTTACGGCTACCCGCAGGCCGGCGCACCCGGTGGCCCGGGCTACGGCTACCCGCAGGCCGGCGCGCCGACGCCGCCGCCCGGTTTCGCACCGGGCACCCCGCCGCCGGCGCCCGGTGGCTTCCCGGCCGGTCCGCAGCCCGGCGGGATGGCGCTGTCGCTGGGGGACATCGCGGTGAGCGGCGACACGATCATGACGCCGGCCGGTCCGATGCCGCTCAAGGGCGCCATCTGGACGGCGACGGACATGTCGCGCACGGAGGAGAAGATCCCGACGCACGCCGTGGTGCTCGCCATCGTCTTCTTCCTCTTCTGTCTGCTCGGGCTGCTCTTCCTGCTGATGAAGGAGCGGGTGACCACGGGATTCGTACAGGTCACAGTGAACAGCGGAGGCCGGCACCACTCGACGATGGTCCCGGTGCAGTCGCGCGAGCAGGTGATGTACGTCCTCAACCAGGTCAACTACGCACGGTCGCTGAGCGTGTGAAGACCGTGCAGCCGGCCGGGCCGCCCACTGGGGCGACGATCCGGAACCGGACCGTCCGTCAGGCGTCGCTCGCGCTCGGCGTCGGCGCGGCCGCCGCCCTCTACCTCTGGCACACCGATCCACACCGGCCCGGGCAGGCACTGATCCCCTGCCCGTTCCGGATGATGACCGGAATCCTGTGTCCGGGGTGCGGCGGCACGCGGATGGCGTACGACCTGATGCACGGCGATGTCGTGACGGCCTTCCACGACAACGCCGTGCTGCTCACCCTCGGCGTACCGGCCGTGGCGTACGTCGCGGTGCGCTGGCTGGTCGCGGGGCTCCGCGGCCGCCCCTACCGGTTGAAGCTGAACGCCCGCGGCAATGCCGTGGTGTTCAGCATTGCCGCGGTGTGGATGGTCGCCCGCAACCTCGTGGGGTGACCAGGGCGCTCAGGTCAGCGAACGGTGACGGTGACCTGCGGCGAGAGGGTGCTGCCCGACGCTATGCGGAGGTGGTTGACGCCCTTGATACCGAGCTTGACCCGCACCGAGTAGGCGCCGCTCTTGTTGATCGGCGCCTGCGCGGGCAGCGAGACCCACTTGGTGCCCTGCTTCTGCTGGACAGTGATCTTGTTGCCCGCCGCAATGCCCTTGGCTGCGCCGGAGATCCGGAACTGCTCCCAGGCCTTGACCGTGGTCACGCTGGCCTTGGCCGTCAGGGACGCGGCGGCCGGGGCGGTGGCGGCGGCGGGCCGGGCCGTGTGGAGGTCCTGCGGCGCGGCGAAGGCGGCGGCCGAGCCCCCGGCGAGCAGGGAAGCGGCTATGACGCCGACGGTGGCGAAGCGAAGTGCACGGTTCATGAAGTTCGTTCCTCACAGACGTGGATGGGCCCTCGGGCCGCTGGTGACTTCACTGAGGAACATGCCCAGCCGCCCGCGGAAGTTCCACGTACCGACGCATATCGGCCAGCTTTCGGGCAGCTGTTACGGAACTGGCGTGAAGTGGACGTAATCCCCCTCCCGGGCACCCCGCGGGCGCGGCTACAGGGCCGCCAGCAGCCAGCCCCCGGTGGCCAGGAACACCACCCCGGCCAGCAGCGCCGTCGCGGCGGCCACCGGCCGGCTGACGCCCTCGGCGACCGGCGCACCGGTCCGTACGCGCACACCCGTCCACAGCAGCAGTCCGGCGCCGAACAGCGCGAAGGCCGCACCGGCGAACGCCTCGGGTCCACTCTCCATGCGCGCAGCGTGGCACCCCCGGGCGGCCTGCGGACGAACGCCGGATGAACGGCGCCCGCCCGGCCCCCGCCGCTCCTGACCGTCCCCGCCGCCCGCGGGGAGGGCGGGTCAGTCCCCCGCCGCCACCGGCTCCAGGAACCCCTGCTCGACCAGCATCCGGATGGAGGCCGGCGTCCGGTCCCGCAGCAGGACCGGGTCCTCGCCGACGAGCTGGGCGATGGCGTCCAGGATCCGGCCGGCCGGCAGCGAGCCGTCACACACCCCGGCGAAGCCCGCGCCGACCGTGTCCACCTTCGTCGCGCGCCGCATACCGCGGTTCTGACGGAGCACCACATGCTCGGGGTCCTCCGCCCCGGGCAGCCCGACCTGCTCCTGCACCACCTCGTCGGCGAGCCGGAAGTGCCCGGCCAGCAGCGCCGCGTCGTCCGTCTTCCGCAGGAAGTCCTGGCGGGCGAAGTGCGCCACGACCGAGTCCCCCAGCGGCTGTTCGACCGGATGCGGCCACTCCTCGACCGTGACGGACGTGGAGTCGGAACCGGACTTGCGCAGGGTGATCCAGCCGAAGCCGATGGCCTTGGTCTTGCGCGCCTCGAACTCGTCGAGCCAGGCGTCGTAGCGCGCGGCGTACTCCTCGGCGCCGCCGCGGTGGTCGCCGGCGTCCCGCAGCCACAGCTCGGCGTACTGGGTGATGTCCTGCACCTCGCGCTGCACGATCCAGGCGTCGCAGCCCCGCGGCACCCACGAGCGCAGCCGGTCGTGCCACTCCTCGCCCGCCGTGTGCTCCCAGTTGGCCAGCAGCTGGCAGTACCCGCCGTCGTTGAGGTGCGCCGCGGACTGCTGGACGAGCGTCCGGCACAGGTCGTCGCCAGCCATCCCGCCGTCGCGGTACGTCAGCCGGGCCCCGCCGGGCCCGGCCGGCGAGATCACGAACGGGGGGTTGGACACGATCAGGTCGTAGGTGGTGTCCCCGACCGGCGCGAACAGCGAGCCCTCCCGCAGTTCCGCCGGCCGCGCCCCGGAGAGCGCCAGCGTCAGCGCGGCGATCCGCAGCGCCCGGGGGTTGAGGTCGGTGGCCGTGACGTGGCTGGCGTGCTGGGCGGCGTGCAGCGCCTGGATGCCGGAGCCCGTACCGAGGTCGAGCGCCCTGCCGACCGGCCGGCGGACGGTGATCCCGGCCAGCGTCGTGGAGGCGCCGCCGACGCCCAGCACCAGTTGGGCGCGGTCCGCCTCCGCGGCGCTCCGGATGCCGCCGGCGCCGCCGACCGCGCAGCCCAGGTCGGAGACGATCCACCAGTCCTGCCCCTCGGGGCCGCCGTAGGGGCGCACGTCGACCGTGGCGCGCAGCTCGTCGCCGTCGCGCACCAGCCAGCCGTCGGCGAGGCAGTCCTCCACCGGGAGGGCGGCGCGGGCGCGCCCCTGCTCCACCGGACGCTGCAGCAGGAACAGCCGCACCAGCGTCTCCAGCGGGCCCTCGCCGCGGGTCGCCCGCAGTGCGGGGACGGTCTCGCTGCGGGCCAGCGCGGCGTACGCCGGTGCGCCGAGCAGCTCCAACAGCCCGTCGGCGGTGAAGGCGGCGGACAGCAGCGCCTCCCGCAACCGGGCGGTGCGGGCGTTGCTCTCGGGGTCCTGGACGTCTGCGGTGGGGAGGTGCGTACTCACGCCCCCCATTGTCGGCCCTGGCGCCGACAATCGGCGACGGCCCGGCGCCACGCCCTTCCCGGGCGCGTCGCCGGGCCGTACGGCCGCTGCGGCGCGGGGTGCGTCCGGCCGGTCGATCAGCGCTGTCCGCTGCCCGTCCCGCCGGCGCGATGACGTCCCGTGTGGTGCCGCGTCAGGACTTCGAGGACGGCGTGGGAGCCGGGGCGCCGGAGGCGGCCGGGTTCTGACAACCCTTCTGCTTGGCCATCGCCGAGCCGACGTCACCGGCCTCCAGGTTCTTGAAGGCCGTCTCGCTCTGCTTGTTGAGCTTGTTGATGCCGTTGGACAGGTCCCGCAGGCCGTCCGCGAACTTCAGCTTGTCCGAGGTGTCGAGCTTGTTGACCTGCTTCTGCAGGTCCGCATAGCCCTTGGAGAGCGAGTTGAGCTCCTTGACGGCGTTCTGCTGGGCCTGCTTCCCCTCCTCGGTCGGGGGCGGCCCGGCCTGGTCCAGGGCCTTGGCCAGCGAGGCGTAGGCGGTGGAGATCTTCTGGAAGGCCGCCGAATCCGTCTGCTGGACCTTCTTGGAGTCCGTGCTGCCGCTGTCCGCGGTCTGCATGGCGGCGTTGGCGTCCTGGATCTTCTTGAACTGCGCCTGCGCGGGATCGCAGAACGTCTTCGCCCAGCTGTTGAGCTTCTTCGTGTTGTCCTCGCTGCAGCCGGTCAGCGCGAGCACCAGTGCGGCACCGCCGGACAGTGCAGCCACAAGCTTCTTGTTCACCGGATTGGTCCCTTCCATGGTTCTCGGCCCCGGAACATACACGTCCAAAGGGTCTGGCCCCTGGGTCGGGCATCCCGTCCCGCCCTCATTGCAGCCATTTGCACCAAGCGCCGGGCGCGGACCGCACGACGGCCCGGACAGCCGACGGGCGGGCGGCCGGCATCCCCTAAAGACGCCGTCCACCCGCCCAGTTGAGCGGTCCGCGAGCCCTTCCGGCGGTGCTTCCCGGCTAGGAAGCCACCACCGTCTTCGCCGATTTGGCGATGCTCTCCGGATCTTCGGAGTTGTCTTCGTCACCCACGGCAATTCCGCGCCGCTTGGAGACGTAGACCGCACCGACGATGACCGCGACCGCCAGCAGCGCGACCCCGATCCGGACCCCGAGGTTCTTGTCGTCGCCGTACGAGAACTTGACCACGGCCGGCGCGATCAGCAGCGCCACCAGGTTCATGACCTTCAGCAGCGGGTTGATCGCCGGGCCCGCGGTGTCCTTGAACGGGTCGCCGACGGTGTCACCGATGACCGTCGCGGCGTGCGCCTCGCTGCCCTTGCCGCCGTGGTGGCCGTCCTCGACCAGCTTCTTGGCGTTGTCCCAGGCGCCGCCGGAGTTGGCGAGGAAGACCGCCATCAGCGTGCCGGTGCCGATCGCGCCCGCCAGGAACGAGCCGAGCGCACCGACGCCGAGCGCGAAGCCGACCGCGATCGGGGTGAGCACCGCCAGCAGCCCCGGCGTGGCCAGCTCGCGCAGCGCGTCCTTGGTGCAGATGTCGACGACCCGGCCGTACTCGGGCTTCTCGGAGAAGTCCATGATCCCGGGCCGCTCGCGGAACTGCCGGCGCACCTCGAAGACCACCGCGCCCGCCGACCGCGACACCGCGTTGATCGCCAGCCCGGAGAACAGGAAGACGACGGAGGCGCCGAGGATCAGCCCGACGAGGTTGTTGGGCTGCGAGATGTCCAGGCTGAGGCCCATCCCGCCGGCGGCCCGACCGATGTCACGGACGGCGGTGGCGATCGCGTCCCGGTACGAGCCGAAGAGCGCGGACGCGGCCAGCACGGCCGTCGCGATGGCGATGCCCTTGGTGATCGCCTTGGTGGTGTTGCCGACCGCGTCCAGGTCGGTCAGCACCTTCGCACCGTCACCGGTCACATCGCCGGACATCTCGGCGATGCCCTGCGCGTTGTCGGAGACCGGGCCGAAGGTGTCCATCGCCACGATCACGCCGACGGTGGTCAGCAGGCCGGTGCCGGCCAGCGCCACCGCGAACAGCGCCAGGATGATCGAGGCGCCGCCCAGTAGGTACGCCCCGTAGACGGAGAGCCCGATCAGCACCGCTGAGTAGACGGCCGACTCCAGGCCGACCGAGATGCCGGAGAGGATGACGGTGGCCGGGCCGGTCAGCGAGGTCTTGCCGATGTCCCGTACGGGCCGCCGGTTGGTCTCGGTGAAGTAGCCGGTCAGTTGCTGGATCAGCGCGGCGAGCACGATGCCGATCGCGACCGCCACCAGCGCCAGCACCCGCGGGTCGCCGCTGCGGCCCAGGACGGCGGGGTCGGTGACCCCGGTCAGGTCGCGGTAACTGGACGGCAGGTAGCTGAAGACCGCGGCGGCCACCAGCACCAGTGAGATCCCCGCGGAGACGAAGAAGCCGCGGTTGATGGCCGTCATCCCGCTGCGGTCCCGGCGCCGGGGGGCGACGACGAAGATGCCGATCATCGCGGTGAGCACACCGATGGCCGGCACCAGCAGCGGGAAGGCGAGCCCGGCGTCACCGAAGGCGGCCATCCCCAGGATGAGCGCGGCGACCAGCGTCACCGCGTACGACTCGAAGAGGTCGGCCGCCATACCGGCGCAGTCACCGACGTTGTCGCCCACGTTGTCCGCGATGGTGGCGGCGTTGCGCGGGTCGTCCTCGGGGATGCCCTGTTCGACCTTGCCGACCAGGTCGGCGCCGACGTCGGCGGCCTTGGTGAAGATGCCGCCGCCGACCCTCATGAACATCGCGATCAGCGCGGCGCCGAGGCCGAAGCCCTCCAGCACCTTGGGCGCGTCGACGGCGTACACGAGCACCACACAGGACGCTCCAAGCAGCCCCAGTCCCACGGTGAACATGCCGACGACGCCACCGGTACGGAAAGCGATCTTCATCGCCTTGTGGGAAACCGCCGTAAGATCCTTTTCCCGCTTGTCTCCCTCGGCCGGCGTCGCTTCCCGGGCGGCCGCCGCCACTCGCACATTGCTGCGCACCGCGAGCCACATGCCGATATAGCCGGTGGCCGCTGAGAATGCGGCGCCGATCAAGAAGAAGGCGCTACGACCGGCACGTTGTGTCCAATTGTCCGCGGGCAGCAGCATGAGCAGGAAGAACACCACGACGGCGAATACCCCGAGGGTCCGCAACTGCCGTGCCAGGTAGGCATTTGCGCCTTCCTGCACGGCCGCCGCGATCTTCTTCATACTGTCGGTTCCCTCACCGGCCGCGAGCACTTGGCGGACCAGCACCGCCGCGACAGCGAGTGCCGCCAGGGCAACCACGGCGATCACCAGCACGATGCTGCGGTTGCCCGCCGTCAGTGAGGGACCGGCCAGAAAAGAGGGGGTGTCGAGCAACTGAGGGGTGTAAGGCCCCGCCATTCGTCCTCCTTGACGTTTGGCACATGGGCGCGCGGAAGCACGCTCAGGCGTCCTGAGCAAGATGTGGACGGGATTGTAGGGAGCCCTGGTTGATCAAAACAGGGCGCCTCAAAGGGAATTCGCCGGTAGCCGCGAAGATCAATAGGCCGACGGCGCTCAGAATTCGCCCGGACGAAGGAAAGCCGTGAATTCACTGACTCCCACCCGATGATCTCCCTTTCGTACTGATCGTCTTTGCACCCGGCCACTGATCGTCGCTGCTCACGGGACGCAGCCGGCGGAGCGGGGCCGATTGTGGCGCGCGGGACGGGCGTGAGAATTGAGCCGCACGGCCGCGGCCGAACGAGTGGCCCGGCCCCCGGGGAGCGCACCTGGGAGGTGGTGATAGGCCGTCAGATCGAGTCCGGATCGCAACGCCCCGGTCGGTGGGCGACGGGGTGCGCGGCGGTGACGAGGGCGGTCAGCGGCGGGCCGGCCGGGGAGCCGCTCGTGGCGTTCGCAGGCGGCTGCCCACCGGGCGCGTGCAGACCTCGGCGGGGCGCAGCGGCAACGCGCGGACGACATTCGGAGACGCCCGGACAGCTCCGAAGACGCCCGGAGAGGCCCGGAGACGCCCGGAGACGCCCGGAGAGACATCCCGGAGAGGCATGAGGGGCATGACGGGCATGGGGGGGCACGGAGTGACGCTGCCGGGATGGCGCTGGGCTTCGGAGTGCTCCGGGGAAGGGAGTGCTCCGGGGAAGGGAGTGCTCCGGGGAAGGGAGTGCTCCGGGGGTGCGGGATCCAGGGGCGGAGGGGCCAGAGGGCCAGGGAGCAGACGGCTCAGGGCACGCAGGCCACCGGGCAGTTTGGGGCACGCAGGTCGCCGGGCAGCTCGGGACACGCGGGTCGCCGGGCAGACCGCTGGAAGGCGCGCGGTGTGAGGGGATGCCGCCGGGCCGGGAAGGGCGCGAGGCAGCGAAGGGCGCAGGGTGCGGGGTGCGGGGCCGGGATGGCCGCCGGGCAGAGAAGGGCCCGGGCAGCGGTTACGGCAGCGTTGCCGCCGTCGTCGTGGGCCAGGTCATCCGGATCATGCCGCCCTCCTTGCCGGCGGTCACCTCGACGTCGTCGACCAGCCCGCTGATGACCGCGAGGCCCATCTCGTCCTCGCCCTCGGCATCGCCCTCCGCGACCCCTTCGGTCGCCTCGGCGCCCTGGGAACCGGCGGCGCCCAGGCCGCCGGGCACGCCGTCGCCCACCTCGATGGAGAACTTCTTCTCGTCCTCGATCAGCAGGACCCGCACCGGCGAGGAGATGTCATGGCTCTCGTGCAGCCCCACGGCGCGGCTGCAGGCCTCGCCCACGGCGAGCCGCACCTCGTCCAGCACGGCCTCGTCGACCCCTGCACGCCGCGCCACGGCAGCCGCAACCAGGCGTGCGGTGCGGACGTGCTCGGGAAGGGCGCTGAAGCGAAGTTCGACGGTGGCCATGCCATCCCCCTCGTTATGCGGGCGTGCGACGCAGGGGGCCGGACACGCGTCCGGAACCCCCCGCCACTTCCTCCCCCCGCGCCGGGCCGGCGCGGGGGACCGGTGAACCGTCAGTCGGTGGCTGCGACGGCTTCCTCGACCGAGGTGTGAATCGGGAACACCTTGGTCAGGCCGGTGATTCGGAAGATCTTGAGAATGCGCTCCTGGTTGCAGACCAGGCGCAGCGAGCCCTCATGGGCACGCACCCGCTTGAGCCCGCCGACCAGCACGCCGAGCCCCGTGGAGTCCAGGAAGTCGACACGTTCCATGTCCACCACGAGGTGGTAGCTTCCGTCGTTCACAAGCTCGACCAGCTGCTCGCGCAGCTTGGGCGCGGTGTATACATCAATCTCGCCACCGACCTCGACGACCGTACGGTCGCCAACGGTCCGGGTCGACAGGGACAGGTCCACGGATCCTCCAGCACCTTGCTATCGAGCGGTCGCCCCCCTGGGGCCTCCCCACCGAAGGTAGGGGCGGATCTGGCAGCCGCGATGGCATTCAATCACTTACCAGCAGGCGTGCACGACGCCCTTTGAGCATTGTCCGTCATGCCGGTGACACACTCGGTGCCGATGGCCTCCAATCGACTCCCGCCGGATGCGGGCGCGCGTGCTACCCCAGGCATGATTCTCGAACGTCTCGCCAGGGGCGCGACCCGCGCTGCGCGCATCACTCATACGGAGCACTTGCCCCCGCGCATCGGCAGCCATGCCGACTGGCCGGAACAGATCCGGCCGGAAGTGATCGACGCCATCCGTTCGGCCGGAATCGATCGCCCCTGGGCCCACCAGGCACGGATGTCCGAACACGCGCTGCGCGGCGAGTCGGTCGTGGTCGCCAGCGGCACCGCCTCGGGCAAGTCGCTGGCGTACCTCGCGCCGGTGCTCTCCACCCTCCTGGACGGCTCCGAGGCCCCGAACGGCAGGGGGGCCACGGCCCTGTACCTGGCCCCCACGAAGGCGCTGGCGGCCGACCAGCGGCGCGCCGTGCGCGATTTGGCCGCCCCGCTGGGCAGCGCCGTCCGCCCTGCGGTGTACGACGGTGACACGCCCGTTGAGGAGCGGGAGTGGGTCCGCCAGTACGCCAACTACGTCCTGACCAACCCCGACATGCTGCACCGCGGCATCCTGCCGTCGCACCCGCGCTGGTCCTCCTTCCTGCGGGCGTTGCGCTATGTGGTCATCGACGAATGCCACAGCTACCGGGGCGTCTTCGGCTCGCATGTCGCCCAGGTGATCCGCCGGCTGCGCCGGATCTGCGCGCGGTACGGCTCCGAGCCGGTCTTCCTGCTCGCCTCCGCCACGGCGGCCGAGCCGGCCCACGCCGCGACCCGTCTCACCGGTCTGCCCGTGGTGGAGATCACCGAGGACACCTCGCCGCGGGGCGAGGTGGTCTTCGCCCTGTGGGAGCCGCCGCTGACCGAGCTCCACGGGGAGCAGGGTGCCCCGGTCCGCCGTACCGCCACCGCCGAGACCGCCGACCTGCTGACCGACCTCGCGGTGCAGGGCGTACGGAGCGTGGCCTTCGTGCGCTCCCGGCGCGGCGCGGAGCTGATCGCGCTGATCGCGCAGGAACGGCTCGCCGAGGTCGACCGTTCGCTTCCCGGGCGGATCGCCGCCTACCGGGGCGGCTATCTGCCGGAGGAGCGACGCGCCCTGGAGCGGGCCCTGCACAGCGGCGACCTGTTGGGCCTGGCCGCCACCACGGCGCTCGAACTGGGGGTGGACGTCTCCGGGCTCGACGCCGTGGTCATCGCCGGTTATCCGGGCACCCGCGCCTCCCTGTGGCAGCAGGCGGGCCGGGCCGGGCGCTCTGGGCAGGGCGCGCTCGCCGTACTCGTGGCCCGTGACGACCCGCTCGACACCTACCTCGTCCACCACCCCGAGGCGCTCTTCGACCAGCCCGTCGAGTCCACCGTCCTGGACCCCGACAACCCCTATGTGCTCACCCCGCACCTGTGCGCGGCCGCCGCCGAACTCCCGCTCACCGAAGCCGATTTCCCGCTCTTCGGGCCCACCGCAGCCGGACTGCTGCCGCAGCTGGAGGCCGCGTCCCTGCTGCGACGGCGGGCCACCGCCTGGCACTGGACGCGCCGCGAACGGGCCGCCGACCTCACCGACATCCGCGGGCAGGGCGGCGCACCCGTGCAGGTCGTGGAGGCCGGCACCGGGCGGCTGCTGGGCACCGTGGACGCCGCCGCCGCGCACACCACCGTCCACGACGGTGCGGTCCACCTCCACCAGGGCCGCACCTACGTGGTCCAACGGCTGGACCTGGACGACGATGTCGCCCTCGTGGAGGAGGCCAGTCCGCCGTACTCCACGACCGCCCGCGACACCACCGCCATCGCCATCCTCGAAACCGACACCGAGGTCCCCTGGGGGGACGCGCGGCTGTGCTTCGGCTCGGTGGAGGTCACCAACCAGGTCGTCTCCTTCCTGCGGCGCAAGCTGATCACCGGCGAGGTCCTGGGCGAGACCAAGCTCGACCTGCCGCCCCGCACACTGCGCACCCGCGCGGTCTGGTGGACCGTCACCGAGGACCAACTGGACGCCGCCCGCGTCGGCCCCGAGCAACTGGGCGGCGCGCTGCACGCCGCGGAGCACGCCTCGATCGGCCTGCTGCCGCTCTTCGCGACCTGCGACCGCTGGGACATCGGCGGGGTCTCCGTACCGCTCCACCCGGACACCCTGCTGCCGACCGTCTTCGTCTACGACGGCCACCCCGGCGGCGCCGGCTTCGCCGAACGCGCCTTCCACACCGCCGCGGAGTGGCTGAGCGCCACCCGCCAGGCGATCGCCTCCTGCGAATGCGAGGCCGGCTGTCCCTCCTGCATCCAGTCCCCCAAGTGCGGCAACGGCAATGACCCGCTCCACAAGCGCGGCGCCATCCGCCTGCTGGCCGAACTCCTCCGGGGGGCTCCCGGGGCCGCCCCAACCGCCCCCACCGCCCCTACGGACGACCGACCGGCCGACGAGGCGGAGGGAGCCGGGGAGGGCGCCGGACACGGAGCCGGGGAGGGAGTCGGAGAGGGAGCCGTCGACGGCGCGAATGCCAGGGACCTGTCGGAGGGTCGGGAGGGCGCGGGCGCGGAGGCCAGGGACCTGTCGGAGGGCCGGGAGGGCGTCTGACCGGGAGGTGGTCGGTAGGGGCGCGGCACGTGTCCGGGCTGGCCTGCCCGGCCCGGCGTGCCTGCCCTGCCCTGCGTGCCTGCCGGGCGCAGGCTGAGGCGGCTCTGGGACGGCCGTGAATGCCGCCATGAGCCGTGTGGGCTCACCCACGGCGGTGGCCCGGGCAGGCTGGGCTGTGCTGGGCCGGGGCAGGGCAAGGCAAGGCAAGCCGTAGGCGAGTGAGCCACAGGCGCCTGCTGGTCGGGCTGGGCTGGGAGGGGCGTCGTACCCCTGCCGGGGCCCGTGGGGCGGCGTAGGGGGCTGCCGGGGGCCGCGGGACGTCATACACGTCTGCCGGGGACCGCAGGAGGGCGTACGCATCTGACGGGGACCGCAGGACGACATGCGCATCGGCCGGGGACCGCTGGACGACATGCGCATCTGACGAACGCGCGGGACGCGTACGCGGCAGCCGCCAGAGGGGCCCATAGGCGGCTGCCCGGCTCCGCATGCGCCTGCTGGGCTCCACGGGGCCGTAGCGCCTGCTGGGCTCCCACGGGGCGCCGTAGTGCCTGCCACGGCCGCGGAGACCGCCGTACGCGCCTGTCGGGCCACGGGGGCTACCCGCTGCGGCCCCGGAGCCGACGGGGCCTCGAGGCCGACGGCGCACAGGTCCGGCGGGGCCGGCGGGGCCCGCAGCCGCCGTACGAGTCCCGGTCCCGGGCAGGCCCGCCCGCTGGCCGGCCGGGCGGCACCTGGTAGATCCGGCAACGCCCCACCCCGCGCCTCCGGCCCCGCCGCCCCTCCCGCCCGCGGTGGGCCCGCGCGGGATCTGACCCGGGAGGTGAAGGGCGGGCCGGCGGCCTCGACCGTGACGTCGGCGACCGGCCCGCGCAGTGCGCAGCGCACCAGGCGGGTGTGCTGCGCGGCCGCCACCCGGCCGGCCGTCGCACAAGCCCGGGCCGGGCCCTGCCGGGCGCGGTCCGCCGCGGCCAGCGCGGCGAGGTCTGCGGCGCCGCCGGCCCGATGGCGGGCGGTGACGGCCTGGCCGAGGCCGAGCAGCGCCAGGAAGACCGCGCACAAGGCCGCGGCCGCGAAGACGGTCCACACCGTCGCCGAGCCCTCGTCAGCGCACCGTTTCTTCCGCAAGGGCCACCGCCTCCCCGCCGACCCGGACTGCGAGGTGCCCCATACCAGGCAGCTCGGACTCGACCCGTACGCGCACCAGGTCGCCCTCCCGGGCCAGCGCGATCCGCGCACCCCGCGGGGCCGCGCCGCGGGCCGTGGCGATCACCGCCGACCGGGGTTCCGCGCGGGCCGCCGCCCGCGCACCGGCCCGTGCCGCGTCCACACACTCGATTCGGGCACAGGCCGCCATCAGCCCCCAGACCAGCACCCCGACGAGCACCACCAGCACCGGCAGCACCACGGCCGCCTCCGCCGTCACGAATCCGGCGTCGCGGGACGGCCGCGGGGTGCCAAGGGCGCGCGGCCTGCTGCCGCCCCTGACGTCAGAACCCGGCATGGAGCGCCTTCTCGAACAGCGACTGCAGCAACGCCTTGACGGTCCCGCTCGTCACGACCCGGTAGAGGACCACTGCCAGGGCGCACGCCGCGAGCGTGCCCATGGCGTACTCCGCCGTGGTCATCCCCCGGTCATCGGAGGCCGCCCTACGCAGCCTCGTCCACCACCGTGCGTACCGTCCGTTCCTTCCGTTCATTCCGCTCAGACCGTTCATTCCATCCCCCGTTTCCGCCGGCCTCTTGTGCCGGTCGCTTCGCTGAACTTGGCTGATTCCCCGACCCGTTGTGCGTCCGGACTTCCGCGGTGCTCGGTCAGGTGCGGAGATCAGTTGCGGAGATCAGGTGCGGCCCAGCAGGCTCGTCGCCAGGCCGATCAGTACCGGTGCCACCCCGAGCGTCAGGAACGCCGGCAGGAAGCACGCCGCCAGTGGGAGGGTGACCAGCACCCCGGCCCGGCGAGCCCGTGCGGTGGCGGATCTGGCCTGCTCCGCGCGGAGTTCGGCGGCGATCCGGGCCACCGATTCAACGGCCGGCACCCCGGATATCCCGGCGCGCTCCATACAGCGCGCCAGTTCGCCGGCCCCGGGGAGGACGCCTAGCCGTCGCCACACCAGCGCCCCGTCACCGCCCAGCCGCAGCTCCGCCGCCACTTGGCGCAGCCGCTCGGCAACGGGCCCGTCGAGCGAACGGCCCACCGCCTCGGCCGCCTCTCGCGGCCCGGCGCCCGCCGCGAGGCAGGCGGCCAGCAGATCACCGGCGGGGGCCAGCTCCGCCCGTACTGCCGCGGAAGCCAACCGCTTCGCCTCCGCGGCCCGTTGGCGCGCCAGCCAGCGGTACGCAACGCCCGCCACGGCGAGTCCTGACAGGACACCGGGCACCCCGCCGACGAGGATGGCGACGAGGCCGGCCGCGCCCAGGGGCCCGGCCCACGCCCTCGGTCCACCGCCATCCCGCCGCGGCCGGCGGGGACCGGCCGGCCACCGCCATGGGGCGGCCCCAAGCCCCTTGCCGCTGCGGTCCGGTGCGCGGCCCCGGAGCGCCCGAGCGCGTCTGCGCACCACCCGCTCGCGCCGGGCGTCCCGTAGCAACGCCATGGTGCACAGCACCATCGCCGCCACCGCAACCGCCATCCCCAGCCTGTGGACAACTTCCACACCCATCGCCTCTCCTCCCTCTGCCCTCTGTCCCTCTGCAGCTCTGTCCCTCTGCAGCACTGCCGCTCTGCCGCTACGCGTCGTCCGCGCCGGCGACGATGCGGGCCGTCCAGACCGCGCCGCCCCACTCCAAAAGCCCCCCGGCCATCAGGCAGGCCCAGCCGGCCGGGGTGTGCAGCAGGACCCGCAGGGGGTCGGCGCCCAGAGCGCTGCCCATCAGGAGCCCGCCCGCCGGCAGCAGGGCGAGCATCAGCGCGGTGACCCGTGGCCCCGCCAACTGGGCCCGCAGGTCCTCCCGTTGGTCGCGCTGCGCGCGGAGTCCCGCCGCGATCCGTTCCAGCCCGGAGGCGAGTCCGGCGCCGCCCTCCACCGCCACCTGCCAGCACGCCGCCATACCGGTCAGCCCCTCGGCACCCGGCAGCCGGGCGGCGGCGCGCAGCGCCCCGGGAACGTCCCCTCCGTAGCGCGTGGCCGCCACCACTGCCGAGCCCGCCTCGCCGAGCCCCGGCGCGCCCACCGCGGCCAGCGCCTGGGCCGGCTGCCGTCCGGCCCGCAGCTCGCCCGCCACCGCCGCGCAGAGCCCGATCACCGCCGCGGCCCTGCGCTCCCGCGCCCGCCTAGCGCCGCGGGTGGCCAGCCACCTCCGGACCAGGACCAGGGCGACCGGCGCGGCGAGCACCGGGAGGAGCGAACCACCCAGCGCCCCGAACGCCAGCCCCGCCGGCAGGCACCAGACCTCCCGGCCGAGCCCGACCAGCCGGCCGGCTCCGCGTCCCGAACCGGGCCCCAGCGCACCCCACCCGGCCCGGTTCGGGATGCACCGCGCCACTCGCCCTCCCGGGCTCCAGCCCCGGACCCGCGCCGGCCATGCCCGCCAGCCGTGCACGGGCCCCGCTCGTTCCCCCTCCCCGGCCAGCGCCCGGGCCCGTCTCCGTACGTCGTTGCGCCCGATGGCGGCCAGCTGGATCGCGGCCGCCGCACAGAGCGCCGCGGCCGCCGCAGCCGTCCCCGCGCCGTTCACGGCCCCTCGCCCCCGCCCCGCTCGCACAGCCTCAGCAGCCGCCCCCAGCCGGGCGCCTCCTGGAAGCCGGCCGGGCTCCACACGGCGGCCGGCACGGTCACCACAAGGCCGTCGCGGTCCCGCTCCAGGACGTGGAGTTCGGCGATCCGGCGCCGTCCGGACCGGTCGCGTACGAGGTGGAGCACGACCGAGAGCGCGGCCGCCAACTGGCTGTGCAGCGCGGCCCGGTCGAGGCCGGCGGTCGAACCGAGCGCTTCCAGTCGCGCGGGCACATCGCATGCGGCATTGGCATGGACAGTGCCGCTGCCGCCCTCGTGGCCCGTGTTGAGCGCGGCGAGCAGGTCGGTGACCTCGGCGCCACGCACCTCGCCGACCACCAGCCGGTCCGGCCGCATCCGCAGCGCCTGCCGTACGAGGTCCCGCAGCGTCACCCGGCCGACGCCCTCCTGGTTGGCGGGCCGGGTCTCCAGCCGCACCACATGTGGGTGGTCCGGGCGCAGCTCGGCGGAGTCCTCCGCCAGCACGATCCGCTCGGCGGGGTCGACCAGACCGAGGAGGGTGCTCAACAACGTCGTCTTGCCCGAGCCCGTCCCGCCGCTGACCAGGAAGGACAGCCGGGCCGCGAGCAGCGCCCGAAGCAGCCGGTCGCCACCGGGCGGGACGGTGCCGGCCGCCACCAGCTCCGCGAGGCCGAAGGCGCGCGGCCGCAGCACCCGGAGGGAAAGGCAGGTCCCGCCCACCGCCACCGGGGGCAGCACGGCGTGCAGCCGGGTGCCGTCCGGGAGCCGGGCGTCCACCCAGGGGCGAGCGTCATCCAGCCGCCGACCGGCCACCGCGGCCAGCCGCTGGGCGAGCCGGCGCACTTCGGCCGCATCCCGGAAGCGGACGTCCGCCCGCTCCGGTCCGGCGCCCCGGTCCACCCAGACCTCGTCCGGCGCGGTGACCAGTACGTCGGTGACGTCGGGGGCGGCCAGCAGCGGCTCCAGCGGCCCGCTACCGACCATCTCGGAGCGCAACGCGGCCACCACCCCCAGCACTTCGGTGTCCCCCAGGAGCCGCCCCTCCGCGCGCAGTGCCACCGCCACCCGGGCCGGGGTGGGCTCCGCCCCCGCTTCGGCCAGTCGCCGGCGCACCACCTCCAGCAGGCCCCGTTCGTACGCCCCGTTCACTCCCGGCCTCCGCTCCGGCCACCCGCACGGGCCGCCCCGCCGCCCGTGCCGGTGGCCTGGCCGTCAACGTGGGCCGCCCCGCCGTCCGCCACCGCCCGTGGGCCCGGATCCTCGCCCCCGCGCGCTCGCCGCGCCGGTTCCGGTCGCTCCCCCGCGGCTCCCTGGCCGCTTCCGCCGCCCTCCCCGGCCAGTGCCCGGGCCCAGAACGCCGCACAGAATCGCGCCAGCGGTCCGCGGACCCGGGCGCCGGGCGGGACGCCGCGCGCGACGTCCGCCAACAGACCCGCCTCCCAGGGCAGTTCGCCGGCCAGCGGAAGGTCCATGAGGCGGGCGGCCTCCACCGGGGGCAGGCCGTGGCCGTGGCGGCCGGGGGTGCCGCAGGCCACCAGGCGCACGTCCCCGAGCAGCGGCTGGAGGGTGGCGGCCACCCGCTGGGCCGCCGCGAGGGCCCGCAGTTCCATGGGGACGAGCAGCAGGCCCAGGTCCACCTGGGCCAGGGCCTCCGCCGTGGCCTCGTCGATGCGACGGGGCAGGTCGACGACCACGACGCCACCCGGCCGGCGCGCCGCGGCCAGCACCGCGCGCATGGCCGGGGGAGGGATGGCGACGTCGGTCCCCCGGTCCCAGCTGAGGACCCGTAAGGAGTGCAGGCGGGGCAGCGATTCGGTCAGCGCACCGCAGGCGACCCGGCCGCGCGACTCGGCGAAGGCGGGCCAGCGGAGCCCCTTCTCCTTCTCACCGCCCAGCAGGACGTCCAGGCCGCCGCCCAGCGGATCGCCGTCGACGAGCATGGTGCGCCGGCCCGTACGGGCGGCGGTGACGGCGAGCGCGCCGGCGAGGGTGCTGGCTCCGGCCCCACCGCGGCCCCCGATGACGCCGACGGTCACGGCCGGCGGCCCGATTCCTTCGACGGCATCGGCGATCCGGTCCACCAGCCAGCGCTCGCCGTCGGGGAGGGCGAGGACCCGCTCCGCCCCGAGGGCGACGGCCCGGCGCCAGGTGGCCTGGTCGTCGGTGTCCCCACCGGTGAGGATGACGCCGTCCCGGCGGCTGGTGCCGCACAGCCGCCCCGCGCAGTCCTCGCCGACGATCACCAGCGGCGCGGCTTCCCAGGCCCCCTTGCGACCCGGCGGGCCGTGCGCCACTTCGGGCAGCGCACCGGCTGCCGCGCACAGCCGCAGCAGATCGTCGAGGAGCCGCTCGTCCTCGGTGATGAGGAGCGGTCCGCCCGGCTCGGCGCCGGTGCGGTCCGGTCGTTCCGATGGCGTGGTTCCGGCCATGTTCTTCCCCCTGTCGCTACGGGTGTCGCGCTCCGCGAACTCGCGGACTTTCACCATGCAGCGATCGGGAAATCCGAGTGGATCTTGGTCCAAATCTGTGGACAACTCCGCGCCTGTGAATATCCCCGTCACCTATTCCAGCGACGAACGGCACTTCTGGGGCACAAGAGGGCGGCGACAAGGAGACAACAGCAGGGCGGGAACGGGACAAGTGAGTGGCGCGGAAGGGCGCGGGAGGAACCCCCGGAGAGGGCTTTCGCAGAGCAGCGCAACAACTACACTGAGTGACGATCCCAAGGCGTCCGCCCGCTGGGCCCTGCGCGGGCGGGAAACGGGGCGGAGCGGCGTCCGACGGCGCAAAAGGCGCCCGGACATGCGACGACCCCCGCCGGGGGGGAGAGCGGGGGTCGTCCCCACGGCCGACTCGGGGGGGGGAGGAGCCGGACCGGGTTAGCACGGTCGCGAACGATCCGTGACTTCCATGGTGTACCCGAGAGCCTTCTCAGGCAAACCCACGCGCCACACCTTACGCCGAATGGTGGGCGCCTATGCTCACCCCGTGGAAAACCACTCCGTACCTCACTCGACTCCCCGTACTGCCGCGTTCTTCGACTTGGACAAGACCGTCATTGCAAAGTCGAGCACGCTGACCTTCAGCAAGTCGTTCTACCAAGGCGGCCTGATCAATCGGCGGGCCGTACTGCGCACCGCGTACGCCCAGTTCGTGTTCCTCGCGGGCGGCGCCGATCACGATCAGATGGAGCGGATGCGTGAATACCTCTCCTCGCTGTGCCGCGGCTGGGACGTCGCCCAGGTGCGGGAGATCGTCGCCGAGACGCTGCACGATCTGATCGACCCGATCATTTACGACGAGGCGGCCTCGCTCATCGAGGAACACCACGCCGCCGGGCGGGACGTCGTCATCGTCTCGACCTCGGGCGCCGAGGTCGTCGAACCCATCGGTGAACTCCTGGGCGCCGACCGGGTGGTGGCCACCCGTATGGTCGTCGGAGAGGACGGCCGCTTCACCGGCGAGGTGGAGTATTACGCCTACGGCCCGACCAAGGCCGAGGCCGTGCGGGAACTTGCCGATTCCGAGGGCTACGACCTCGACCGCTGTTATGCGTACAGCGATTCGGCGACCGACGTTCCGATGTTGTCGGCGGTCGGCCACCCGTGTGCGGTCAATCCGGACCGGGCGCTCCGCCGCGAGGCGGTCGCCCGCGGCTGGCCGGTCCTGACGTTCAACCGCCCGGTTCCGCTCAAGCAGCGGCTGCCGGCGCTGTCGATGCCCTCCCGCCCGACCCTCGCCGTGATGGCCGCCGCCGGTGCGGCCCTGGCCACCGCGACGCTCGTCTGGTACGCGAGCCGGCGCAAATCCACAAAGCCGCACCTCACCTCTCTTGTCCGCGCCGGCGACGCCCCCCGTATTGACCGCGTTTGAAGCCAAACGTAAAGGATCTGTAGTCCGGGGTTCCGCTTCTTCTGCGCGAGGAGTACAAAGGACTTACCGGCCCGCGAGACCAAGGACATCCGAGAGGAACACCTTTAACGCAGCAAAGTGGCCCACGGACCGACGCATGAATGTTGGGCACCCACGCGACGCCGACCCGTCGATTACGGGCCAGCCGCACCAGGTAACGGACGAAGATTCCGACCTGATGGGCAAATTTCGAGCACGCACTGGTAACCCGGCGGACATGCCAGCGGCGGTACCACCGATTGGTACCGCCGCAACCCCGTTCAGGGGCGAATGAAGCAATGCTTCCGAATTCCGGCGCCCGGCCGCACCGCGGTCCGGGCGCCGCTCGTTCGCCGGCGCCCCTACGCCGCGCCGCGCTGCAGCGCTTCACAGACCGCGGTGCTCTCCCGGACCCCGAGTTCCACCGCGCGCCCGCAGTGGGCGATCCACGCCGCGACGCCCTCCGGGGTGCCCGAGACGTACCCCTCCAGGGCGGCGAGGTAGGCCGCGCGCCCCAGCTCGGCGTGCCCGACCTCGGCGGGGCAGACCGACTTGGGGTCCAGCCCGCTGCCGACCAGCACGATCCGCTCCGCCGCCCGCGCGACCAGCCCGTTGCACGAGGCGAACGGCCGCAGCGCCAGCAGCTCCCCGTGCACCACCGCCGCGGTCACCAGGGCCGGCGCCTCGCTGCCGGCGAGCAGCAGCCGCGACAGCCCGTCCAGCCGCCCGGTGACCTCGTCGGCGCTCGGCAGCGGCAGCTCGATGAGCGGCTCAGCCACCGGTTCACCGGCCAGCCGGGGCCGACCCACGGTCTGATCCGGCGCCTCACCACCGGCCGCGACCAGATGGAGCCGCGCCAGCACCCGCAGCGGCGACTGCCGCCACACGCTCAGCAGCTGCCCGGCCTCGGCAGTCAGCCGCAGCGCCGCACCGACCGTCCGCGGCTCGCCCTCGACGCCGAAGTCGGTGCGGCGGCGGACCTCTTCGAGCGCCCAGTCGGCCCCGGAGAGCGCCGCGGAACCGCGCGCTCCGCGCAGCGCCGCCTCAGAACTGACCTCATTGCTGCGGCGCCGCATGACCCGGTGGCCGTAGACGCGGTCGACGCCCTGCCGGACGGAGTCCACGGCGTCGGCGACTCCCGGGAGCGAGGCCAGGGTCGAGAGCGGATCGGCGCTCGCTTTCGGGGGTACGGGGGGCGTCCCCCGGGAGATTCCAGCCATGGGTACGACCCTACGCACCACCAGGCCCGACCCCTCGAAGGAGTGGTCTTCTTCACGCACCCCTCTCACTCAGAGGCAGCGTCGGATTACGCTTGGTGAACATGAAGATCGCTTTCGTAGGCAAGGGTGGCAGCGGCAAGACCACGCTGTCCTCCTTGTTCATCCGGCATCTCGCCGCGGCCCGGGTCCCCGTCGTCGCGGTGGACGCCGACATCAACCAGCACCTGGGCGCCGCCCTCGGCCTCGACGAGGCGGCGGCCGCCGCACTGCCCGCGATGGGAGCCCACCTCCCACTGATCAAGGACTACTTGCGCGGCAGCAACCCCCGGATCCCGTCCGCCGAATCCATGATCAAGACCACCCCGCCGGGCGAGGGCTCCCGGCTGCTGCGGGTCGGCGAGGACAACCCCGTCTACGACGCCTGCGCGCGGACGGTCGAGCTCGACGGCGCCCCGGTGCGCCTGATGGCGACCGGCCCGTTCACCGAGGCGGACCTGGGCGTGGCCTGCTACCACTCCAAGGTCGGGGCCGTCGAGCTCTGCCTGAACCACCTCGTCGACGGCCGCGCGGAGTACGTCGTGGTGGACATGACGGCCGGGTCCGACTCCTTCGCCTCGGGGATGTTCACCCGCTTCGACTTGACCTTCCTGGTCGCCGAGCCGACCCGGAAGGGCGTCGCGGTCTACCGCCAGTACAAGGAGTACGCCCGCGACTTCGGCGTCCCGCTCAGGGTCGTGGGCAACAAGGTGCAGGGCGCCGACGACCTGGCGTTCCTCCGTGACGAGGTGGGCGAGGACCTGCTGGCGACCATGGGGCACTCCGAGTGGGTGCGCGCCATGGAGAAGGGCCGCCCGGCCCGCTTCGCCTACCTGGAGCAGGCCAACCGCCGCACCCTGGAGACCCTCCACGACACGGCCGACGCCGCCTACGGGCGCCGCGACTGGGAGCGGTACACCCGCCAGATGGTGCACTTCCACCTGAAGAACGCCGAGAGCTGGGGCAATGCGAAGACCGGCGTCGACCTGGCGGCCCAGGTCGATCCGGCCTTCGTCCTGCACGAGGGGGCGGCGGCCCCACAGCCGGCCTGACCCACCGGGCCGCGCCGGCAGATACGGCCGGCCCGGAATCCCCTCCCCGACGGCAATACGGGAATTCCGTTGGGGGACACGGGGGACTGCGGGCCATACCAAAAAGGCTCCCTTTTCATCCCATAGGTGGGCATATTTGGAGCAAATGCCGCTAAAGCCTTCTCTCGTTCTTTGCTCGTTATTACGCTCCATTTACCGATGCTTGAGAGTCACCGGACCGTCGCCCACCAGGACATCCGCCGGCCGGCTCGCGTCTTGCCGCAGTACACCGCCGCCCACGATCGCGCCCCGCGCGACCGCGTCGCCCCGGAGGAGACGGGAATGCCGCAGATCGAGAAGTCGCCGCCGCACGCATCGCAGCACACCGGGGTCCCGCCCGGACCCCGGAAGCTCCCGGAGGCATCCCGGACGACGCGGCCCGACCGGGCCGCCTGGCGCGGCGACCTCTCCGCGTCGGCCGTCGTCTTCCTGCTCGCGGTGCCGCTGTCGCTGGGCATCGCCCTGGCCACCGGCGCCCCGCTCCAGGCCGGTCTGGTCGCCGCGGCCGTCGGGGGCATCGTCGCCGGGCTGCTCGGCGGCACCCCCCTCCAGGTGAGCGGCGCGGCCACCGGCCTCCTGGTGGTCACCGGCGACCTCGTCCAGCGCTACGGCTGGCGCGCCACCTGCGCCATCACGGTGCTCGCCGGTCTCACCCAACTCGCCCTGGGGGCACTGCGCGTGGCCCGTGCCGCGCTGGCCGTCAGCCCGGCGATCGTGCACGGCATGCTGGCCGGCATCGGAGCCACCATCGCCCTCGGCCAGCTCCATGTGGTCCTCGGCGGCCGGCCCGACAACTCGGCGCTCGACAACGCCGCGGCGCTACCCGGCCAGCTGGCGCATCCGCACACCGCCGCGCTGCTGATCGGCGCCATCACCGTCGTCGTGCTGGCCGGCTGGGGACGGCTGCCGGGCCGCGCCGGGCGGTGGGCGCGGATGCTGCCCGCCCCGCTGGCCGCCGTGCTCGCCGCCACGGCCGTCAGCGCGGGGATGCGCGTACCGCGGGTGCAGCTGCCGTCCTGGCGGCTGCCGGAGCCGCCCGTGCTGCCGGAGGGATCGATTCCGGCGCTGGTCACCGCGGTACTGACGGTCACCCTCGTCGCCAGTATGGAGTCCCTGCTGTCGGCGGTGGCCGTGGACCGGCTCGCGGCCGAGCGGCCGGGCGCCCCCACCGGCCGCGCGCGGCTCAACCGCGAACTGTGCGGCCAGGGCGTGGCCAACGCCGTCTCCGGGCTGCTGGGCGGGCTGCCGGTCTCCGGGGGCGCGATGCGCGGCTCGGCCAACGTACGGGCCGGCGCGGTCACCCGCCGGGCCACCGTGCTGCACGGGGTGTGGGTGCTGCTGTGCGCCGGAGCGCTGGCCGCGGCACTGGAGCTGATCCCGCTGGCCGCGCTCGCCGCGCTGGTGATGGTCGTCGGCGTACGGATGGTGAGCTTCGCCCACATCCGGCATGTGCAGCGACACCGCGAATTCCCGGTGTACGTGGGTACCTTCGGCGGCGTGGTGCTGCTCGGCGTGCTCCAGGGCGTACTGGCCGGCATCGCGGTCGCGGCCTTCCTGGCGCTGCGCCGGCTGACCCACACCCGGGTCTCGGTCACCCAGGAGGGCGAGGGCTACCGGGTGCGCGTCAGCGGCCAGTTGACGTTCCTTGCGGTGCCGCGGCTGACCCGGGCGCTGGGGCAGGTACCGGCCCACACCGAGGTCGTCGTCGAGCTGTGCGGATCCTTCATGGACCACGCCGCCTACGAGGCGCTGCAGTCCTGGAGCGCCGCTCACCGGGCGCACGGCGGTTGGGTGACCCTCGGCGGGCGCTCGGGCCGGCCACTGGCCGAGCCGGCCGGCACGCACTCCTGCCGGCCGTGGACGCCGTGGCGCAACCACCACTGCACCCGGCCGGGCCCGGAGCTCACGGCGGCCCCGAAGAGCAGTGACGGCCAACTGCTGGGCGGCGTCAGCGCGTTCCAGCGCCACACCGCCCCGCTCGTGCGCGAGGAGCTGGCGCGGCTGGCGCGCGAGGGCCAGCGGCCCGGTCAGCTCTTTCTGACCTGTGCGGACTCCCGGCTGGTCACCAGCATGATCACCTCCAGCGGCCCGGGGGACCTGTTCACCGTGCGCAATGTCGGCAATCTGGTGCCGCCACCCGGCTCGGAGGCGTCCTGCGACTCCGTGGGCGCGGCGATCGAGTACGCGGTAGAGGTGCTGCGCGTCGACTCGATCACGGTGTGCGGCCATTCGGGGTGCGGCGCCATGGGAGCGCTGCTGAACGGGGCCGCACCGGGCGACGCGGAACCGACCCCGCTCACCCGCTGGCTGCGGCACGGCCGGCCGAGCCTCGCCCGTATGCAGCGCATCGGCAGGCTGGGGCGGGGCGAAGTCGCCCTGAGCGGACGGCCGGTGGACGACGATCTGGAGCGGCTGGCGCTCGTCAACGTCATGCAGCAGCTGGACCACCTCCGCGCGCACTCCTGTGTGGCCCGCCGGGTGGCCGAGGGCGCGCTCACGCTGCAGGGCATGTACTTCCATGTCGGCGAGGCACAGGCGTATGTGCTCGACGAGGCCGCACGCCGGTTCTGCGCGGTCCGCGGCGAGGCCGCGCCGGCCGGGGCCTGACCTGCGCGACGGCTCTCATCATCAGCCCCGGGGCCGGCCGCCAGAAGGGCCGCGCGCCGGCAGCGCGCGGCCGACGCACTACTTGATCAGCCAAAGCACGAACAGGATGGCCGTCACCAGCATCACCGCGCCCTCGATCCAGTCCGTGAGCGTGAACTGGCTCTTCTTCTCGGCGCCCCGTCCCTGATTGCCCGTCATATCCCCGTCTCCCCCTCGCGCTTCCTGTTCCCTGCCCACACTCTCACTCCCCCCCACTCGGGCACGGACGGCAGGCGGCCCTCAGGACCGCCGCGCCCGGTGCCGTGCCCGGTGCCGCGACCGTCGCACCAGGCACGGTCGGCGCCGCCCGGGGCGCCCGTGGGGCGGGCTTTGACGCCTCCCGCGCCCCCTCCCCGCGCCCTCACGGGCCGACAGACGGCGCCACCCCCGGATGCACGGAATGCGGGGAGAGCGACACGTCGATCGCCCTATCGCACCCCCTGTACCCGATCGGGCCCCAGGTGCCAGGATCGGGAGTGGGTTGACCAACCCCCCGCCACCCAAGAAGAATCCTTGATCGTTAAGCGATTGGTCTAAACCACGGGACAGGTATTTACCTGCATGTTGGGAGCCATGAAGTGAACGAAAGTCCGTCCCTCTCCAACCTGCTGAAGGAGGAGCGGCGGTTCGCCCCGCCCTCCGATCTGGCCGCGCACGCCAACGTCACGGCTGCCGCATACGACCAGGCCGCGGCGGACCGGCTGGGCTTCTGGGCGGAGCAGGCCCGACGCCTGTCCTGGGAGACCGCTCCCACCCAGACCCTCGACTGGTCCAACGCACCGTTCGCGAAGTGGTTCGCCGACGGCCGGCTCAACGTCGCCTACAACTGCGTGGACCGGCACGTCGAGAACGGCCTGGGTGACCGGGTCGCCCTCCACTTCGAGGGCGAGCCGGGCGACAGCCGCGCGATCACCTACGCCGAGTTGCAGCGCGAGGTCTCCAAGGCCGCCCACGCCCTGACCGAGCTGGGCGTACGGGCCGGGGACCGGGTCGCCATCTACCTGCCGATGATCCCGGAAGCGGTCATCGCCATGCTGGCCTGCGCCCGCCTGGGCGCCCCGCACTCGGTCGTCTTCGGCGGCTTCTCGGCGGACGCCCTGGCCACCCGCATCCAAGACGCCGACGCCCGGGTGGTGATCACCGCCGACGGCGGCTACCGCCGGGGCAAGCCGAGCGCGCTCAAGCCCGCCGTGGACGAGGCCCTGACCCGCCCCGGCACGGAGAACGTCCGCAGCGTGCTCGTGGTCCGTCGCACCGGCCAGGACGACGTCGCCTGGCACGAGGGCCGGGACGTGTGGTGGCACGAGCTGGTCGAGCGGCAGAGCGACCAGCACACCCCCGAGGCCTTCGAGGCGGAGCACCCGCTGTTCATCCTCTACACCTCGGGCACCACCGGGAAGCCCAAGGGCATCCTGCACACCACCGGCGGCTACCTCACCCAGGTCTCCTACACCCACCACGCAGTCTTCGACCTCAAGCCCGAGACCGACGTCTTCTGGTGCACCGCCGACATCGGCTGGGTGACCGGCCACTCGTACATCACCTACGGCCCGCTCTCCAACGGCGCCACCCAGGTCCTCTACGAGGGCACGCCCGACTCCCCACACCAGGGCCGCTGGTGGGAGATCGTGCAGAAGTACGGCGTGACGATCCTCTACACCGCGCCGACCGCCATCCGCGCCTGCATGAAGTGGGGCGACGACATCCCGGCGAAGTTCGACCTGTCCTCGCTGCGCGTCCTGGGGTCGGTGGGCGAGCCGATCAACCCCGAGGCGTGGATCTGGTACCGCAAGCACATCGGCGCCGACCGCACCCCGATCGTCGACACCTGGTGGCAGACCGAGACCGGCGGGATGATGCTCAGCCCGCTGCCGGGCGTCACGGAGACCAAGCCCGGCTCGGCGCAGCTGCCGCTGCCCGGCATCGCCGCCACCGTGGTGGACGACGACGCCCACGAGGTCCCGAACGGGGCCGGCGGCTACCTGGTGCTCACCGAGCCCTGGCCGTCCATGCTCCGCACGATCTGGGGCGACGACCAGCGCTACCTGGACACGTACTGGTCCCGCTTCGAGGGCAAGTACTTCGCCGGCGACGGTGCCAAGAAGGACGAGGACGGCGACATCTGGCTGCTGGGCCGGGTGGACGACGTGATGCTGGTCTCCGGGCACAACATCTCCACCACCGAGGTCGAATCGGCCCTGGTCTCGCACCCGAAGGTGGCCGAGGCCGCGGTCGTGGGCGCCACCGACCCGCAGACCACCCAGGCCATCTGCGCCTTCGTCATCCTGCGCGGCGGCGCCGCCGAGGACGAGGGCCTGGTCGAGGAGCTGCGGGCGCATGTCGCCCAGCAGCTCGGGCCGATCGCCAAGCCCAAGCGGATCCTGCCGGTGGCGGAGCTGCCCAAGACCCGCTCCGGCAAGATCATGCGCCGGCTGCTGCGCGATGTCGCCGAGAACCGCGACCTGGGCGACGTCACCACCCTCACCGACTCCTCGGTGATGGAGCTGATCCAAGCCAAGCTGCCGAGCGCGGCCAGCGAGGACTGAGCGGGCGGAGCGAGGAGGGGCACCCGGCGACGGCGTCCGGGTGCCCCTCCGCCGTACCCACCCCCCATCTCCGGCGGCCGGACGCCCGGATTGCCCGTAAAGTGAGGCCACCGGATACTCCCTGGCGGCCACCCGGTACAGTGGGGACCGCGTCAATGACGCGCTAAGAATCTCTGGGTGCGCCGGGAAGTCTGGTCGGCAACTGCCACAGCCGTACACAGCTGCCGAAAGCCGGAGGTCATCCGCGTGAGCGCCCCCACCCACCGCCGTTCCATATTCCTGGGCCGGATGCCCCTGCCCGAGCGGAACTTCATCACGGACGCCCTGCGCACCGAGACCGTCGGCGGCGTCCTCCTGCTCACCGCCGCCGTAGCCGCCCTGATCTGGGCTAACACCCTCGGCGGCAGCTACCGCGCGGTCACCGGCTTCCACCTGGGCCCGGCCTCGCTGGGACTGGACCTGTCGGTGCAGCACTGGGCCGCCAACGGCCTGCTCGCGGTCTTCTTCTTCGTCGCCGGCATCGAGCTCAAGCGCGAACTGGTCGCCGGTGAGCTCCGCGAGCCGCGGGCCGCCGCGCTCCCGGTCATCGCCGCGGTCTGCGGTATGGCGACCCCCGCGGTCGTCTACTTCCTCGTCAACTCCCTGGGCGGCGGATCGCTCCAGGGCTGGGCGGTCCCCACCGCCACCGACATCGCCTTCGCACTCGCCGTGCTCGCCGTCATCGGCACGTCCCTGCCCGCCGCGCTGCGCGCCTTCCTCCTCACGCTCGCGGTCGTCGACGACCTCTTCGCGATACTGATCATCGCGGTCTTCTTCACCTCGAAGATCAACTTTCTGGCGCTCGGCCTGGCCGTCGCCGGCCTGGCGCTCTTCTACGTGTTGCTGCGCAAGGGCGTCCGCGGCTGGTACCTCTACGTGCCGCTGGCCGTGGCCATCTGGGCCCTGATGGAGAACAGCGGGGTGCACGCCACCATCGCCGGTGTCGCCATGGGCCTGATGCTGCGGTGCCACCGCCACGAGGGCGAGAAGCTGTCCCCCGGGGAGCGCATCGAGCACCTGGTCCGCCCGCTCTCGGCCGGTCTCGCGGTGCCGCTGTTCGCCCTCTTCTCCGCGGGGGTGTCCCTCTCCAGCGGTGCGCTGCGCGACGTCTTCACCCGGCCGGAGACCCTCGGGGTCGTCCTCGGCCTGATAGTGGGCAAGGCGGTCGGGATCTTCGGCGGTACCTGGTGCACCGCCCGCTTCACCCGGGCCGAGCTCAACCCCGACCTCAAGTGGCCGGACGTCTTCGCGGTCGCCTCCCTGGCCGGCATCGGCTTCACCGTCTCGCTGCTGATCGGCGAGCTGGCGTTCGCCGACAGTCCGGCACTGGCCGCCGAGATCAAGGCGTCGGTGCTGGTCGGCTCGCTGCTCGCGGCCGTGCTCGCCGGCGTCCTGTTGAAGATCCGCAACGCCAAGTACAAGAAGCTGTGCGAGGACGAGGAGCGGGACGAGGACCAGGACGGCATCCCCGACGTCTACGAGCTCGACAACCCCGCGTACCACCTCCGGATGGCGGCCATCCTCGAAGCCAAGGCCGCCGAGCATCGGCGGCTTGCCGAACTGGCCTCCGGCGCGCACGCCGGAGACGATGGTCCGGCATGATCTGAGAGGCTTTGCATCCTGGTGACGAGATGAGGGAGACGGCGATGAGCGCAGCCGACGCGGGCGGGGAGCGCAGCCTCGGGCAGCTGGTGGCCTCGGCCACCGCCGAGATGTCCGCACTGGTGCACGACGAGATCGCACTGGCCAAGGCGGAGCTGCGGCAGGACGCCAAGCGGGCGGGCATCGGCAGCGCCGCGTTCATGGTGGCGGGCGCGCTGGCGCTGTTCGCCCTGCCGGTGCTGAGCTTCGCGGCGGCGTACGGCATCCACAACCTCGGCCTCGGGCTCGCCTGGTCCTTCCTGATCGTGGGCGGCGCCTTCCTGGTGCTCGCCGGGCTGCTGGCGCTGATCGCGATGGCCAAGATGAAGAAGATCAAGAAGCCGGAGCGGTCCCTGAACTCCGCCAAGGAGACCGCGGCGGTGCTGCAGAAGGCCAAGCCGCACCCCCGCGTGGCGGCGAAGGAACACCCGGCGCTGGAGTCTGTGACACGCTCATCGGTATGACAGCTCCTGACAGCACCGCCTCGGTCGTACGGATCGACGTCCCCGGCGGGAGAGCGGTGGCGCACCGCGATGTCGCAGCCAACGGTGCCCGCTTCCACATCGCGGAGATGGGCGACGGCCCGCTGGTGCTGTTGCTGCACGGCTTCCCGCAGTTCTGGTGGACCTGGCGGCACCAGCTGCCGGCGCTCGCCGAGGCCGGCTTCCGCGCGGTGGCGATGGACCTGCGCGGTGTCGGCGGCAGCGACCGCACCCCGCGCGGCTACGACCCGGCGAACCTCGCGCTGGACATCACCGGCGTCATCCGGTCCCTGGGCGAGCCGGACGCCGCGCTCGTCGGCCACGACCTGGGCGGCTACCTGGCCTGGACGGCGGCCGTGATGCGACCCAAGCTGGTGCGCCGGCTGGCGGTGGCCTCGATGCCGCACCCGCGGCGCTGGCGCTCGGCGATGCTCGCCGACGTACGGCAGAGCACCCAGAGCTCGCACATCTGGAGCTTCCAGCGGCCCTGGCTGCCGGAGCGCCGGCTGACCGCGGACGACGCGGAACTGGTGGGCCGGATGATCCGGGAGTGGTCCGGTCCGCAGCTTCCCGACGACGAGACGCTCGCGGTCTACCGGAGGGCGATGTCCATCCCCTCGACGGCGCACTGCTCGATCGAGCCGTACCGCTGGATGGTGCGGTCCATGGCCCGCCCCGACGGCATCCAGTTCAACCGCCGGATGAAGATGCCCGTACGGGTCCCCACCCTCCATCTGCACGGCTCACTCGACCCGGTGATGCGCACCCGCAGTGCGGCAGGGTCCGGCGAGTACGTCGAGGCGCCCTACCGCTGGCGGCTCTTCGACGGTCTGGGGCACTTCCCGCACGAGGAGGACCCGGTGACGTTCACCACCGAGCTGATCAACTGGCTGAAGGACCCCGAGCCGGACCGCTGAGCGGCCCTGTGGCCGGGGCGCACGCCCCTCGCGCCACTGACTGCCCCGTACCCCGCCCAGGAGCGCACGAGCCGGCTCACCGACTCCCGCGGACGCCCGCCCCAACTCCCTTGTCCGAACGTTCGTATGACGAACGGCCAATTGCCCGGCGCATAGGCCAATTGGCGGTCCGAACGGCGATTACGGACCTTGGGCCCCGGGCAGAGTCGAGGGTATGGGCTGGACGCACGACTACCGTGACGTGGCACGCAACCGCCGCAGCAGTGCCGCTGCAGTGGGTACCCAGGACAGGGGCACCCCGGATCTCGGATCCGGCGCTTCCCCCGATCCGGCGCACCCGATGGGCATCCCGCATATCCTGCGCCGCAGAGCGCGCTGGATGAGCGCGCGCCTGCGCCATCCCCGCAGCTGAGCCGCGCCGCCGGGCGCGGGAGGCGGGCCTTTCGCGCCGTACGCGCCCCGCGGTCCCGCGCCGCCGCAGGCCGCCCCGGACACCTCAGATCGCGCAGCCCTGGCTGTCGACCTGCTGCTGGGCGCTGCGCCCCTTGAGGACGTCCTGACGGACCTCATCGGCGGTCAGCGCATAGCCGGTGTGCGAGTCGTCCAGCGACTTCGCGAAGACGACCCCGTAGACCTCACCGTTGGGGGTGAGCAACGGGCCACCGGAGTTGCCCTGCCGGACCGTGGCGTAGAGCGAGTAGACATCGCGGCCGACCGTGCCGCGGTGGTAGATGTCCGGACCGTTGGCCTGGATGCGGCCGCGGATGCGGGCCGCGCGGACGTCATAGCCGCCGTTCTCCGGGAAGCCGGCGACGATGGCGCTCTTCCCGCTGGTCGCGTCCGCGCCGGTGAAGCGCAGCGCCGGGGCGTTGAGCGACGGCACGTCCAGGACGGCGATGTCGCGCTGCCAGTCGTAGAGCACGACCCTGGCGTCGTACGTACGGCCCTTGCCGCCCACCTGGACGGTCGGCTCGTTGACCCCGCCGACGACATGGGCGTTGGTCATCACACGGTGCCGTCCGAAGACGAAACCGCTGCCTTCGAGGACCTTGCCGCAGCTGGGAGCCGTACCGACGACCTTGACGATGCTGCGCTCGGCCTGCGCCGCGACCGGGCTGGCGGCCAGCCGGGGGTCGGGCGCCGGGACGCTGTGGATGGGCTCGTTGGAGAACGGCGTGAAGACTTGCGGGAAGCCGTTCTGCGCGAGCACCGACGAGAAGTCCGCGAACCACGTGCTGGCCTGCTGGGGCATCACCCGGGAGACCCCGAGCAGCACCTTGGAGTTCCGGACCTCCTTGCCGAGCGTCGGCAGGGACGTGCCGGCCAGCGCGGAGCCGATCAGCCAGGCGACCAGCAGCATCGCCACGACGTTGACCAGCGCGCCGCCGGTCGCGTCCAGCGCTCTCGCCGGTGACCAGGTGATGTGGCGGCGCAGCTTGTTGCCCAGGTGCGTGGTGAGCGCCTGGCCCACGGAGGCGCAGACGATCACGATGGCGACTGCCCCGATTGCTGCGAAGGTGCCGGGGGTGGCATCGCCGGTGACCTCGTTCCAGATCACGGGCAGCACATAGACCGCGATCAGACCGCCTCCGAGGAAGCCGATCACGGACAGGATGCCGACGACAAAGCCTTGCCGATAGCCGATGATCGCGAACCACACGGCCGCGACCAGCAGCAGAATGTCCAGGACGTTCACGCCGGACACCGTCTCACGAGCGCCAGTCGAGCGGGACCTGCTTGTCACGGTCCCACGGAATCTCCCACCCCGCGTAGTGCAGGATCCGGTCGATCACCCCGGCGGTAAAGCCCCAGACCAGGGCGTTCTCCACCAGGAATGCCGGGCCGACGTGACCGCTGGGATGGCGCGTTGTCACACGATGGGCGGGATCGGTGAGATCTGCCACCGGAACCGTGAAGACCCGTGCGGTCTCCGCCTGGTCCACCGCTCCGACCGGGGTGGGCCGGCGCCACCAGCCCAGGACGGGCGTCACGACGAAGCCGCTGACCGGGATGTAGAGCCGCGGCAGCACTCCGAAGACCTGCACACCGGACGGGTCGAGGCCGGTCTCCTCCTGGGCCTCGCGCAGGGCGGCCCGGACCGGACCTGGCCCCTCCGGGTCGCCGTCCTCCGGGTCGAGGGCGCCGCCGGGGAAGGAGGGCTGGCCGGCGTGGGAGCGCAGGGTGCCGGCGCGCTCCATCAGGAGCAGCTCCGGACCGCGGGGGCCATGACCGAAGAGGATCAGCACCGCGGACTGCCGGCCGCCGCTCTCGGGCGGCAGGAAGCGGCTGAGCTGGCGCGGCTCAATGGTGCGGGCCGCGCGGGCCACCGGGTCCAGCCATCCGGGCAGGCCGTCGTCGGTGACCGTGTCCTGGCCGGCCGCGGCACCGGACGCCGCCCCGCCCAGGCCCGTCTCCTCGCCGTACTGCTGCTCCCGTGCACTCCTCATACGCGCCCCCTCAGGCCTGGCGTCGATCGTGGGTCTGCTGGGGCCCGTCGTCCCCTCGGGGCCGCTCCGCCCTCCGGGGGCGGGTCCGGCGGATGCGCACCGCAGGGCCCTCCGGGGGCGTCACGGCTGCGGTCATCCGGCGCTCGCCGAGGACGCCAGCGGCGGGGCGGGCTGCCCCGGATAGTCGGCCGGCGGCTTGAGCCGCTGTCCTGGCTGCCCGCCCAGCTCGTACTTCAACAGCTTCCTGGCCTTCTCCGGGTCCGTCTCGCCCTCGCCGTACGAGGGGCAGAGCGGGGCGATGGCACACGCGCCGCAGGCGGGCTTACGGGAGTGGCAGACGCGGCGGCCGTGGAAGACCACGCGGTGCGAGAGCATCGTCCAGTCGCTCTTGGGGAAGATCGCCGCCACATCGGCCTCGACCTTCTCCGCGTCCTGCTGGTCCGTCCAGCCGAAGCGGCGCGCCAGCCGGCCGAAGTGCGTGTCGACCGTGATCCCCGGGACGCCGAAGGCGTTGCCCAGCACCACATTGGCGGTCTTGCGGCCGACCCCGGGGAGCGTGACCAGATCCTCCAGCCGGCCCGGCACCTCGCCACCGAAGCGGTCGCGCAGCGCCGCGGACAGCCCCAGCAGCGACTTCGCCTTGGCCCGGAAGAAGCCCGTCGGCCGGATCAGCTCCTCCAGCTCCTCGGGCGGCATGACGGCCATGTCCTCGGGGGTCGGGCAGACCGCGAAGAGGCGCGGCGTGGTCTGGTTGACCCTCAGGTCGGTGGTCTGGGCGGACAGCACCGTGGCGACCAGCAGCTCGAAGGGGTTGGTGAAGTCCAGCTCCGGGTGGGCGTACGGATACAGCTCGGCCAGCTCACGGTTGATCCGCCGGGCCCGCCGCACCATGGCGGTGCGCGACTCGGGCTTGCGCGCGGGGGCCTTTGCGGCGGGGGCAGAGGGAGCCGCGGTCTTCTTCGCGGCGGTCTTCTTCGCGGCGGTCTTCTTGGTCACCGCCTTCTTGGCGGCGGTCTTCTTGGCTGCTGTCGTCTTTGCGGACGCCTTGGTGGCGGCGGTCTCGGGTGCGGCCGTTTTCTTGGCAGCGGCAGCCTTCTGCGCCGCCGCCTTCTTGGTGGCGGACTTCTTCGCCGCGGCCTTCTCGGCCGCCGTCGGCTTCTCGGGGGTCTGGTGCACGGCGGCCTTCTTCCCTGCTGAGCTCTTGCCTACCGGGGTCTGTGTCCCCACCGGGGTCCTCATCGCGTCCCCCACGGGGTGCGCGCCGGGGATCTCCTGGTCGCGGGCTGCGGGGCCATGGGCTGCGGGGTCGTAGCGTCCGGGCGGTTCGGGTACCGCCCCGCAGGCTGCGAACGGCAGCCCATCCGGACGGCCGGCTTCCGCCCGCCCCTCACCCCGGAGGGCGATTTGCTACTTTTATCCGAATGAGGCATCCCGCTGGACGTCTGTTCGCCCACAGCGGAATCGCGTCCTGCGCTCACTCGTTCGGCCCCCCAGTCCTCTGCTCTCACCGGCCTATTGGACACTCGGCCAGACTAAGGCCACCCACTGACATCCGGCTTGATCACTGTGATTCGTGACCCCAATCGGCCCCCTGCCTTATGGCGGAGAGCACCGGTCCGGCAAACTTGTGATTGATCGCACTGTTTTGCATTCCGGCATGATGGGGACCACAGTCCCCCGGAGCATGTCGACAAGGAGAGATCTCGTGGACGACGTTCTGCGGCGCGCACCGCTCTTCGCGGCGCTCGATGACGAGCAGGCGGCCGAGCTGCGCGCCTCGATGGGAGAGGTCACGCTCGCCCGCGGCGACGCCCTGTTCCACGAAGGGGACCCCGGCGACCGCCTCTACGTGGTCACCGAGGGCAAGGTGAAGCTGCACCGCACCTCCCCCGACGGGCGGGAGAACATGCTCGCCGTCCTCGGCCCCGGAGAGCTGATCGGCGAGCTCTCCCTGTTCGACCCGGGCCCCCGTACGGCCACGGCCTCCGCCCTCACCGAGGTCAAGCTGCTCGGCCTGGGCCACGGCGACCTCCAGCCTTGGCTGAACGCCCGCCCCGAGGTGGCAACGGCCCTCCTCCGCGCGGTCGCCCGCCGGCTGCGCAAGACCAACGACCAGATGTCCGACCTGGTCTTCTCCGACGTACCGGGCCGTGTGGCGCGCGCCCTGCTCGACCTGTCGCGCCGGTTCGGCGTGCAGTCCGAGGAAGGCATCCACGTCGTCCACGACCTGACGCAGGAAGAGTTGGCCCAGCTGGTCGGCGCCTCCCGCGAGACGGTCAACAAGGCGCTCGCGGACTTCGCGGGCCGCGGCTGGCTGCGCCTGGAGGCGCGCGCCGTGATCCTGCTGGACGTCGAGCGGCTGGCCAAGCGCTCGCGCTGACCCACCCGCACGCAGTCCCGGTGAAGGGCCCCGCTCCGGCGGGGCCCTTCACCTTTGCCGCGCGGATGTCGCCCCCGGTTCCTGCCGCGCGGTTATTGCCGCGCGGGGCCGGCGGCCGACTCGCCATAGTGGCGGCATGAACGGCAACGGGGGCACGCGAGCGGGCACCGGCCCGGGACTCGACCGGGACGGCTGCTTCGTACGGGAGGGCGCCCTGTCCCGGGTGCCAGCCCCCTTCGCGCCCGTTGTGGCGGACCTGAGCGCCCGGCTGACGGACCACTTCGGCCCCGACCGCCTGCACAGCAGCTACCTCTACGGCAGCATCCCCCGCGGCACCGCGGTCCCCGGCGTCTCCGACCTGGACGCGCTGCTCGCCCTGCGGGACGAGCCGACCGACGCCGACCGGGCCGCGGCCCGCACCGTCGAGGAGGGGCTGAACGCCGCCCACGGGCAGATCGACGGCGCCGGGCTGCTGCTGTTCGGCGTCGACCGGCTGCTGAGCGAGGCGGAGCGCCATGACCTGGGCTGGTTCGTGGCCTGCCTGTGCACCCCGCTGAGCGGCCCGGACCTCGCCGTGCGGCTGCCCCGCTACCGGCCCACCTCGCTCCTCGCCCGCGAGACCAACGGCGACCTCTTCGTCAGCCTGCCCGATCTGCGTGACAGGGCGGCGGCCGCCACCACGGAGGCCGAGCGCATCCGGCTGACCCGGGGCGTGGCGCGCCGCCTCGTCCGCACCGGCTTCACGCTCGTGATGCCGCGCTGGGGCGGCTGGACGAGCGATCTCGACCAGTCGGCCAAGGTGTTCGGCCACTACTACCCGGCGCACGCCGAGCAGATGCGCGCCGCGGCCCGCGCCGCCCGGACGCCCGCCGCGTACCCGGAGCTACTGGACGAGCTCCTCGCCGTCCTCGCCCCCTGGCTGGCCGACGAATACCTCGCCGTCCACGGGGCGAAGGCGCCCCGCCCACAGCCTCGCTGACGGAGCCTCGCGGCGGTCCGGGGGACAACAGCGGGTCGGGGGGACGACGGTGGGTCGGCGGCGGGTCGGGGGCCGGGGGCGCGGCCGGTGCCGCTCAGTCTGGTCCCCGCCCGCCCCGGCCCCGGCCCTGCTCCGCTCGGTCGCCGTTCAGTCCCCGATCAGCCCGTGTTCGCCCAGGTACTCCAGCTGGGCCCGTACCGACAACTCGGCGGCCGGCCACAGGGACCGGTCGACGTCGGCGTAGACGCTCGCGACGACCTCGGCGGGCGTACGGTGGCCGGCCTCGACCGCGGTCTCCACCTGGGCGAGCCGGTTGGCCCGGTGCGCCAGATAGAACTCCACCGCCCCCTGGGCGTCGTTCAGCACCGGCCCGTGGCCGGGCAGCACCGTCGAGACCCCGTCGTCCACCGTGAGGGACCGCAGCCGGCGCAGCGAGTCCAGGTAGTCGCCCAGCCGCCCATCCGGGTGCGCGACCACGGTCGTACCGCGTCCCAGGATGGTGTCGCCGGTCAGCACCGCGCGGTCGGCGGGCAGGTGGAAGGAGAGCGAGTCGGCGGTGTGGCCCGGTGTGGGCACCACGCGCAGTTCGAGGCCCCCGGTGGTGAGGACATCGCCCGCTCCCAGCCCCTCGTCGCCGAGGCGCAGCTCCGGGTCCAGCGCCCGTACGGGCGAACGGGTCAGCTCGGCGAACCTACCCGCCCCGTCGGCGTGGTCCGGGTGGCCATGGGTCAGCACGGTCAGTGCGATGCGCTTGCCGGCGCGTTCGGCGGTGTCGATGACGGCCCGGAGGTGCCCCTCGTCTAGCGGTCCCGGGTCGATGACCACCGCCAGGTCGGAGTCCGGCTCGGCGACGATCCAGGTGTTGGTGCCGTCCAGCGTCATCGCCGACGGGTTCGGTGCCAGCACGCAGTGGGCGCGCGCGGTGGCCGGGCCGGAGATCACTCCGCCGCGGGGCTGGCCCGGGAGGGCAGCTGCATCGGTCATGCGGGGTTCCCTCCCGAGGGGCCGGGGGCGTCTGAGGGGCCGTCGGAAGCACCGTCCCCGGGGGCGGCGTCCTCGGCGCCCTGTTGCGCGATGTGCTTGGTGAATTCCTCGTGCCCGGGCCAGCTCAGCTCGATCTCGTCCCCCACCAGGCGGGCACGGGCCAGTACGGGCGTCAGGTCCTGCGCCTCCGCGGCGGCCAGGGCGGCCGCGGCGGCCGGGTACGGCTGGAGGCCACGCAGCGTGGCGATCGTCGGGGGCATCATCAGCAGCTCACCGCGGTCGTAGCCGGCGGCGGCCTCCTCCGGGCGGATCCACACCGTCCGGTCCGCCTCGGTGGACGCGTTACGGGTGCGCTGGCCCTCAGGCAGTGCGGCGACGAAGAACCAGGTGTCGTAGCGCCGTGGCTCGAACTCCGGGGTGATCCAGCGGGCCCAGGCGCCCAACAGGTCGGAGCGCAGGACCAGGCCGCGACGGCCGAGGAAATCGGCGAAGGACAGCTCGTGGGCGACCAGCGCCGCGCGGTCCGCCTCCCAGTCCTCGCCCGTCGTGTCCGCGACGACCGTGTCGGCCGATTCGCCGGCGAGCAGCACGCCCGCCTCCTCGAACGTCTCGCGCACCGCCGCGCAGACGATGGCCTGTGCGGCCGCCGGATCGACGCCCATACGGACCGCCCACTGGGCGCGCGAGGGGCCCGCCCAGGCCACCGGTCGCTCGTCCCGCGGATCGACCGAGCCCCCCGGATAGGCATACGCGCCTCCGGCGAAGGCCATGGAGGCGCGTCTGCGGAGCATGTGGACGGCGGGGCCGCCGGATTCCGAGTCCCGCAGCAGCAGGACGGTCGCGGCCCGCCGGGGCTCAACGGGAGTCAGCTCACCGCTCGCGAGCGCCCGGATGCGGCCCGGCCACTCCGGCGGGTACCACTGGCCATTGGTCGTGGACGACATGGCCGGATGCTATGCGCTCCTGCGCGGATGTTCGAGGGCCCCTTTTCCGCCGGGCCCCTCAGCAGGGACGACGCTGGCGAGTGCCCGGCCACCGCGCGGGGCGGGCCGGTCCCCCCGCCCCCGAACCCGCCCCGGAGGGGAGGAGGGGGAGGGGGAAGGCACCGCGTCCGCCCGAGGCCGAGGCCTCGGCACGGGACCGGGCCCCGGCCGGGTCCACCTGGTGCTGCCTAGTCCTCGACCTCGACCTGGATCTCGACCTCGACCGGGGCGTCGAGCGGCAGCACCGCCACGCCCACGGCGGAGCGGGCGTGCACGCCCTTGTCGCCGAAGATCTCGCCGAGCAGCTCGCTGGCGCCGTTGAGGACGGCCGGCTGGCCGGTGAAGTCCGGGGCGGAGGCCACGAAACCGACGACCTTCACGATCCGCCGGATCTTGTCGAGGTCACCGATGACGGACTTCACCGCGGCCACCGCGTTCAGCGCACAGGTCGCGGCGAGCTCCTTGGCCTGCTCCGGGCTGACCTCGGCGCCGACCTTGCCGGTGGCCGGCAGGGCGCCGTCCACCATCGGCAGCTGGCCGGAGGTGTAGACGTACGAGCCCGAGCGCACCGCGGGCTGGTAGGTCGCCAGCGGCGGCACGACCTCGGGCACCTTCAGCCCGAGCGAGGCCACCTTGTCTTCTACGGCGCTCACGCCTTCTCCCTCTTGAGGTAGGCCACCAACTGCTCGGGGTTGTTCGGGCCCGGCACGACCTGGACCAGCTCCCAGCCGTCCTCGCCCCAGGTGTCCAGAATCTGCTTCGTCGCGTGCACGAGCAGCGGCACGGTCGCGTATTCCCACTTGGTCATGGGCCGAGCGTAATGCCTGTCCACGGCGGCTGCGGACGCCGTCCGGCGCGGGCCGCCCGTCCCCGCCCGACCCGGCGCCGCGGACGTGCCACCGCCCGCCCCCTACGGCACATCCCTGACCCTCCCCTGACCCTCCCCGGACGGATCTCCGGGTCTTGTCAGGCGTATCCCGTGCGTAGCCGCGACGAGGACTGGTTAGGCTCCTTGGCGTGAGCAGGCTCCATGTCGTCAGCGGCAAGGGCGGCACCGGCAAGACCACGGTCGCCGCCGCCCTCGCGCTCGCCCTGGCCACCGAGGGGCGCCGCACCCTCCTGGTCGAGGTCGAGGGCCGGCAGGGCATTGCCCAGCTGTTCGAGACCGAAGCGCTTCCCTACGAGGAACGCAAGATCGCAGTGGGTCCCGGTGGCGGGGAGGTCCATGCGTTGGCCATCGACGCCGAACGCGCCCTGCTGGACTACCTCCAGATGTTCTACAAGCTCGGCAGCGCCGGCCGCGCGCTGAAGAAGCTCGGGGCGATCGACTTCGCCACGACCATCGCGCCGGGCCTGCGGGACGTCCTGCTGACTGGCAAGGCGTGCGAGGCGGTCCGCCGCAAGGACAAGAGCGGCAGGTTCGTCTACGACGCGGTGGTGATGGACGCCCCGCCGACCGGCCGCATCACCCGCTTCCTGAACGTCAACGACGAGGTCGCCGGCCTCGCGAAGATCGGCCCGATCCACAATCAGGCGCAGGCCGTGATGCGGGTCATCAAGTCGCCCGAGACCGCGGTGCACCTGGTGACACTCCTGGAGGAGATGCCGGTCCAGGAGACCGCGGACGGGGTCGAGGAGCTGCGCGCCGCCGGCATCCCCGTCGGCGGCATCGTCATCAACATGACCCGCCCGGCGCTGCTGGACAACGGCGATCTGGACGTCATCGCCGCCCGCGGGGCCCGTACGGGCGTGGCCAGGGCGCTGTCCCAGGCCGGTCTGGGCGGTGCCCGGCGCGGCGGCCTGGCGGACCGGCTGATCGACCCCTTGCTGGAGCAGGCCCGCGAGCATGCCGAACGGGTCGAGCTGGAGCGCGCCGAGCACGCCGAGCTGACCGCTCTCGGCCTGCCCACCTACGAGTTGGAGCTGCTCCCCGAAGGAGTGGATCTCGCCGGGCTCTACCGCCTGGCGAGAGACCTGCGGAAACAGGGGCCCATATGACCTTGGACGACACGACGCTGGACGCCTCGGCCCCGGGCCTCGAAGTCGATGCGCTGATCGACGACCCGGGGACCCGCATCGTGGTGTGCTGCGGCTCGGGCGGCGTCGGCAAGACCACCACCGCCGCGGCGCTGGGCGTACGCGCGGCGGAGCGCGGCCGCAAGGTCGTGGTGCTGACCATCGACCCGGCCAGGCGGCTGGCACAGTCGATGGGCATCTCCGAGCTCGACAATGTCCCCCGCCGGGTCAAGGGCGTCGACGAGGCCGCGGGCGGCGAACTGCACGCGATGATGCTGGACATGAAGCGCACCTTCGACGAGATCGTCGAGGGCCATGCGGACGCCGAGCGGGCCCGCGCCATCCTGGAGAACCCCTTCTACCAGTCCCTGTCGGCCGGTTTCGCGGGCACGCAGGAGTACATGGCCATGGAGAAGCTCGGCCAGCTCCGTGCGGACGACGAGTGGGACCTGATCATCGTGGACACGCCACCGAGCCGCTCCGCGCTGGACTTCCTGGACGCGCCCAAGCGCCTCGGCTCCTTCCTGGACGGCAAGTTCATCCGGGTCCTGATGGCACCGGCCAAGGTGGGCGGCCGGGCCGGCATGAAGTTCCTCAACGTCGGCATGTCGATGATGACCGGCACGCTCAGCAAGCTCATGGGCGGCCAACTACTGCGCGACGTCCAGACGTTCGTGGCCGCCATGGACACCATGTTCGGCGGCTTCCGCACCCGCGCGGACGCCACCTACCGCCTGCTGCAGGCCCCCGGCACGGCCTTCCTCGTGGTGGCCGCACCGGAGCGGGACGCGCTGCGCGAGGCGGCGTACTTCGTCGAGCGGCTGGCCGCCGAGCAGATGCCGCTGGCCGGCCTGGTGCTCAACCGGGTGCACGGCAGCGGTGCGGCCCGACTCAGCGCCGAGCGTGCGCTGGCCGCCGCGGAGGTCCTGACGGAGGGGCTCCTACCGGAGGAGGCGCCGGCGGACGGGGTGGCCGAGGGCGAGCGCCCCGAAGCGGACCACGCCGAAAATAATCTTGAAGCCACCGGCATTGTGGATCTGGGCGAAGGGAAGACTGGATCCGGTACCGCCGGTGGCCCCTCCCCCGCCGCGGCGGCGCCTATGACACCCACGCCGGCCTCAGCGGCCCAACTCGCCGCCGGGCTACTACGACTGCACGCGGAACGCATGCAGGTCCTCGCGCGCGAACGGCGCACGCGGGACCGCTTCAGCGCACTGCACCCCGAGGTTCCGGTGACGGAGGTCGCCGCGCTCCCCGGGGACGTCCATGACCTCGCCGGCCTCCGCGCGATCGGCGAGCGACTGGCCCTGAACGGCCCGGAAACCGGCATCTCCGACAACGCTGACAATTAGCGACAGATCACAAGGGCACCCGCCGACAGCAGCCGACTTCCCTGGCGGCGCCACCGGCCGGCACGCCCTTCCGCCGCCTTTCGCCTCTCCCGGTGGGCGGCCGCAACTCCCGCCACTCCACGACCGTTCCGGCGCATCTGAGATCGCTGCATCGCGTCACGGCACAGCACGCGCGCATCCTCCGCCCGCTTCCCGGCAGACGCCAACGGCGCGACAGACACCAACGATCACGGCCATCGGCATTACGGCCATGGGCATCATGACCGCCCACACCACAACCGTCGACACCGCGGACCGGCCGCCAGCAGGAAGCCGCTGGCCGCGCCCACGGCCATGACTCACCGCTCACGATCCGTCGCCCGTGCCGTATGCCCACGACCGCCCGGCACTGTGACAGGACCGGACCGTGACAGGACCGGACCATGACGGACGGCAGCGCACCCGCGACCGGACGTTCCCACCGGTCGCCCGGCCCGCTATCCGACCGCGGCGAAGGCGTCGAACTCCTCGTCCTCGCAGTCCACCGGCAGCAGGCCCGTGCTGCGCTCGTATTCCGTACGCGCGGTCTCCAGCAGGCGGCGCCACGACGTCACGGTCGGGCGGCGGCGCAGCAACGCCCTCCGCTCGCGCTCGGTCATCCCGCCCCACACGCCGAACTCCACCCGGTTGTCCAGGGCATCGGCCAGGCATTCCGTACGCACCGGACATCCGGTGCAGACGGCCTTGGCGCGGTTCTGCGCGGCCCCTTGAACGAACAGCTCATCCGGATCGGTGGTGCGGCAGGCTGCCTGTGTACTCCAGTCGGTTACCCAGCTCATGCTGGCGCCGTCCTCTCCCGAATCGAGGCTCCCCCACGGCGGCAAGCGGCATATTCACCGTTGCCAGTTGAGGACGTTACGGAAGGCGGGCAGGGCGCAACACCCCCTTCGGGCCCAATCTTGAATGGCCCGAACGGACTATGCGTACGCGGCAGATCACCCAACGGAGTGACCGTGCGACATACGTCACTTACCTCATAAGGCAGGACAGTTCACTGCGTTGACGCGGGGTTTCGGTCGATGCGCGGGGACACGGGAGGGCCGGTCCGTGAGGAAGTGGGGGTTGACGAACTGGGGCGTAACCGTTCGGCGGTGGCCGCTGAAAACAGGCTAGGCGAACAGGTGCGCCCCTGTCCGGCGAATGAGAACGTAGGCTGGCTCCCATGCCCAACAAGCGCGATGGCGGAGGTCTGTCCAAGACGCAGGCGGCCGCGAAGTTCCTCGGCGTCAGCGTCCTGGCCGGTGCGGTGCTCGCCGGCCTCGCGCTCCCGGCGGCCGGGGCGCTCGGCCTCGCCGCCAAGGGGTCGGTCGAAGGCTTCGACGAGATCCCGGCGAACCTCAAGACCCCGCCGCTGAGCCAGCGGACCACCATTCTTGACGCCGACGGCGGCGAGATCGCCAAGGTCTACTCCCGTGACCGCACGGTCGTCGACCTCAAGGACATGTCGCCGTACATCCGGAAGGCGATCGTCGCGATCGAGGACGCGCGCTTCTACGAGCACGGCGCGATCGACCTGAAGGGCATCCTGCGGGCGGTGAACAAGAACGCCCAGTCGGGCGGCGTCTCCCAGGGCGCCTCCACCCTGACCCAGCAGTATGTGAAGAACGTCTTCGTCGAGGAGGCCGGCGACGACCCGGACAAGGTCGCGCAGGCCACGCAGCAGACGATCGGCCGCAAGGTCAAGGAGCTCAAGTACGCGATCCAGGTGGAGAAGGAGCTCGGCAAGCGCCGGATCCTGCAGAACTACCTCAACATCACGTTCTTCGGGCAGCAGGCCTACGGCATCGAGGCCGCCGCCCAGCGGTACTTCAGCAAGCACGCCAAGGACCTCAGCCTGGAGGAGTCGGCGCTGCTGGCCGGCATCGTCCAGTCGCCCAGCCGTTACGACCCGGTCAGCGCCCCCAACGAGGCCACCCGGCGGCGCAACACCGTGCTCCAGCGGATGGCCGATCTGAAGGACATCACCCAGGCGCAGGCGGACGCGGCCGCCAAGAAGCCGATCAAGCTGGCGGTCAGCCGCCCCAAGAACGGCTGCATCACCGCCACCCACGGCGCCGGATTCTTCTGCGACTACATCCGCAAGGTCTTCCTCGGCGACCGCTCCTTCGGAAAGAACCGCGAGGAGCGGCTGAAGCGCTGGGACCAGGGCGGCATGACCATCCACACCACCCTCGACCCGCAGACCCAGAAGTCCATCCAGGCCTCCCTGAGCGACCACGTCTACCAGGACGACCCGGTGGCCTCGGCCGCGACCATCGTCGAGCCGGGCACCGGCAAGATCCTCGGCATGGGCCAGTCCCGCCCGTACGGCTTCGGACCGAACCAGACCGTGATCAACCTCTCGGTGGACCACAACATGGGCGGCGGCGCGGGCTACCAGCCCGGGTCGACCTTCAAGCCGGTGATCGCGGCGGCCGCGCTGGAGCAGGGCACCAGCCCCGAGCAGGAGTACCCCTCGCCGTACCGGATGCCGTACCCGAGCCCGGTGCAGACCTGTAACGGCGAGTGGCGCGGTTCCCCCTCCGACATGACCCAGAACGAGAACCGGCAGGAGGTCGGCCCCTACGGCATGAAGGAGGCGACCGCGAAGTCGGTCAACACCTACTTCGTGCAGCTGATCAGCGACATGGGCATCTGCCCCGCGGTGAAGATGGCGCAGAAGATGGGCATCGAGCGGGCGGACGGCAAGCCGTTGCAGCAGGTTCCGTCGATGACGCTGGGCGTGCAGGAGATGTCGCCGCTGACCATGGCGTCCGGTTACGCGGCCTTCGCCAACGGCGGCGAGTACTGCTCCCCGGTCGCCATCGAGTCGATCACCGACGCTCGCGGCCAGCAGCTGCGGGTCCCGCAGACCAGCTGCCGCAGCGCGATGTCCAAGCGGACCGCGGACACCGTCAACACCCTCCTCAAGGGCGTGGTCGAGGACGGCACCGGCAAGGAGGCCGGTCTCAAGGGCCGCGACAGCGCGGGTAAGACCGGCACCAGCGACAGCCGGTACGCCGCCTGGTTCGTCGGCTACACCCCGAACGCCGCGGGCGCCGTCTGGGTCGGCGACCCGCAGCACAAGCGCAAGATGTACAACATCACCATCGGCGGCGTCCCGCACGAGAAGGTCTACGGCGCCGACACCCCCGGCCCCATCTGGCGCGACGCGATGACCGGCGCACTCGCCGGCCGGCCCGCGCCGGCCCTGCCCACGGTCCCGGTCAGCGACCCGGTGAAGGACAAGGGCGGGGACCAGGGCGGGGACCAGGGCGACGACAAGGGGCGCGGCAAGCACCGGCCCGGGCGTGGCCACGGCGGCGACAACAAGCCGGGCGGCGGCTGGCACCTCCCGGACTGGCCGGGTCTGTTCGGCGGCACCAACGGGGGCTGAGGGCGGGCTGGTTGAGGCCGCCGACGCGATGACGCGGCGGCCCACGGCCGAACCGGCAGCCCGTTCCGGCGCAGCAGCCCGGCGGCACGCAGCGAGAAGGGGCGCCTCCCTTGGGGGGCGCCCCTTCGGCGTCGGTGTCCGTGCGCGTCGGCGTCCGTGCGCATCGGCGTCCGTGCGCATCGGCGTCCGTTCTCCGGCCGCGGCTCGGCGGTGCCGTGTGCGGCCGGTCATCGGCCGCACCGGGCGTGCGGCCGAGCAGCGGGCTCAGCCGGCCAGCAGCTTCTTCACCATCGCGGCGACCCGGCCGCCCTCGGCGCGCCCCGCCACCTGCGGGTTGACGATCTTCATCACCGCGCCCATCGCCCTCGGCCCCTCGGCACCGGCGCCCTTGGCCTCCGCCACCGCCGCCGCGACCAGCGACTCCAGCTCGTCGTCGGTCAGCGGCTTGGGGAGGTAGTCCGCGAGCAGCTCGCCCTCGGCGCGCTCCCGCTCGGCCTGGTCGCCCCGGCCGCCCTGCTCGAAGGCGTCCGCGGCCTCCCGGCGCTTCTTCGCCTCCCGCGCGATGATCTTCTCGACCTCGCCGTCGGACAGCTCACGCGCCGCCTTGCCCGCGACCTCTTCCTTCTGGATCGCGGTCAGGGTGAGACGGAGGGTCGAGGAGCGCAGCTCGTCGCGCGCCTTGATCGCGCTGGTGAGGTCGTCCTGCAGCTTGGTCTTGAGCGTGGTCATGCCGATGAGTATGCCCCGCCCCACCGACAACCGCCGCGCCTTTTCCCCCCGCGCCCCCTCCGGACCCCCGCGGCCCCGCCCTTGTCCCCACCCTCTTCCCGGCCTCCCCCGCCTCCCCCGCCTCCCCTGCCTCCGTGCTCACCCGGCACTGCCGGTGCCCGGCCGCGGCAGCTGTGGGGGCCGGCCCCCGCACACCCCGGCCGCCCCTCCCGCTGCAACCACCCCCGTCACTCTGCAACGATGGGAACCATGCGCGCGCGATACGGAGTACCCCTGACCTTGACCGCAGTCGGCGCAGCCGGCCTGGCCTACGCCGCCGGCTTCGAAGTCCGCTCGTTCCGCCTGCGGCGCGTCACCGTTCCCGTACTGCCCCGTGGCATGCGCCCGTTGCGCGTCCTGCAGGTCTCCGACATCCACATGGTCGGCGGGCAGCGCAAGAAGCAGCGCTGGCTGCAGTCGCTCGCCGGTCTGCGCCCCGACTTCGTCATCAACACGGGGGACAACCTCTCCGACCCCGAGGGCGTCCCCGAGACCCTCGACGCGCTCGGCCCGCTGATGGAGTTCCCCGGTGCGTACGTCTTCGGCTCGAACGACTACTACGGCCCCAAGCTGCGCAACCCCGCCCGCTATCTGCTGGAGCGGGTCCAGGGCCGGCACGGCCTCAACGGCAACGCGCCGGTCGTCGGCGCCGTCCACAACCCGTGGGAGGAGCTGCGCGACGCCTTCGACGCCGCCGGCTGGGTCGGCCTGTCCAACACTCGCGGGCGCCTCAAGCTGGAGGGCATCGAGATCGCCCTGACTGGCCTGGACGACCCGCACATCAAGCGCGACCGCTACGCCGAGGTGGCCGGCGGCCCGGAATCCGGCGCCGACCTCTCCCTGGCCGTGGTCCACGCCCCCTACCTGCGCTCCCTGGACGCCTTCGCCGCCGACGGCTACCCGCTGATCCTGGCCGGCCACACCCACGGCGGGCAGCTCTGCATCCCCTTCTACGGGGCCCTGGTCACCAACTGCGACCTCGACACCGACCGGGTCAAGGGGCTGTCCACCCACACCGCCGCCGGCCGCACCTCCTTCCTGCACGTCTCCGCCGGCTGCGGCACCAACCGCTACACCCCGGTCCGCTTCGCCTGCCCCCCGGAGGCAACGCTGCTGACCCTCACCGCACGGGACTGACCGCGGCGCCGGGCGCCCGGCCCCCCGGTGGCGCGGTCCGACCACCCCGCTCCGCGGGCCCGCCTCCTGGGGGGCGCCGCTTGGGCGCCGCCTGGGGCGGGCGCCGCCGACACGGAGTTCCGTACCGCGCCAGCGCGCCCCCGCCGCCCCTCCTCCCCCTACCGTGGAGGAATGTCCGACCCCACCCGGACCTCGCAGTCCACGCGCCACATCGGCGGCCCGGCCGGGGCCGCCGCCCGCACGCCGGCCTACGCCGTCGCTCCCCGGGTCCGCCGGCCCCTCGCGGCCGCCTTCCGCCTCCTGATCACCGCGGCGGCCCTGACCGGCCTCTTGATGGCGGCGCGCAGCGGCCCCTCGCCCGCCCGCCTCGCCGCCTCGTTCACCGGGCAGGCCACCCTCGCCCTGGCCGTGGTCTCCGCGGGGTCCGCCCGCCGCGCCTGGACCGGTCGCCACCCCCTGAGCCCCCGCCTGACCGGCGCCGTCCTCTGCTACGTCGCCCTCGCGGCCCTCGCCCAGCACGCCCTCCCGGTCACCGCCTTCACCCTCCCCTCCCCCGGCCCCGGCGCCACCGCCGCCCAAGCCCTCCCGCACCTCCTCCTCTTCACCCTCGTCCCGCTCGCCGCCGTCGCCGACTGGCTGCTGCTCACCGCCCCGCGTGGCTTCCGCCTCGCCCATGCCCGGCAGTGGCCGGCCTACCCGCTGCTCTACCTCTGCTTCGCCCTCACCCTCCCCGCCGCGGCCGGCGCCCCCGCCCCCTCCCTGCCCACCGCCCTCACGCTGGCCCTCGCCGCCTTCCTGCTGCCGCTGATCGCCATCGGGACCGACCAGCTCAGGCCCGCTCCCCGTCGCCGCGGGAACCGGATTTCACCTACGGGGATCAGTCCGCTAAAGTAGAGCTCGTTGCTTCGGGGTGTAGCGCAGCTTGGCAGCGCGCTTCGTTCGGGACGAAGAGGTCGTGGGTTCAAATCCCGCCACCCCGACTGAAGGAACACCAGGTCAGGGGCCTGATCCACTCAGTGGATCAGGCCCCTGATCCGTTTACGGAGCCCTCTTGGGAGAAGATCTTGGAATCCCCCTCCCAGGCGGCGGCCGCCGCCCCGCCCTCAACAGCCGATCGAGCGCGGCCACTGGTGACGTGGGACACATCGCCAACCGGGCGTCGATAGACGCCTCCCAAAGACCCGTCAGGCCGGACAGCAGCCGCCTCCGCATGCCCGCGGCCACGTGGGCGTAGCGCGCGGAGACGGAGCCGTCGATGTGACTCATGCGCTCGTCCATGAGGACCTTCTCTGTGCCGAGGTCCGCCAGCATGGTCCGGTGCGTGTGACGCAGGCCGTGGGGTGTGGCCCGTGGGCAATCGGGATCTAGCCAGGTCCTCGACAGCCTGCTCCCCCTGTACCCGCGTGGCTCCGGCAACGCGGTCGGGGCGGTTCAGGACGTTGGACACCGTGCCGGCGGAGACACCGGCACGGCGCACGACATCGACCAGCTTCGCGCCCTGGAGGCCGCGGACACGGCCTTCTCCTTCTTCTCCCACGGGTCGACTCTCGATCTCGTACGGGCCGCGCCAATGGCTGCTGCGCTTCTCCGCGAACCCCAAGTGTCCGAGGAGGGAGTTGTGGGCTAATTCGGGGCCTGCGTGACGGCGGCCTTCACGATGTGATTGTAGCCGTAAAAGCCGACATCGTTGCTTGAAAAGGGTGTTGGTGTCGATGCGGCCGATGGCGGCAGGAATGGCTCCGGCGGAGACGGTGCGGGTAGCGCGGGCGGATTTTCCTTGAGGGCGGCATCCGCGAACCGCACAGGAAGGTCACGGACTCCCCGTATGACCCGGGCCCGCCGCGCCCTGACCGGTCTCGAATGCCGACATGTCCCACCAGTTTCCGGCGGCGATGGCGCCCTAAACCGGCCACGTGCGTCGGATCTCGAAAGAAGTGTGAAGGCGTTCCCGTGATCCCGTGAACGGTTCCACGGGTCGGCATGTGGGGATATTGGGGAACCTCGGAAGACATTACCGATGGGCCGGGGTCGCCGGGCGGCCGGTCGGCATGGTTTGCTCTCGCGCCAAGCTATGAGTGGAAAGGACAGTCATGCGTAACGACTTCACTCCCGTCGAGACCCGAGAGATTTCCGAGGCCGACCTGGACGGCGTTTCCGGCGGCGTTCTCGGCGACATGGTTCAGGACGCCACGTCCGCGGTCCCGGGACTGCCCGGGCTGCCCGGCGGCACGATCAGCGGCGGCGGCGGCATCCAGGTCAACGGCCCCGTCTCGGGTCAGGCCAGCTTTTCCGGCATAGCCGGGCTCTGACGCCCCGACAATCCTCTGCGCACTACTGGTCAATTCGGGGCCGGGCTACTGCGCCCCGTCGGTGGTGCGTTGGCGAATTCAGGGGCTCGCGTGACGTCGGCCTTCAGGGCTCGGTTGAGGCCTGAAGGCCGACGTTGTCGTTTGGGGTGGGTCCGGGTGTCGTCAGCCGGTGGGCTCGGCAGAGATCCTGACGGAGACAGTGCGGGTGGCTCGGGCGGCGTCCCCCCAACAGGTGGGGCGGCAGGGGCCAGGCGATGCAGACCGTGTGAGGATCCGGGCTCCGGGCGCCTGTCAGTGCTTGCGCTTGCCGGGCCTGCCGGCCTTCTTGGGGCCTGGTGTGGCTTTGGGGGCCCTCTCCGGCTTCTGCTCGGCAAGCTGTGCCGGAGGTGGGGAAGCAGTCTCGTACGACGCCGAGGGGGGCGGCGTGGCGGGACTCGTGCTCGTGGAGGGGTTGGTCTGCGGCCCCTGCGCTGAGCCGGTGTCGGGCGAGAACCACACTATGCCCGCCAGCAACGCCAGGGTGAAGATGCCGGCGCCGCCCAGCACAGCCACCAGCCGGGAACGACGGAGGAACGGCAGGTGTGCGCGGCGGGTCGCGGACCGGTGCACGCTCGTCTGCCACTCGGTTTCCGCCACCGGGGCGAAGGCACGGTCGGAGTGGGCGGTGGGAGCGGAGAGGGAGCCTGCAGGGGCGGCGGCTCTTGAGCCGGTGACGTGCGGCCGGTCCGGGCGGCCGTGATGCCCGTGTTCGCTCGGCAGCGGCTCCCGCGCACCGCGCCAGGCTCCGCGCCCGAACCAGTCCGCCACCTCGTCAGCCGTGGGTCGGCTCTCGGACTCCTTGGCCAGCAGACCGAGCAGATAGCTCTCGAAGGCGGGCGCTAGATCGACCCCGAGTTGCCGGGGTGGGACCGGGGCGGCATCAAGGTGCTGACGAAGCACCGCGAGCGCACCGTCCGCCTGGAACGGAGGCCGGCCGGTGAGGAGTTGGTAGAGCACGCAGCCCAGGGAGTACACGTCGGATGCCGGGCCGGCGGTGCGGCCCAGAGCCCGCTCGGGCGCGAGGTAGAGGCTGGTGCCCACGATCTGACCGGTGGCGGTGAGCGCGGCACCGGGGTCGTCGAGGAAGCGGGCGATGCCGAAGTCGCCGATCTTCAGGGTTCCGTCGGCGCCCAGCAGGAGGTTGGCTGGCTTGATGTCCCGGTGCACGATGCCCTGCCGGTGCGCGGCGGCCAGCCCAAGGGCGGCCTGTGCGGCGATGTGGGCCACGTGCTCGGCGGGCAGCGGTCCGGAGACGGTGAGCCGGTCGGCGAGGCTGTCCCCATCGACGAGCTCCATCACCAGGAACAGACGGTCTTCGTGCTCGCCGAAGTCGAGAACGGCGACCACGTGCGGGTGGCTGAGGCGTCCGGCGGTCTGCGCCTCCAGCCGGAAGCGGGAGGGCGCGGTGGGGTCGGAGTCGTGGGGGAGCAGGAGTTTCACGGCAACCGGTCTGCCGAGCGTCTCGTCGAAGGCCCGCCAGACCTCTCCCATCGCGCCCCGCCCGATGGTGTCACGCAGCCGGTATCGGCCCGCTATCAGCACTTGTTCTTCATCCTCATGCCCAAAGACGTCTTGATCGCCGCAGGCCATGACTCACCGTGGGGCGCGGATCAAGGTGCGGGGTGCCGCAGCGGCCCCAGCGTACCGGCCCTGCAACCTTGTCTTTCCGCGCAGCGCAGAGCCCGTCTGCTACGGGCAGCCCCGCCAGAGGACAAGGATGCGTGCATGGTTAGCGGCTGAGTCGTGACGGCTTTAAGTTGCTTTATTCACAAGAGCGCTGGATTGGTGACCATCTCTCGCCATCAGTGACATTCCAGGGGCACAGCACGCTGAAAGGAGTGACCCGATCATGAGGGTCGAGGCGCTCGCTCTCCTGCGGAGGTACGCGGGCGCCGACCGCAGGAGCGGGCCGATTCCCCCCGTGCTGGCCCGCTCCTGCGCGCATACGGCAGCCCGGGCGTCCCACGTGGCAGTGGCCCGCGGGCTGCCGTCATCAGTGAATCCCGCAAAGGACGTCGGGTAGCACCGGCGACCAGGAAGGTCGCCCTCTCGCAGGCGTCCCCCCGGGGTTCTGAAATCCGCGTTCTCATGGCCCCATAACCAACACCTTCATTACCTCATGCCGGTCTTTTCACCCAATCGATGAGCCGAGCCCACCAGCCGCCCCTCGATCGGCCTGGCCGACTCCCTGGGTAATCAGGAGCGTGTGTGCGTCGCGACGCCCCATCCTGTCGGTCTGGCACCGATTCCGATCGAATCGTCGCCTCCGCTATGCGTTCACGCTTGCGTTCCGCGGGCTCGCACATGCACCGCTGATCCGTTGGCACACCCATGAGAACTTGGTCCACATGCCTTCCGCAGCCCTCATAGGTCAACTTCCGGCACGACCGACAGACAGCACGTTGGCACATTATTGCCCTCCCTTAACTCTTCGTTTGACATCCAAGACATTCACGCCACCACCACAAGAAACTCCAGAATTTACACCGCCTCCATAAACAGCTGACTTGCGCCAGCGCGAGCCGCGATCACGCAGTCGAATCGCGACCCAAGTGACCTCGCCGGCGGTCATAAATTTCCGGACACGAGAGGCAGACGCCGCAAATCCGTCGCGGAGGGTACCTCACTGGGTGGCGCCAAGTGAACTGTTTGGAAAAATTCCCCGAGTTGCTCGGAACACAGAAACAATGGTTGCATCGCGCCCGGTCGAGGAATGGAGGCACAGCGCCTTACTGTCACTGCCCGCCACCGCATTGCTTTTCAGACCGTCGACCGGACACAGCGAGGGCAGGAATCGAGAACGGCAACCGCCCTCCGCGAACGGGTGGTGCGCCAGTCAGGAGGGAGCAACGTGGGTTGCTCGCACGCCACAGGATGCCCCCTTTTTCCCCTACTCAGGGCGAGCTTGCAGGGTTGGCGCGAATACTACTGCGACAGCGCGGATCGATGGCTTGGCTGTGCGCGCTACCAGATGTCACTCACCGGCGAGCGCGTGCCGATCAGCCTGCTGCCCAACGGAGCAAGCGCGCGACACCTCGAAGCCCGGACCGGGGTGGATCGATCCGGCGCCACCAGCCCGGCGGCGGTCCCCCAACAGCCCCCGCCGCCACGGCCCGCTTCGGGGCCGCCGGAGACCGCGTCCTGGCCCCAGCCAACACCGGCCCCGCCACATGAGCAGTCAGGACCTGGCACCGCGCCGCCCGAGGCCATGGCCCAGTTCGGGGTACCACCTACGCCAGCAGCTGCCTGGGATCAGCAACCGTCACCGTCCCCACAGGTTGCCCGACCTTCGGACAGCCTCGCTGCGCCCGGCTCGAAGCGCGGCTGGTGGGCTCGATTTGCCGACTGGATGGGAGGACCCGCATGAGTACCTACTGGCCCTGGTGGGCGGGCGCTATCGGGCTCGCTCTGGTCACGATCAACCACAGCCTCATCACCGATCGGTCTCTCGGGGTGTCGGCCGCGTGGGATCGCGTGCTGCACTGGCGTCGCGAACGCCAACTCGAGCGGATGGACGAGGAGTTCACCGACGATCAAGCGCTCGCTGAGGCGCTTGCCGCAGCCACAGCGGAGCACTTCGGCACCGGCACCGGCACGTCGACCGTGCCGCAGGTTCCGTACGGGGAGTCGCAGCCGCTCGAAGCCGACGCCGAAGCGGCAGCGAGTGAGCGCCCGGCAGCCACGAGCCTGCGCCCGGCCCCGCTGGTCACTCAGGCTGCCCTGCTGATGTCGATCTTCCTCGGCGGGTTCATCGCCGCGGCCACCTCCGGGCGGTTCCACCTCAGCTACGACCTGGGCCCGGGCTTTCGGAACCTGGTCACCGCCGATCCGACCACCATGATCGCCGTGCTGTTCGTGGGAGGCGTGCTGGTCGGCTTCGGCACTCGGCTGGCCGGTGGGTGCAGCTCCGGCCACGGACTCAGCGGCTGCGGCCGGCTACGCCCGGTCAGCATCGTCGCGACCGCCGTGTTCTTCGGCACCGCCGTCGCGGTGTCGTTCCTCCTGTGGAAGGTGATCTGATGCGCACCCGGGGTGCGATTCTGCTGGCCAACATCATCACCGGACTGGCCCTCGGTTATACCGTCACCAACATCGGCTTCGGCGACTACGCCGAGTTGAATCGCATGTTCACCTTCCAGGACCTGCGTATGTTCCTGTCCTTCGCGGGTGCTGTGGTGATCATCGTGTGCGCGTTCGCTCTGCTGCGGGTCCGCCGCACCCCAGGGCGCATCCATGCCGGCGTGATCCCCGGCGCGGTGTTGTTCGGTACGGGCTGGGCGATCTCAGGTGGCTGCCCTGCGATCCCGATCATCCAGGTCGCCAGCGGATACCTGCCGGCCCTGATCACGATCGTCGGCGTCATCGTCGGTATCCGGCTGTGCCGCTGGGCCAACGCCCGATACTTCCACCTCGACCGCGGCTCCTGCGGGCTGTAACCAAGCACGCCCGTCGCCACGAGCCATGAAGGTGGGGGCTCGCTCTTCTGGTCCTCTTCGACGCCGTCGCCAGATGACGCTGGGTCAGGCTTGGAACAGTAACCTCCCTCATCCAGCAGACTCATTGAATAGGTGACGATACAAGGGAAACGAAGATTCACTGCTCGAAGCGTCACCGAACGGTTGCTGTGCGGAAACCAGAGTCATAACATGGAAAGCAGAAGGCACCCAAGCATCAGCCGACTGAATGTGTGACCGTGCGGTCGAGCGCAGAGCGGCGGACGACTTGATGCTTGGGGCGAGTTGTCGCCGGCGGGGTGAAGAATAGGGCACCCCGCCCCTTAACCCCTCCCGCAATTGAGCCGTTAGGCCCTTTATGCCCTGCGCTCCACAGTTGGGGGTGCTTCCTGGTACCGCTACCAGAAGGGGGCACAGCAATGGCAGACAAGGTCGCATACGAAACAGACGGGGCGCCGGATCTCCGGTCGAGAGAGGCCACCGAGGTAACCCCCGTGGAGACGCTGGTGCCATCGGCAGCCGGTTTCCTGGGGCTCATGCATGGTCACGGCATCGTCATTCAGCCATTTACTGGCCTTACCGGCGTGACACACAATCATGCGGTCATGGCGTCACTGACCGAGATCCACCCCGACGGCCAACCTTTCATCGGCAATGCCGTTATGAAGATCTGCAACGTGGCTCCGCACGATAATGGAGTGGTTGACGTCCGCGTAGAGATAAGTTGGGACAGCGATCTGCCCGTGCGGGTCAGCTTCCTGGTCTCCTAAAGGTGATGGGTGGCCTGCCGGTCCTGCGGGACCAAGGCGAGGCCGGCTTGGCAGCGACCGTACGAGGTCGCGCTCGCCGCACTGAACGCGGCCCCGCGGTCAGACCGACCCCGGCCGGAACACCACCGAGTCAGGCGCTCAGGGCGCCTCACACGCGGACGAAGAGGTCGCGGGTGCATGTCCCGTCAGGCCCGGTTTTCGGAAACGGAAACCGGGCCTGATGCGTTTTCCGGGCCGGATCGGGGTGGGCGGGAGCGGATCTTGGGCGGGGCCCGTCGGGTGGTGGCTGCTGACGTCACTTCAGGGGCCTTGCCGGTGCTCACCGGACGCCGTGCCGGACGTGCCCCCGGACACATGCGGTACCCGGGCCGTGGTGCCGGGCGGAAGCGCGGCAGTGCGCGGAAGGAGAAACAACGCCGCGCCATTCGCCACCGGTCCCTCCCCTCGTGGGGACCGGTGTCGAACGGCGCGGGCGGTCGGTCCGCGCCACAGCGGCGTGGACCGAGGACGGTCGGACCCGTGGGCGGCGCGGAAGCGGTCCGGGCGGGACCGGCTCCACGGGTCCTGCGCGTTCATCGGCCCGGGCCGTGACCACCGGCCTGCGGGTCCGGCGGCGGGTGGCCGTGGACCTGCACCGAGAGGTGTCCGAGGACGTGCACCACGAGTCCCCTCTCGGGCAGTGAGGCGGTGGGCGGTCCGGGTAGGAACCGGTTGGTCGCCGCTGGATGGTGATCCTGCCAGCTGTGGCTCACACCGAGGAGGTTCCGGTACCGGGCCGGGGGATTCATCGCAGGTCAGCGAGCTAAGGTGAGTTTTCCGGTCCGGATGTCCTAGTGCGGGGAAGTAGGGGGTGGAGGCCTTGAGTTCCGACTCAGGCGCACGTACAGCCTTCGCGGAACGTCTCGCGCTGCTGTACAAGGAGGCCGGCAATCCGCCCCTGAAGACGGTGGCCGAGGCGGTCGTCCGGCTTCAGCGGGTCGACGAACGCGGGCGGCCCGTACGGGTTTCGGTGCAGCGGATCAGCGACTGGCGACGGGCCAAGAACGTGCCCGCGCAGTTCGCCGCCCTCGCCGCGGTGCTGAACATCCTGATACCCCAGGCCCGACGCCTGCGGCCCACGCCGGTGTCCACCGGGCTGTACGACCTGGCGCAGTGGCACCGGCTCTGGGAGCGCGCGGTCGCCGGGCCGGCCGGTGACCGCGGTGCGGCGCCCGCGCAGGAGGAGGAGCGGGCCACCGACGAGGCGGCGCCCGTCAGCGGGGTGTGCCCGTACCGCGGGCTGGCCTCGTACCGGCAGCAGGACGCCCGGTGGTTCTTCGGCCGGGAGCGGAGCACGGAGGCCCTCGTCGCCCAACTCCGCGCGGCGGAGCGGACGGGCGGCCTGGTCATGCTCGTGGGCGCCTCGGGGGCGGGGAAGTCCTCCCTGCTGAGCGCCGGCCTGGTACCCGCGCTGCGGAAGGGCGCCCCGGACGGCGAGAACGGCGAGGAGCGAGTGGTACTCCAGCTCGTGCCGGGAGCCGATCCGCTCGCCGAGCTGACCCGCCGGATCCCGGAGCTCGCGCCCCTCGTCTCCGCGGCGGAGGAACCCTCGGCAGCGGCGCCCGGCACCCCGGAGTTCGGGCACGCGGTGCGGAAGGCCGCCACGGCGTGGGCGCGGCGCGAGACGTCCGCCGCCGCCCGTCCGGTCGTGATCGTGGACCAGTTCGAGGAGGCGTTCACGCTCTGCTCCGACGAGGCGGCCAGGCGCACGTTCGTCCAGCTGCTGCACGCCGCCTGCACGCCGGCCGATCCGTGTCAGCCGGCCCCCGTGCTCGTCATCCTCGGCATCCGCGCCGACTTCTACGAGCAGTGCCTCGGCCACCCCGAACTGGCCGATGCGCTGCAGCACCGGCACATGGTGCTCGGGCCGCTGACCACCGCGGAGCTGCGGGAGGCGGTGACCGGCCCGGCCAAGGCCGTGGGCCTGGAGCTCGAACCGGGGCTGGCGGAGCTGATCGTCCGGGAAGTGGGCGCGGACGGCCCCGGCGGGGCACACGACGCGGGGGTGCTGCCGCTGCTCTCCCACGCCCTGCTCGCCACCTGGCAGCGGCGGAAGGCGGGCCGGCTGACGCTGGCCGGCTACCGCGCGGCGGGCGGAATGCAGGGCGCGGTGGCGGCGACCGCCGAGCGGGCCTGGTCCGGTCTCGACCCGACGGCCCGCACGGCCGCGAGGCTGCTCCTGCTCAGGCTGGTCCGGCTGGGCGAGGACACCCAGGCCACCCGCAGGCGGGGGACGCGGCGCCAACTGGCGGAGGAGTCGACGGATCCCCACAAGACGGAGGAATCGCTCGAAGCGCTGGTCCACGCCCGCTTGGTGACGCTCGACGCGGAGGCCGTGGAGATCACCCATGAGGCGCTGCTCCATGCCTGGCCGCGGCTGCGCGACTGGATCGACGAGGACCGGAACGGCAACCTGCTGCGCCAGCAGTTGGAGGAGGACGGCAGGGCCTGGGAGGGCTCGAACCGCGACACCTCGCTGCTCTACCGGGGCTCCCGCCTCGAACAGGCCCGTACCTGGGCGGAGTCCGCCGGTGGCACCTTCCTGACCCGCAGCGCGGTGGAGTTCCTGGCCGCTTCGGTCCGGCTGCGCAGGCGCACGGTCCTGCTGAGCCGTGGGGCGGTGGCGGCCCTGGTCGTCATGGCGGTGCTGGCCGTCGGCTCGGCGGTGGAGGCGTGGCAGCAGCGGGACGACACCGTCTTCCAGCAGGTGCTCGCCGAGGCCGACCGCGCCCAGTACACCGATCCGTCCCTTTCGGCCCAACTCGATCTGGTCGCACACGATTTGCGGCCCGACGATAAGAACACCAACAACCGGCTGGTCTCGACGGTGAACGCACCGCTGGCCACCCCCCTTCCGGGCCACACCGGCGCCGTCTACCTCACCTCGTTCAGCCCGGACGGGCGGGTCCTGGCCACCGCCAGCTACGACCGGACCGTGCGCCTGTGGGACGTGGCGGACCCCACCCGCCCCAAGCCGCTGGGCAAGCCCCTCACCGGCCACCAGAGCTGGGTGAGCAGCGCGGTCTTCAGCCCGGACGGACACACCCTCGCCAGCGCTTCGGACGACGGCACGATCCGGCTGTGGGACGTACGGGACCCCGGCCACCCGCGGCCGCTCGGCGCGCCGTTGGTCGGCCACGGCGGCACGATCTACCTGGTCGCCTTCAGTCCGGACGGACGCACCCTGGCCTCGGCCAACGAGGACCACCGCGTGCGCCTGTGGGACGTGCATGACCCGCACCGGCCGAAGGCGCGCGGTGCCCTGACCGGCCACACCGCCGCCGTGCGCTGTCTGGCGTTCAGCCCCGACGGACGGACGTTGGCAACCGGTGGCGACGACCACACGATCCGGCTGTGGGACATGACCGACCGGCCTCGCCCCCGGCCGATCGGCCAGCCGCTGACCGGCCATACGAGCACGGTGCACTCGGTGGCCTTCAGCCCTGACGGCCGCACGCTCGCCAGCGGCGGCGCGGACAACACCCTCCGGCTCTGGAAGGTGGCCGATCCACGGCGCGCGGCACCGCTCGGCCCGCCGCTCACCGGCCACACCGGTCCGCTGTGGTCGGTGGCGTTCAGCCGGGACGGAAACATGCTCGCCGCCGGCAGCGCCGACAGCACCGCGAGCCTGTGGAACGTCAGCGATCCGGCGTACCCGTCGCAGGTCGGCGAGCCCCTCGCGGGCAGCAGCGGGGAGATGTTCGCGGTGGGCTTCAGCCCGGACGGCAAGACCCTCGCCACGGGCAGCGGCGACAGCAAGGTCCGCCTGTGGTCGATACCGACGTCGGACGTGATCGGCCGGGTCGGAGTGTTCCGCCCGGACGGACGGGTGCTCGCCACGGCCCCGCTCAACGGGCGGATCCGGCTGTGGAACGTGGAGCACCCCGACCGGCCCGCGTCGCTGGGCAAACCGTTCATGCCCGCGGACGGCGACGACCGTACGCCGGTCTTCTCCCCCGACGGCCGCACCCTCGCGGTGCTGACGGGGCACCGGGAGGTGTATCTGTGGAACGTCAGCGACCCGGCCCGGCCGGTCTCCTACGGGCCGCCCATCACCCTGCGGACACGGTTCATGGGTGACCACGCGCTGGTCTTCAGCCCGGACGGGCGCACGCTCGCCACCGCGTACACCGACCGCACCTTTCGACTGTGGAACGTCGGCGACCCCTCCCACGTCGTGCCGTACGGCGCGCCGCTCACCGGTCACAGGGGTTACCTCAACGCCCTCGTCTTCAGCCCGGACGGCCGCACGCTCGCCAGCGGCAGCGCGGACGACACCATCCGGCTCTGGAAGATGACCGACCCCCGCCGCCCCGCCCCGCTCGGCGCGCCCCTCACGGGGCACCTGGGACCGGTCAACGCGCTCGCCTACAGCCCGGACGGCCGCACCCTGGTCAGCGGCAGCGACGACGACACCGTCCGGCTCTGGAACACCTCCGACCCCCGCAGGGCGGCCCGGCTGGGCTCCCCGCTCACCGGGCACACCGAAGCGGTCGTGTCGCTGACGTTCAGCAGGGACGGCAGCACCCTGGCGAGCGGCGGCCACGACAACTCGGTCCAGTTCTGGAACGTCAAGGTCCCCTCCAGGGCCGTTCCCCTCGGACAATCGACGAGCCCCAACGCCAAGACCGGCACTTTCCTGTCGTTCAGCCCCAGGAACAACCTGCTCGGAGTGTCGAGCGGCGGCGGCACCGTCCGGCTGTGGGACCTGGACAGCCGCCGGGCGATCCGCCGGATCTGTTCGACCACACGGGGCGTTCTGACGCCGGAGAAGTGGCACGAGTACCTGCCCCAGCTCTCGTACGACCCGCCGTGCGGGGGGCAGTGAGGGCGGCGTTCACCCACGGCGTGCGACCGGGCGTCCGACGGCGGGGGCCGGCTCCCGCCCCCGCCGTCGGCGCCGCACCACCCTGGGCCCCGCCGTCTCCGCTTCGCCTCCCGCTACGTGACACCGCTCACAAGTCCGTGTTCCGATCATGCAGTTGGCTCCCGCCGCGCCGGCAGCCTTGCTAGTCTTGGCCACAGCCCGATCGCTGGTGCATCCCCCGTCGCCAGCGATCGGGCGTTTTCATGCCCCGCGCCGCGCCCAGGGGCGCCTCTCCGGGAGCCGTAAGGTGGGGGCCACCCGGCAGGTCAGCCGGCCGGGGCACCGAGGAACGGAACGGTGGGCACCCATGGCCGTGGCAGACGAACGGCTCGCGGACGAGCTCCGCGAGGCCATCCGTGCGGGTGAGCTGAAGCCGGGGGAAGAGCTGCCGGCGGAGTCGGAACTCGCCGCGCGCTTCGCGCGCGACGTGCCGGCGGTCCGCGAGGCACTCCGCGTCCTGCGGGCCGAAGGGCTCATCGAGCGGCAGCACGGGCGCGGCCACAGGGTCCGGCAGCGGGGCACGGGCGCGTCGCGCACGAACCTCCGCCACCAGTGGGAGAAGAACCGGGCGCGCGCACCGCTGCAGGAGCGGGCCCGGACCGGCGCCACCGAACACGACACCGGGCTGACGGCCGACGACCTGGTCTTCCACGCGTCGTACCGCACGGTCGAGGCGTCCGAGGACCTCGCCGACGCCTTCGGGCTCCCCGAGGGCACCGCCCTCCTCGAACGCACCTACCGGACCCGCCCCGCGGCCGGGAGCGCGCCCTTCGGCCTGGTGACCTCGTACCTCGTCCACGACCTGGTCGCGCCGAACCCCGATCTCCTGGACGAGACCAAGGAGCCGTGGCCCGGCGGTTCGCAGAGCCAGCTCTACACCGTCGGCATCGAACTGGACCGCATCGAGGAGCGCATCACCGCCCGCCCGCCGACGCCGGAGGAGGCGGCGGAGCTGGAGCTGCCGCCCGGCACATCGGTCCTCGTGCTGCGGAAGACCTCGTACGGCATCGACGAGCGGATCGTCGGCGTGTCCGACGTCGTCCTGCCCGGTGACCGCACGGAACTGCTGTTCATCACGCCCCTGGAGAGGTGGTGAGTGCCGTGCGCCGGCGCATCGTCCTCCGCACTGCCGTGCACGCCCCTCGGCGCACTACCTGACGGGGGCGTACGCATCGCTCTGCCGGCAGGCCGACGCGCCGGCTCGCGGCTCAGGTCCGGTCGAAGGGGAGGTCCAGCATCCGGATGGCGTTGCCGCGCAGGATCTTGTAGATCACGTCCTGCGGGAGGCCGGCCACGTGGTCGGCCGCGACCTGCTTGGTGTGCGGCCAGGTGGAGTCGACGTGCGGATAGTCGGTCTCGAAGGTCGCGTTGTCGACGCCGACCGTCTCGATCGCCTCGATGCCGTGCTTGTCGCGGAAGAAGCAGCAGAAGACCTGCCGGTAGTAGTAGGTCGACGGGGGTTCGGGGATGAGGTCCTGCACCCCGCCCCAGGCGCGGTGCTCCTCCCAGACGTCGTCGGCACGTTCCAGGGCGTACGGGATCCAGCCCATCTGGCCCTCGCTGTAGGCCAGTTTGAGCCGGGGGAACTTCACCAGGACGCCGGAGAAGAGGAAGTCCATCATCGAGGCCATCGCGTTGTTGAAGCTCAGGGACGCCTGGACCGCGGGCGGGGCGTCCGGTGAGGCGGCCGGCATCTGCGAGGACGAGCCGATGTGCATGTTCACGACCGTGCCGGTCTCCTCGCACGCCGCGAAGAAGGGGTCCCAGTACCCGGAGTGGATGGAGGGCAGCCCGAGATAGGTGGGGATCTCGCTGAAGGTGACCGCCCGGACCCCGCGGGCGGCGTTGCGGCGGATCTCGGCGACCGCGAGGTCGATGTCCCACAGCGGGATCAGACACAGCGGAATCAGCCGGCCGCCGCTGTCCCCGCACCACTCCTCCACCATCCAGTCGTTGTACGCCCGCACGCAGGCGAGCCCGACCTCCTTGTCCTCGGCCTCGGCGAAGGTCTGGCCGCAGAAGCGGGGGAACGTCGGGAAGCAGAGCGAGGCCTCGACGTGGTTGACGTCCATGTCGGCCAGCCGGGCCTTGGGGTCCCAGCAGCCGCGGCGCATCTGCTCGCGGGTGATCCCGTCCAGGGTCATCTCGTCGCGGGAGAAGCCGACGGCGGCGATGATGCGCTTGTACGGGAAGAGCGAGCCCTCGTACTCCCACCAGTCGGTGAGCTGGCCGTCCGGGTCGGTGGTGAAGCGGTACTTCCCGCCCACGTACTCCAGCTCGCCGATGCCGGCGGTGAGGGGCTTCGGCCCCTTGTCCCGGTACTTCTTCGGAAGCCAGGTCTCGAAGAGGTGGGCGGGCTCGATCACGTGATCGTCCACGCTGATGACCTTGGGAATCTCCGTTGTGGCGCTCTGGTTGCTGATCACCCTGTACCCCCAACTGCGCGGTGGCGCGCGGCAGGCCGGACTCCAGATTTCTGACGACCCATCAGTTTCGAGGTTATGGGGTCGGCCCTGCGGCGACAAGGCGCTGCCGGGAACTGCACCCCTTGCGGGGCGGGCCGGGTTGGGCTGAACTGACGGTTCGTCAGTTATGGCATGGCTCGAAGGAGGCAGCATGCAGACGATCTGGCTCAGCGGTGCCGAGTGGTGCGCCGTCCTCCGCATCGGACTGGGCCTGTGGTGGCTGGAGAGCTGGCGCCACAAGGACAAGAAGACCTGGTTCGCCGGCGGCGGCATCACCTGGGCGGCCGGCATCGCGGCCAAGCACCGGTGGCCGCTGGTCCGCACGGGCTTCGACCGGCTGGTGAAGCCCCGCCCCCGGCTGATGGCGTACGTCGTCGCCTACGCGGAGCTGGCGCTCGGCCTCGGGTTGACCGTGGGCCTGCTGACGCCGATAGCCCTCGCCGCCGGGGCGGTGCTCAACCTGGTCTACCTCGTGCTGATGATCCACGACTGGGCGGAGCAGGGGCAGAACCTGATGATGGCGCTGATCTCGGTGACCGCGCTGCTCGCCATGAGCTGGCAGAGCTGGTCCCTGGACGGCGCGTTCGGGCTCTTCTCGTAGTCAGTGGGGAGTGCGGGCGGGCGGAGTGGGGGTCGGCGCCGTACGGGTGCGCCAGTACGCGAGGCTGGCCCGGGCGGCGCCCAGGGCGGGGTCGTCGGGCGGCGCGAGGCGTTCCCAGTCGGTGACGGCCTGCTGGAGGAGGACGCAGGCCGTGTGCGGGTCGCCCGCCTCGCCGGCGGTGGAGGCGTGGACGTGGCGGTAGCGGAGCGTCTCGGGGTCGGTGCGGCCCAGGTGAACGGCCGCGTCGGCGGCGACGGCCCGGAAGAGGTGGGCGGCCTGGGCGGTGCGCCGGGGGTGGCCGGCCTGGCCCAGGGACTTGACCTGGCCGGCGAACCGGGCGCGGGCGAGCAGGCCCGCGCGGGTGTGCCCGGTGCCGTACGCGGCGTTGCGGAACAGGGCGAGGTCGCCGGTGGCGCCGAAGGACCGCTGGAGGGGCTCGGGCAGGCCGGCGGCCGGGAGGGTGACGGTCAAGTGCCGGTAGAGCGTGGTGAGGTCGAGGTGTTCGGGGCCGTCCGGTACGCCGTCGGCGAGCAGCCGCAGCAGGGCGGTGGTGAAGCCGGTGCGGGTGTGGCCCTCGGGGGTGCGGGCCTTGCGGGTACGGCCGGCGGCGGCCAGGACGTGGATGTCGGCGGCGTCGGCGGCGTCCAGGGCCCGGGCGGCGAAGCAGCAGTCGAAGACGGCGATCTTGTGCTCGGCGCGGACCTGCCGCAGGGCCTGGAAGAGCGCCGCGACCGGCAGTGCGGTGCGCTCGGCGCGCCGGGTGTCGTCCACCGAGCCGGGCAGGGCCAGACACAGCCGGTTGTCGGTGCCGCGCAGGCCGTGGCCGGCGAAGTAGAAGAGCAGGACGTCGAGCGGGTCGCTGCCGGGGGCGGGCAGCAGCCGGAAGACCTCGGCCGGGGCCGGCGGGTCCACCCGGCGGTGCACCGAGGCGGGGTCGAACCCGCCCAGCGGCCCGGTCAGCACCTCGCCCAGCGCGACCACGCTCGCCGCGGCCTGCGGGAGCGGCGGCAGGGTGCTGGGCACGACCTGGGTCGCGGTGCCCACCAGGACGGCGACGGACCGCCCGGGGGCGGGGACCAGCGGCGGCCAGGCCGCCGGCGCCCCGACGATCGGCTCAGCTCCGGTCACCGGAACCCGGCTCCAGGAACCTGCGCAGCTGCTGCTCCACGGCGGCGGCGTCCTCGGGGCTGCCCGCCGAGAGCTCCACGGCGGTGCCGTCCGGGCGGGTCACCTTGAAGCTGATCCGCCGGGACCGGGCCCGCTGGGCGAGCCAGACCGCCAGTCCGCTGACCAGCGCCTCCAGGACCGGGCCGACCGCGCCCAACACCTCGGCGGCGTCGGCGAGGCCGCCCTGTTCGCCCGGTGCCGGCGGGACCATGCGCAGCCGGGCGGAGCCGCTGAGGTCCTCGTCCTCGTTGAGCCACTCGGCGAGCGACTGCGCCAGTTCGTCGGCGTCCTCGGCGGATCCGTCGAAGGCGAAGGTGAGGGTGGTCATGGAGGTGGTCATGGGGGGTGCTCCGGAGGTCGTCAACGGGCGGGTCAGAAGGACGGGGCGTGCGGATCGCGCCCCTCGGCGGGGGCCGGGGCGGCCGCTTCGGGGTCCGGGCCGGACCGGCCGGCCGTACGGAACAGCGGGGGGCGGCCCGGGATCTCGTACGGGAAGCGGAAGGCGGCCGAGGCCTGCGGCACATCGACCAGGTCGGCGAGGATCTGCTCCCAGCCGCCCAGCGGCTGCGGCACCTCCTGCCGGTAGGTGGCGTCCAGCCAGGGCAGTTGGAGGCCGGTGAAGCCGGCCCAGGCGGCGGCCGTCTCGTGCGGCGGCACCGCACGGGCCACCACACCGCCGCCCTCCGCGGCGGGCGGCGCGACGGTGGCGGCGATCAGCTCGGCGAGCGGGAGCGGGGCCGCCCCGGCCGCGGCGAGCGAGATCCGCATCCGGTAGCCGCGGCCAGCGGCGGCGGCCAGCGCCTCGTGGTAGCGGGCCGCGGCACGCACCGCGAACGGATCGGGCGCGATGTACTGGCCGAACACCGGGCTCGGCGCACCGGGTTGGGCGAGCCGGCCGTACTCCTGGGCGAGGTAGCGGAGGTAGCCCAGCAGCTCCTGCGGTGGCGCGTACGGCTCCAGGCAGATGCCCACCACGGTGGGGGCGGTCGCACGGGCCAGCGCCTCCCACACCGGCTCCCAGCTGACCGCCTCCGCACGGAGCGGGTCGACCGCCACACCGAGCGGGAAGTCGGTGTCCCGGCGCTGCAACCAGGCCCAGGACAGCCGCCTGCGGACCTCGACGAGGCCGGCCGGGGGCCCGGCGAAGGGGACCAGCGCGGTGTGCAGCGCGCCGGCGTCCTCGATCGGCTCGGCGCGTACGTGCCGGGGGGTGTGCGCCAGGGCGTCGCGCAGGGCGAGCGCGGCGGCCGAGGCGGCGGGGCCGCCCGCCGCGTGCGCGCGGCACAGCAGGGTGCAGCTCACCCCGCCGCCGGGCGCGGTGGCGTAGCGCAGCTCGACGGCCCGGCCGTCGGGCCGCCACTGCTGGGACAGCCAGACCTGTTCGAGGGTGGCCGCCTCCAGACGCCGCTGGGCCTCGGGCAGGCCGAGGTGGGCGCCGTTCTCGGCGAGCGCCGGCTCCGGTTCCAGCCGGAGCCCGGCCCAGGCCCACGCTCCGGTGGGCCCGGTGGTGGTCAGGACGCTCATGCGGTGGATTCGGCTCCGCCGGGGTGCGCCGTCGGCTGCTGACCGGGCTGCGGCGGGACCGCGGTGGGCGACGGGGGCACGGTGGGCGGGACGGCCGGGGGCGGCGGGGTGGCGCCGGCCTGGGGCGGGGCGGCCGGGGCGGTGTGCACCGGGGTGCCGTCAACGGCGACCATCAGGCCCTCGCGGCAGGCGAGGTGGACCGCCTCCCGCATGGCGCGGGCGCCCTCGCTGCGCAGCAGTTGGTGCTCGATGCCGTTCTCACCCTTGAGCCCGCGGACGAAGTCGCCGATGAACTGGCCCATCAGCTCCGTGCCGCGCCGCGAACGCCACATCATCCAGCCGAGGTAGAGGCTGGTGCCGTAGTTGAAGACGGAGACATAGGCGGTGTACGGACCGTCGCTCAGCGCGACGCGGGTGCCCATCCCCTGGGGGACGAGCGGGTAGCGGCGGGAGCCCAGCGTCCCGGTGATCGTGGCGTACACGGCGCCGGCCCGGTCGGGGCGGTCGGCCAGCAACACCCGCCACTCGCCGACCGGTTCGGGCAGCCGGGACATCAGCAGGACGACCCAGAAGACCACGAAGGAGGTCGCGGAGGCGAAGACCAGCCAGCCGAAGCCGGCGCTGCCGTCGCCGGACGAGTCGGAGCCGTAGGAGTCGGAACCGAAGGAGCCGGAGCCGTAGGAGTCGGACTGCGACCCAAGGCCCGACAGCAGTGAGATGAACCCGATGAAGCCGGGGATCAGCGAGGCGAGGAAGGACGCCAGGGCGGCCCGCAGCCACAGCCGGAAGATCGTCTTTCCGCTGACGCTCTCGTTGAGGGCCATTTCGATGGGCTGATGGCGCAGCGTCTTGTCCAGATAGGCGGCGTTGCCGTCGCCTCCGCGCCAGCCCGGGAGTGGAGTCTCGTTACCAGTGATCATGATTCCCCCGATCAACGGTGCACCCGGAGCGGCCCCCGGCCCCGCATGTGGCACAGCGGGTCCCCTGGTTCTACCAGTAACGACGCGCTCACGTAACGGCGTTGACAGCAATTGACCGGGCCTGTCCGGCTCCGCCCACGGCGAACGGTCCGGTCCAGGCGAGCGGCTCCGCGCAGGGCGAACGCTTCCGGTCAGGCGGGCGGCTCCGGCAATGGCGCGCCCGTCGGGTGGACTCCTCCGTGCCGGGTGCGGCTTCCGGTCGTGGCGGTGTCCGTACGGCGGGCGCCGCACCCGCCGTACGGCAGAATCCGGCCTGTGACTATTCGTCTACTGCTCGCCGACGACCAGGAGATGGTCCGCCGGGGCATCCGCCGCATCGTGGAGACCCAGCCCGACATGGAGGTGGTCGGGGAGGCGACGGACGGTGTGCAGGCCGTGGAGCTGGGGCGCGCCCTCGCCCCGGACGTCGCACTGGTGGACATCCGCATGCCGCGGATGGACGGGCTGGAGGTGACCCGCAAGCTGGCCGACCCGGCCCTGGCCCACCCCGTCCGGGTCGTCGTCGTGACCACCTTCGACCTCGATGAATACGTCTATCCGGCGCTGCGGTTCGGCGCCTCGGGGTTCGTGCTCAAGCGCTCGGGACCGGCGCTGCTGGTCGAGGCGGTGCGGGCGGCGGTGGCCGGGGACAGCCTGATCAGCCCCTCGATCACGGTACGGCTGCTCCAGCACGTCACCGGACCGGCGGCCGACCGGCGGCCCCGGCAGCGGCGCGACGCGGTGCTGACCGCGCGCGAGGCGGAGATCGCCGGACGGGTCGCCGAGGGGAAGACCAACGCCGACATCGCCCGCGAGCTGTTCATCTCCGCGGGCACGGTCAAGACCCATGTCGCCAGCATCCAGCGCAAGCTCCAGGTGCGGAACCGGGTCGGGATCGCGGTACGCGCCTGGGAGCTGGGGTACGCCACCGGGCGGACCCCGGGCTGACCTTCCCCGCGAGACCCGCCGGGCTGGCCTTCCCCGCGGACCGCGGGCCGGCCGCCGTACCGCCTCCGCCCCTGTTGACCGGTCGGACGCCGCCGTACTCGCAACGCCCTTTGGGGGAGGGGGCGTTCCACCGTTCCACGGCCGCCGCGGGGATGCCGCGGGGATGCCCGCGGGTCCGTGCCGTACGCACCGCCCCGCCCTCCGTGGACGGTGCGTAGCCTCGCCCCATGAATGACGCCGTTCCACGCCGGCGCGGGCGCCGCCGGTGGGCCGGGGCGAGCGCGGCGCTGATGCTCGCCCCGGCCGTCCTCGCGCCCCCGGGCACCGTGCTGCCCGCGGTCCTGGCCGCGCTGACCCTGGCCGTGGCGATCCTGCACTGGCCGACCGGCCGGATCTCGCTGGCACGTGCGGCGGGCGGGGCGGCGCTGCTCTCCCTCGCCGCCGATGCCTGCTCCTTCGGCAAGCCGGGCCTGGTGCTCCTGTGGTACCCGTTCGAGACGGTCGCGCTGCTGGTCCTGCTGGAGCGGGTGGTCCGCCATGTGCCCGTCCCGCGGGTGGCCCTGGTGGGGGCGCTGACCGGCGCCGCCGCGGTGCTGCTGCCCCTGCGGTTCACCCTGCACGCGCCCACCACGGGCCTGAAGGAGTCGGTCGTCGCCGCCGCGCTCGCCCTGTTCCCGACCGCCGTTGCCGCCGGCATCGGGCTGTACCTGCGGTCGCTGGACAACCGCCGGACGCACGCGGTGGCACTGGCCCGGCGCGAGCAGCGCCTCGAAGTCGCCCGCGACCTGCACGACTTCGTCGCCCACGAGGTAACCGGGATCGTCCTGGAGGCGCAGGCGGCGCAGCTCGGCGACGACACCGGCCCCGAGGAGCACCGGGCCCTGCTCCAGCGCATCGAGCAGGCCGGTCTGCGGGGGCTGGACTCCATGGACCGGATGGTGGCCACGCTGCGGGAGACCGACGACCGCGCGTGGCAGGAGCCGCCGCCCACCCGGCTGCACGGCCTGTCCGACCTGCCCGAGCTGGTCGGCCGCTTTGCGTCCATGACCGCCGCCGAGGTGACGCTGTCCCTGGAGGACGGGGTGGCCGGCACCCTCTCCCGGGAGGCCGAGGACGCCGCCTACCGGGTGGTGCTGGAGGCGCTGACCAACGTACGGCGGCATGCGCCGCGGGCCGGGCGGGTGGCGGTGTCCGCCGGCCGGACCGCCGAGGGGGCGGTGGAGGTCACCGTCGCCGACGACGCGGGCGCCGCGGCACCCGCCGGTACCCGGCCGGGCGGCGGCACCGGCCTCGCGGGCCTGGACGAACGGGTCGGCGCCCTGGGCGGCACCCTGCGGGCGGGCCCGCACAAGGCCGGGTGGCGGGTCCACTGCCTGCTGCCGGCGCCCGCCCTCCGGTGAGCGGATATCTGCCGATCGGCAGATGTGGCGGCGCCCCGGAGCCGGAATCCTCACAGCAGTGCGCCAGCCCGTCTCTCTGGAGGAACCGATGCTCACAGGCACCCGCGCGAAGCGGCCCGCCCCCCTCGTCGCCGTGGTGGCGGCGGCCGCCTTCCTCGGGCTCACCGGCTGCACCGTGGATGCCGCGACGGCGAAACCGGAGTCAAAGACCTTCGCGTACGCCGGCAGGTCCCTCAAGCTGACCACGCACGAGGTCGCCACCAAGGTCGTCGCCGCCGACCGCAAGGACATCAAGGTCACCCGCTGGTTCGACGCGGCGGCCGGCAGCGAGCACCTGACCTGGGTCCTCAAGGGCGACACCCTCGACATCGACGCGGGCTGCAGCGGAATCGCCCTGTGCGACGCCAAGTTCACCGTCGAGGTCCCCCGGGGCATCGCGGTGCGCAAGGACGGCGGGAAGCCCCGGGGCGGGAAGCGCTGAGATGCTCGAACTCATCGACATCAGCAAGGTCTACCGGGGCGGCAAGCGCGCCGTGGACGGACTGACGCTGCGTCTGCGACCGGGCCTGATCGGCCTGTTGGGCCCCAACGGCGCCGGCAAGTCGTCACTGATGCGGATCGCCGCCACCGTCACCCGCCCTACCGGCGGCACGGTGCTCTTCCACGGCGCGGACGCGGTGGCCCGGCCCGACGCCCTGCGGCGGGCGCTCGGGTACCTCCCGCAGGACTTCGGGGTCTACCCCAACCTGACCTCCCGCGAGTTCCTCCGCTACCTGGCCGCGGCCAAGGGCGTCTCGGCGCGGACCGCCAGGACCCGTATCGACGAGCTCCTGGAGCTGGTCAACCTCACCGAGGCGGTCAAGCGCCCGCTGGGCACGTACTCCGGCGGCATGCTGCGCCGGGTCGGCATCGCCCAGGTGCTGCTCGCCGACCCGCAGGTGATCATCGTGGACGAGCCCACCGCGGGGCTCGACCCCGAGGAGCGGGTGAGGCTCCGCAACCTGCTCAGCGACCTGGCGGCCGACCGGGTCGTCCTGCTCTCCACCCACATCGTCTCCGACGTCGAGTCGGTGGCCGCCGACATCGCAGTGCTGGCCGGCGGCCGGCTGCGGCACCGCGGCACCCCCGAGGACCTGCTGCGCTCGGTGGCCGGCCAGGTCTGGGAGGTGCTGGTCGACCCCGGCGCCGTACCGGCGGTGCAGGCGCGGCACCTCGTCAGCCGCCTGGTGCGCACTACCGAGGGCGTCCGGATCCGGCTGCTGTCCCGCACGCTCCCCTCTGAGGGCGCGGTACCGGTGGCGGCCGACCTGGAGGACGCCTACCTGGCCGTCGTCCGGGGGGCCACCGGCGGCGAGCCCGCCCTCGGCTTCGACGCACGGCCGCTGCGGGCCGGGGCGGAGTGAGGCATGCCGCTCCCGATGCTCACCGCCCTCGCGGTGGCCGACTTCCGCGATCGTGCCCGCCGCCCCGCCTACCTGGTGGTGCTGGCCGCGGCCGTCGCCCTGGGGTACGCGGCCGTGCCGGAGCCGGACGCCCAGTGGATGATCATGCAGGTCGGCGATCACCGCGGGATCTACAACAGCGCCTACGTCGGCATGGTGACGGCCCTGGCCGGCGGCCTGTGGCTCAGCCTCGGCGGGTTCTACACCGTCCGCAACTCCATCGAGCGCGACCGCCGCACCCGCGTCGGCCCGTTGCTGGCCGCCACGCCGCTGCGCACCTCCGCTTACCTGGCCGGAAAGTTCCTCAGCAACCTGATGCTGCTGGCGTCCATGCTCGGGGTGCTCGCGGTCACCGCCCTGGTCATGCAGTTGGCCCGTGGCGAGTCCCGCGAGGTCGACCTGTACGCCCTCTGGCAGCCGTTCGTCCTGATCGCGCTGCCGCTGGTGGCACTGACCGCCGCGTTCGCCCTGCTCTTCGAGTCGGTGCCGGTGCTGCGCACCGGTGTCGGCAACATCCTGTGGTTCTGCGCCTGGCTGGTGGTCTGCACCGCCGGACAGGGCCCGGGGCTGCCGCTGGACGGCCTCGGCGTCCACAGTGTGGCCAGGTCGATGTACACGGACATGGTCACCCAACACCTCGACGCCACGGGCGCGTTCAGCCTCGGCCTGACCTATCTGGACAGGCCACTGAGCCTGTTCACCTGGCACGGCTTCACGCCGACCGCCGACTACGTGTGCGGACGGGTGACGCTGCTGCTGACCGCCGCCGTGGTCGCGGTGCTCCCGATGCTGTGGTTCCGGCGCTTCGACCCGGCGCGCAGCCGCCCGGGCCGGTCCGTCCCCGTGGCCCAGGCCCCGGCCCCGGGCGTCGTCCAGCCGGTCCTCCTCGACGAGGTCGGACCGTACGCCGGCGGCCCGCGCCCGGCGGCGGGCGTACTGCGCACCCGACCCGAGCCCGGTGCGGTGGCCCTGCGGCTGTGGGCCGGCGAGGTCCGCATCCTGTTGCAGGGAGTGCGCTGGTGGTGGTGGCTGGGTGCCGCGCTCCTAATGGCCGCCGGGCTCACCGCCACCACCCTGCACGGCGTGACCCGCGTGCTGCTCCCGCTGGCCTGGATCTGGCCGGTGCTGATCTGGTCCCGACTGGGCACCCAGCGCCATGAGCACGGCGTCGAGGGCATGTTGGGCGCCTACCCCGCGGTGCGCCGCCGGGTGCTGGCCGAGTGGGCGGCGGGCCTGACCGTCACCGCGGTGGCCGGGCTCGGGCCCCTCGTCCGGCTGCTCGTCGCCGCCGACCGGCCCGGCCTGGCCGCCTGGGCCGGCGGCGCCCTCTTCATCCCGTCGTTGGCCCTGGCCCTGGGGACGCTCGGCCGCACCCACCGCCTCTTCCAGGCGGTGTACGTGCCGCTGTGGTACTCCGTCGCCAACGGCCTTCCGGTCTTCGACTTCATGGGCGCGCTGCGGAGCGGCGGCGAACCGGCTGCCGCACAGCCGTCGATGACGTACGTGGCCTCCGCGGCCCTGCTGGCGCTCGTGGTCCTCACCGTCGTCCTCCGCCGCGCCCGCCGCGACTGAACCCCACCGGCCCGCGGGAGGCCACGGCCGAGGGCGTCGGGCCGGGAACCGGAGACCGGGCAGGGGCGTCCGGGGCCGGGGGCCGGACACCCATGTGTCCGGAAACGCCCTACCCAACTGCCTTGTCCCCGCCTACCTTTGACTGCGTGACCAGATTTCACATCTGGTCACGCAGTCAACGGGGGGAACCGTGGAACGGGCGGAGCGCGCGGAGCGCATCCTTGAGGTGGCGGGGGAGCTGCTGCTCTCCTGGGGGTACGCACGGGTGACGATCGACGAGATCGCCCGGCGTGCCAAGGTCGGCAAGGGAACGGTCTACCTGCACTGGAAGACCAAGGAAGCCCTGTTCCTGGCGGTGGTCCTCAGGATCCAGTCGCGCAGCCAGCAGCGCCAGTTGGCGCGGATGCGGACCGATCCGCTGGAGGTCCTGCCGAGCCTGACGGTCAGCGGGCTCTTCCGCGACATCCTGAGCGAGCCGGCGCTGCGCGCCGTCTACACCGACGAGTCCGATCTGCTTGGCCGGCTCAACGACACCGCGAAGCGGGACCTGGCGGAGCTGATGGCACACGGCGAGCGGACCGTGTGCTGCCACCTCGACGTGCTGCGCGCCCACGGCCTGGTGCGCGACGACTCCGACGTACACCACCAGCAGTACACCCTGCTGGCCATCGCCACCGGCTTCTACACCGCTGAAGCCCTGCACGGCGACCGTGCCCCCGGCACCCCGGAGGTACGCGTCGAACTCCTCGCCAGGACGGTGCGCAGCGCACTGGAGACCGGTGGCGACCCCGAGCGCGTACGGGACGCCGCCGCTGCTGCCGCGCCGGCGGTCATCGCCCTCTACGAGGAGCTGATGGAGCTCTGCGCGCAGGAGATGCGTCGACAGCTCCGCAGCTGACCGCACGTTCCGGGCCGGACAGCAGGCCGGCCCGCCGAGTCCCACCCCGACTCACCATCCACTCCCAACCGGAGGAGAACGCACGATGTCGGCATCGACCAGCTCTCCCCTCAGCGCCCACGTCGGCAAGCACCCGGGCGAACCCCATGTGATGGATCCGGCGCTGATCAGCGATCCGTTCGGCGGCTACGGTGCCCTGCGCGAGCAGGGACCGGTCGTCCGCGGACGGTTCTTCGACGACTCGCCCTTGTGGTTAGTGACCCGCTTCGAGGAGGTCCGCCAGGTCCTGCGCGACCAGCGGTTCGTGAACAACCCCGCCGACCCGGCGCTCGGCGTCGCGCCGGAGGACTCCCCGCAGCTGCGCGCGCTGGTGATGCTGGGCATCCCCGAGCACCTGCACGGCTATCTGCTCAACTCGATCCTCAACTACGACGCCCCCGACCACACCCGGCTGCGCCGCCTGGTCTCCCGCGCCTTCACCGCCCGCAAGATCACCGATCTGCGGCCGCGGGTGGCGCAGATAACCGCCGAGCTGCTGGACCGACTCCCGGAGCACGCCGAGGACGGCGTGGTCGACCTGATCGAGCACTTCGCCTACCCGCTGCCGATCACGGTGATCTGCGAACTTGTCGGCATCGCCGCGGAGGACCGGCCCCAGTGGCGTTCCTGGGGCGCCGACCTGGTCTCGGTGGACCCCGACCGGCTCGGCCGGACCTTCCCGGCGATGATCGACCACATCCACGCGCTGATCGGCCAGCGGCGGGCCGCGCTCACCGACGACCTGCTCAGCGAGCTGATCCGGACCCATGACGACGACGGCAGCCGGCTCAGCGACGTCGAGATGGTCACCCTGGTCCTCACCCTCGTGCTGGCCGGCCACGAGACCACCGCACACCTCATCGGCAACGGCACCGCGGCCCTGCTCACCCACCCCGACCAGCTGCGGCTGCTCAAGGACGACCCGGCGCTGCTGCCGCGCGCCGTCCACGAGCTGATGCGCTGGTGCGGGCCGGTGCACGTCACCCAGCTGCGGTACGCCGCCGAGGACGTCGACCTCGCCGGCACCCGGATCCGCAGGGGCGACGCCGTGCAGGCCGTCCTGGTCTCGGCGAACCACGACCCGCGCCACTACACCGACCCCGAACGCCTGGACCTGACCCGGCAGCCCGCGGGCCGCGCCGAGAACCACGTGGGCTTCGGGCACGGGGCGCACTACTGCCTGGGCGCCAGCCTCGCCAGGCAGGAGGGTGAGGTCGCCCTGGGCGCCCTGTTCGACCGCTACCCCGACCTGGCGCTGGCGGTGGCGCCCGAGGAGCTGGAGCGCACCCCGGTGCCCGGTACCTGGCGGCTGACGTCGCTGCCGGTGCGCCTGGGCTGAACCCTGGGCGCCGCGGCCGGTCCGGTCCGGCCGGCCGCGGTGCCCCCCGCCTCAGTGCGGGCGGATGGCCTTCAGCGCGTACGTGGGCGGGCTGTGGGGGCGGTCGCCGGGGGCCACCAGCGAGGCCGCGGTGTCCGCCCAACGCACCGGTTCCGGCGGCCGGTTGAGGGCGCCGATGCCGGTGTGGACACGCGCTCGCCCCACCCGGCGCGATGGATCTCCCGCCGGTCGGCGGGGGCGGGACGTCCATGCATACCGCGCAGTTATCCACAGGGTTTCGGGCCCCGCCAACGCATTTTCCCCGCCGGGCGCAGAATGGGCCCATGACTGACGAGACGACCGCCCACACCGACCGCTGCACCGCCCCGGCCCCGCCCCCGGCACACCCCATGACGGACACCGGGATGCCCGACTGGGAGAAGCGCTTCCGCGCGCCGCGGATCGGGCTGCCGGACTGGGCCGAGGAGGCCCCGGACCGCTCCTTGTTCGTCTCCAACGCCACCGGCACCTTCGAGCTGTACGCCTGGGACCGGGTGAGTGGCGGACAGCGCCAGGCCACGGACCGGCCGAACGGCACCACCGACGGCACCCTGTCGCCGGACGGCGAGTGGATCTGGTGGTTCTCCGACACCGACGGGGACGAGTTCGGGGTCTGGATGCGCCAGCCGTTCACCGGCGGCCCGGACGAGCCCGCCACACCGGGCCTTGCGCCCTCCTACCCCGGTGGCCTGGCGCTCGGTCGGGACGGCACCGCGGTCGTCGGCCGCTCCACCGACGAGGAGGGCTCGACGATCCATGTGGTGCGGCCCGGACAGCCGCCGGTGGAGATCTACCGCCACCGGGAGTCGGCCGGCGTCGGTGACCTCGCGCACGACGGCTCCCTGATCGCCGTCGAGCACACCGAGCACGGCGACGCGATGCACTCCGCGATCCGGGTGGTGCGCCCGGACGGCTCCGCGGTCGCGGAGCTGGACGACACCAAGGGCGGCACCGAGGAGCTGGGCCTGTCGGTGATGGGCTTCGCCCCGGTGGACGGGGACTCCCGGCTCCTGGTGGGGCACCAGCGGCGGGGCCGCTGGGAGCCGATGCTCTGGGACCCGCTGACCGGGGTGGAGACGCCCCTGGAGATCGACCTCCCCGGCGATGTGGGCGCCGACTGGTACCCGGACGGCTCCGCCCTGCTGGTGGAGCACGAGTACCAGGCCCGCAGCGAGCTGTGGCGGTACGACCTCTCCGCCCCCGCGGGCGAGGCGCTGACCCGGGTCGAGACCCCGGCCGGCACGGTCTCCGGCGCCTCGGCGCGCCCGGACGGCACCGTCGAGTTCCTGTGGTCGTCGGCCGCCCAGCCCCCGGAGGTCCGCTCCACCACCGGCCAGGTCGTCCTGGACCCGCCCGGGATGACGGCGCCCCCCTCGGTGCCGGTGCGCGACGTCTGGGTGGACGGCCCCGGCGGCCGGATCCACGCCCTGGTCCAGCAGCCGCCCGGCGAGGGCCCGTTCCCCACCGTCTTTGACATCCACGGCGGCCCGACCTGGCACGACAGCGACTCCTTCGCCTCCGCCCCGGCGGCCTGGGTGGACCACGGCTTCGCGGTGGTCCGCGTCAACTACCGCGGCTCCACCGGCTACGGCCGTGCCTGGACCGACGCCCTCAAGCACCGCGTGGGGCTGATCGAACTGGAGGACATCGCCGCGGTGCGCGCCTGGGCGGTCTCCTCCGGCCTGGCCGACCCCGGGCGGCTGGTGCTGTCGGGCGGCTCCTGGGGCGGCTACCTGACCCTCCTGGGCCTGGGCACCCAGCCGGACGCCTGGACGGTGGGCCTGGCCGCGGTCCCGGTCGCGGACTACGTCACGGCGTACCACGACGAAATGGAGGCCCTCAAGGCGATGGACCGCACCCTGCTCGGCGGCACCCCTGAGGAGGTCCCCGAGCGCTTCGCGGCCTCGTCCCCGCTGACGTACGTGGACGCGGTGCGGGCTCCGGTCTACCTCTCCGCGGGCGTCAACGACCCCCGCTGCCCCATCCGGCAGGTGGAGAACTACGTCCAGCGCCTGGAGCAGCGCGGCCACCCGCACGAGGTCTACCGCTACGACGCCGGCCACGGCTCGCTGGTGGTGGAGGAGCGCATCAAGCAGATCCGCCTGGAGCTGGAGTTCGCCCAGCGCCATGTGAACACCGACGGCCCGCAGGGCTGACCCGGCCCGCAGAGCTGACCCGGCGGCCGGGACCGGCGGGTCAGCCCTCCTCGCCGCCCCGCCCTCCTCGCCGCCCCGCCGCGCCGCCTCGCTGCCCCGCCGCGTCGCCCCGTCCGCCGGCGCCGCTCAGTGGGCGGTGTCCGGCGCCGCTCAGTGGGCGGTGTGGTGGGCGAGGGCGGCGTGCGGGTCGGCGCCCACGGCGGTGTGGTCGGTGTGGACGGTCGCCGCGGTGAGCCGGGGCACGGCGTGGATGAGGGCGTGCTCCGCGGCGACGGCCACCGCATGGGCCCGGACCACGGTCAGCCCGGGGTCGACGACGATGTCGGCCTCGGCCCGCAGCGTATGGCCGATCCAGCGCATCCGGACCTGCCCGGTGCCGCGGACACCGTCCACCCCGCGCAGGGCCGCCTCCGCGGTGTCGATCAGCCCGGGGTCGACGGCGTCCATCAGGCGCCGGTAGACCTCGCGGGCGGCATCCCGGAGCACCAGCAGGATGGCCGCCGTGATCAACAGCCCGATCAGCGGGTCGGCCAGCCGCCAGCCGAGCGCCGCACCGCCGGCGCCCAGCAGCACGGCCAGCGAGGTGAAGCCGTCGGTGCGGGCGTGCAGCCCGTCGGCGACCAGGGCGGCGGAGCCGATCCGTCGGCCGGTGCGGATGCGGTAGCGGGCCACCCACTCGTTGCCGATGAAGCCGGCCACAGCGGCCAGGGCGACCGCCCACAGGTGGGTCACCTCCCGGGGGTGCAACAGGCGGTCGACGGCCTCCCAGGCGGCCAGCACCGACGAGGCGGCGATGGTCAGCACGATGGCGATGCCCGCGAGGTCCTCGGCGCGGCCGTAGCCGTAGGTGTAGCGGCGGTTCGCCGCCCGGCGCCCGAGGACGAAGGCGATGCCCAGCGGCACCGCGGTGAGCGCGTCCGCACCGTTGTGGATCGTGTCGCCGAGCAGCGCCACCGACCCCGACAGCCCCACGATCACCGCCTGCACCAGGCAGGTCAGCCCCAGCACCGCCAGCGAGCGCCAGAGGGTCCGCATCCCCTCCCGGGAGCCCTCCATCGCGGCATCGACCTTGTCCACGGCCTCGTGCCCGTGCGGCACCACCAGATGCCGGACCCGGTGCCGCGCACGCGCCCAGCGCCCCGCACCGCTCTCCCCGTGCCCGCCGTGCCCGCCGTGCTCGTGCCCGCCGGCCCCTCTGTGCCCGTGGCCGTGCCCGCCGGCCCCACCATGCCCGCCGTGCTCGTGCCCGTGCCGTTCCGGGTGGCGGTACGCGCCCTCCTGACCGTGCGGAGGGGACGCCTCATGAGCGTGCGGAGGGGACGCCTCATGCCCCTGCGGACAAGAAGACTCCTGACCCCGCGGAGAGGAGGACTCCTGACCCCGCGGAGGGGAGGAACCCTGCCCGTCGCCAAGGAAGGAGTCACGGCCGTGCGGAGTGCAGGGACCAGGGCCGTGCGGAGGGAACGGATTGCCTGCCATACGGCCTACCGTGGCACGCCAACTCCCTTGCGGCTACAGCGCTGCTACCCCTTCTGAGCAGCTGCGACCGGCTCGCAAGGGGGCTCCGGGAAGATCCCCAGCGCCGCGTCCCGGGCGGCCTCGGCCTCCCGCCGGAAGAGCCGGAACCACATGAAGACCACGAAGCCCGCGAAGACGAACCACTCGCCCGTGTAGCCGAGGTTCTGGAAGGCCTTGAGGTCCAGGCCGCTGCCCTCGGCGGCGGCCGGCGGCACGGCCCGCAGCGGGGCCTGGGCATCGGTGAGCGTGATCCAGCCGTCGTAGACCTCGTACGGGACGATGTTGACCAGCGACGCCGCGCTGATCATGCCGAGCTGGCCCCGCGGCAGCCCGCCGCCGGCGTGCACCCCGTCGGTGCCCTGGTTCTCGGAGGCCTGCAGCGCCCCGGTGACCGTCACCTCGCCCTTCGGCGGCGCGGGCACCTTCGCGGCGTCCGCCCGCACCCCCGGGTCGCCGGGCAGCCAGCCCCGTACGACCGGGAGGGCCTTGCCGCCGTCCGTGCGCAGCAGCGTCAGCACGTAGAAGCCCTGCCGCTCGCCGTGTCCGTCCTTCACCGTCCGGTCCGGTACGAGCAGTTGGTGTCCGGTGTCGTAGTGCCCGCGGGCGCTGGCCTGACGCCCTGAGGTGACCTGGTCGACGGGCAGCAGGCTCTCGACGGGGCGGGCCGCCGCGGCCCTGGCCCGGTCGGAACGGTCCTCCTGCTGCTGGTGGGTGGCGACGCGGTCCTCGAAGCGGCCCAGCTGCCAGCTGCCCATGAAGATGCAGAAGGGAATCGCCAGCACGGCGAAGACGTTGATCCCCCACCACCGCGGGGTCAGCAGGAACCGATACACGCCCTCAACGGTACGGTGCCGCCCCGGCGGGCCCGCACCGCCCCTCCCGCCCCACGGCCCCGCAGGGCCCGGCCCGGCGCCCGTCACGGGGCGGCCAGGGCCTCCGTACGGTAGACCGTCCCGGCGCAGGCATCGGTGACCTTGGCATCGGCCGCGGAGGGCTCGCCCGCCTCCGGCGTATGGCTGAGAACGATCCCTCCGGTCGTCTTTCCCCCGTCGCCGGAACCCTCGTCGCCGCCCGCCTGACCCCCGCTGTCACCGGCCGAGGTGGCGCCGGCGTCCGGGGACTGGCCCGGCTCCTTGCTGGGTTCGGGCGACGGCGAGGGCCCCGGGCTGACGCACCCGCCGGCGCCTCCGCCGGCCTCCGGGATCCAGGCGAACCGGACCTCGTACGCCTCCCCCGGTTTGAGAACCAGCTGGTCGGGGGTGGTGGCGGGGTCGGGCAGCCCGGTGGCCTCGTCGCCGGAGGTGTGGTCGACGACATGGATGCGGTCGGGGTTGGTGCCGCCCTGGGCGACCACACCGACGGTGCCGCCGCCCTCGACGGAGCAGGCGGCGCCGGAGGTGTTGACCACCCGGAACGCGCCGTAGACCCGGCCCGCGGAGTCCGCCGGGCGGACCGTGCTGGTGCCCTGGCCGAGCTGGTCGCGGGAGCAGACCGGCGAGGTGACGTCCATGGTCTCGTCCGGGGCGGGGGTGCCCGTCCCGGCGCTGTGGCCCGCGCCGTTCTTCTCGGTCGTCCTGCCGCGGCCCGAGCGCTCGCCGGCACCGGTTTGGGTACCGTCCCGGCCGGCCGGCGGCGGACCGGCCTGCTCGGTGCCCTCGCCGTGCGCGCCCTCGGTGCCGCCGTGGGCACGCTGTTGGCTGACCGCGGCGTTGGCCGGCCGGTCCGGGGAGTCCTCGGCGAGGTGCGCGACGTGCACCATGGCGGGGATGGCGGTGCCGCTCAGCAGCAGTGCGGCGGCCGCACCGACGACGGCATGACGGCGCCGCTGGCGGCGGGCGGGAACCGCCCTCCGCAGGTGCTCCAGGGCGTCCGGCGAGGGCTGGAGGTCGCCGACCCGGGACTGCAGCAGCCGCCTCAGGTCGTCCTCGTCACCGAAGCCACCGGGGCCGCCGGTGGGGTGGCTCCGGCCGTGGTCCCGCCCGCTGCCGGAGCCACTGCTGCTGCCGTTGCCGCCGCCGAAGGCGACCTCGGCGTCCGCGTCGCGGTCATGGGTCTCGCCCTCGAACACGGCGGCCAGCAGCCGCGCCCGGGCACCCTCGTCGAGGTGGGCGCCGGTCCGGCCTTCCGCGACGCCGCCGGCACCGCCCCTACGGTCCGTGGCGCCACCGCCGCCGTCCGTGACAGCGATGTCATCGCCCGTACCGGGCACGCCCGGCTCCGTGGCCACGGCGTACGGGTCCTGGCGGCCATACGTCGTGCCACTCATGCCGGAGCCTCCATCGCGACGCGCAGCGCCGCAATGCCCCGCGAGCCGTACGCCTTGACCGAGCCCAGCGATATGCCCAGCGTCTCGGCCACCTGCACCTCGGTCATATCGGCGAAGTAGCGCAGCACCAGCACCTCGCGCTGCCGGCGCTGCAGCCCGCGCATCGCCTTGATCAGCTGGTCCCGCTCCAGCAGGTCGTAGGCGCCCTCCTCGGCACTGGCCATGTCGGGCATCGGCTTGGAGAGCAGCTTGAGCCCGAGGATGCGCCGGCGCAGCGCGGAGCGCGAGAGGTTGACCACGGTCTGCCGGAGGTAGGCGAGGGTCTTCTCGGGGTCGCGCACCCGGCCGCGCGCGGAGTGCACGCGGATGAACGCCTCCTGGACGACGTCCTCGCAGGAGGCGGTGTCGTCGAGGAGTAGGGCGGCGAGACCCAGCAGCGAGCGGTAGTGCGCCCGGTAGGTCTCGGTGAGGTGGTCGACCGTGGTTCCCGCTGCCATCGCGTCGTCAACGTCCCCCCGCTGGGAGGGAACCTGCGCGGCGCGCGTGGTGGGCCAGGGGGCGATCACCGGCATGCCCCCGGCCGCACGGGGCCGCGGTGGGCGCACAGTTGCCCCTGCGCCACCCACGGGCGCGATCGTGAATCCGAGTACCTCTGCCACGCCTGTTGGACACGCTTCCCCCTGTAAGGGTTGTACGCGCAAGGCACCGCTTGTGACGATGCATCAAATGCCCTCATGCGTACCAGCTCTTCCCGAATGCCCGATAAGTCCCGACGTGTGAGCCCCGATGCCCGAGGACGCACCAAGCGGCCCGCGGACATCCCGGACCACCCCGGAGGGCGGCCACAAAGACGCCCCCCGCCCAACTGCCGGTTGCAGTGTGGCGGGGAGCGAATGGTCGAACAGATCGTCTGCCCAGATCAAGAGGTCTGGGCCAGCAATTCGCTCACAAGATCTTCACACGACCCACAAAGTATCTCCCGGGCGCTCGTCCCGCGATGGCCAATCACGCCAAGTCGCCCTCCCCCTACGGCCGGTGCCCGCCCCGCAGTACACCGGAGCCCCAGGGGTTCACCTGGGGCTCAGGAATCAGGGGTGCGAACTGGGCACCGGGGGCTGGAATCCAGGGCTGCGGACCGCCCCCGCCAGAAACCGGAACCGCCGGGCCCGTCGCGGCCGGCTCCCGAGACCGCCGCGCTAGCCGCGGCCGGAAACCGGGACGGTCGGGTCAGCCGCGCAGCTCGCCCGCCAGCAGCTCGCCGATCTGCGCCAGGTTCAGCGCCGCGCCCTTGCGCAGATTGTCCCCGCACACGAACAGCTCCAGCGCCCGGGGGTCGTCCAACGAGCGCCGCACCCGCCCCACCCAGGTGGGGTCGGTGCCCACCACATCGGACGGCGTGGGGAATTCACCCTCCTCGGGGTCGTCGCAGAGCACCACCCCGGGGGCCGCGGCCAGGATCTCGTGCGCGCCGCCGACCGTGACCTCGTTCTCGAACCGCGCGTGCACGGCCAGCGAGTGGGTGGTGAGCACCGGCACCCGCACACAGGTCGCGACGACCGGCAGCTCGGGCAGCCCCAGCACCCTCCGGGTCTCATGGCGCAGGGCCAACTCCTCGGAGGACCAGCCGTCCTCGTGGAGCGAGCCCGCCCAGGGCACGACGTTGAGCGCGATCGGCGCCGGGAAGGGCCCCAGGGTGTCCCCCACAGCCCGCCGTACGTCGCCGGGGGCGGCCCCCAGCTCCGTTCCGCACACCGCGGACAGCTGTGCCCGCAGCGTGTCCACCCCGGCCTTCCCCGCACCGGAGGCGGCCTGGTACGCGGAGACCACCAGGTCGCTCAGCCCGTACTCGGCATGCAGCGCACCCAGCGCGACGATCATCGACAGCGTGGTGGCGCCCGGATTGGCGATGACCCCGCGCGGACGCACCCGCGCGGTGTGCGCATTGACCTCGGGCACGACCATGGGCACGTCCGGATCCCTCCGGAACGCGCCCGAATTGTCCACGGCCACCACGCCCTTGGACACCGCGACCGGCACCCACTGCGCGGCGAGCTCCTCGGGGACGTCGAACAGCGCGACGTCCACCCCGTCGAAGGCGTCCTCGCTCAGCGGGACGACCTCGACCTCGGCGCCCCGTACGGTCAGCTTGCGGCCGGCCGAGCGGGGGGAGGCGATCAGCCGGATCTCGCCCCAGACGTCGGCCCGCTCGGACAGGATGCCGAGCAGGACCGAGCCGACGGCGCCCGTGGCGCCGACGACGGCGAGATCCGGCTTGTGGCCCGTGCGGGCGTCCGCCCCTGCCGTATCAGCGAGGGACGGACGGCCCGCCTCGGCCGGAATCATCGTCCGGTGCCGCCATAGACCACGGCCTCGTCGCTCTCGGAGTCGAGCCCGAAGGCGGTGTGCACGGCACGCACGGCCTCGTTCACGTCATCGGCCCGGGTCACCACCGAGATGCGGATCTCGGAGGTCGAGATGAGCTCGATGTTCACGCCGGCGTTCGACAGCGCCTCGAAGAACGTCGCGGTGACGCCCGGGTTGGTCTTCATCCCCGCGCCGACCAGCGAGATCTTGGCGATCTGGTCGTCGTAGCGCAGCGAGTCGAAGCCGACCGCCGCCCGGGTCTTCTCCAGGGCCGCGACGGCCTTGCGGCCCTCGGCCTTGGGCAGCGTGAAGGAGATGTCGGTCAGACCGGTGGACGCGGCGGAGACGTTCTGCACGACCATGTCGATGTTGACGTCGGAGTTCGCGATCGCACGGAAGATGAGCGCGGCCTCGCCGGGCTTGTCCGGGACTCCGACGACCGTGACCTTCGCCTCGGAGGTGTCGTGTGCGACGCCCGAGATGATTGCCTGCTCCATCGGCTGGTCCCCTTGCGGTTCGTTGCTGACCCACGTGCCCTGCAGCCCCGAGAAGGACGAGCGGACGTGGATCGGGATGTTGTAACGGCGTGCGTACTCGACGCAACGGTGCAGCAGCACCTTGGATCCGGAGCTTGCCAGCTCCAGCATGTCCTCGAAGGAGATCCAGTCGATCTTCCGGGCCTTCTTCACGACCCGCGGGTCGGCGGTGAAGACACCGTCCACATCGGTGTAGATCTCACAGACGTCGGCGTCCAGCGCGGCCGCCAGCGCCACGGCGGTGGTGTCCGACCCACCGCGCCCCAGCGTCGTGATGTCCTTCTTGTCCTGGGACACGCCCTGGAAGCCGGCGACGATGGCGATGTTGCCCTCGTCGACGGAGGTCTTGATACGGCCCGGAGTGACATCGATGATCCGCGCCTTGTTGTGCGCGGAGTCGGTGATGACACCGGCCTGGCTACCGGTGAAGGACTGCGCCTCGTGACCGAGGTTTTTGATCGCCATCGCCAGCAGGGCCATGGAGATCCGCTCTCCGGCGGTCAGCAGCATGTCGAACTCGCGCCCCGACGGGATCGGGGACACTTCCTGAGCGAGATCGATCAGCTCGTCCGTCGTGTCGCCCATCGCCGAGACCACGACGACAACCTGGTTGCCGTTCTTCTTGGCCTCGACGACTCGCTTGGCAACGCGCTTGATGCCCTCGGCATCCGCAACGGATGAGCCGCCGTACTTCTGCACGACAAGGCCCACGTGCGCTCCTCGCAACTGTCTCTTCGGGAGTTTCCTCCCGGACCCCCGGAAATGGGGGTACTGCGGTCGGCTCAGTCTAACGAGCAAGCGGAATCCGCCCCGCTGAAACCACATCGTGAGACCTGCGGCTCACGGAATGGTCGGCCGGTCACTCACCGACCGGTCGGCTCGCTGACCGATCGCTCACCGAGCGATCACTCACCGTCCGGCCGTTCGCCGAATGGCCCTGCCGCACCGGTCACCGTGGATCGGGTCCCGCTCGGCGGATCCGCGTGGCGCACCGTCGCGCCCGCTCGGCGGAGCACATGCCCGCTCCGCGCCCGTACACACGGAAACGTAACCCAGGTCACAGCCCCCGGGCATCCCGGGAGGCCGGCCACGGTCAGGGGCCCCGCAGCCCCAGCGGCCCGGCGATCTCCGCCGCCATGACCCGCCCGGCCTCCTCGGCGAGGCGCTCCTCGTCCCCGTCGCCGTCCAGGCCGCTGTCGGTGTCCAGACCGTCCAGCGCGTCCAGCGGCTGGTCGAGGCGTACGTGCGCGACCAGCGACTGCAGCGCGCGCAGCGCGGCCGAGGCGGTCGGCCCCCAGTTGGAAAGGTAGGAGAACTGCCACCACCACAGGGCCTCGCTCACCCGGCCCGCCTGGTAGTGCGCCAGTCCGTGCCGCAGGTCGGTGATGATGTCGGCCAGGTCGTCGGAGATCCGGCAGGCGACCGGCTCGCTGCGCGGCACGTACGGGTCGAAGACCTCCGAGTACACGTCCACCGGGTCGAGCAGGGCCGCGAAGCGCTCCCGCAGCCCGTCGGCGTCCGGCTCCGGACCGGTGTCCGGCTCGTACCGCTCGTCGGGGACGAAGTCCTCATGAGCGCCCAGCCGGCCGCCGGTGAGCAGCAGCTGGGAGACCTCCAGCAGCAGGAAGGGCACCGCGCTGTCCGGCTCATCACCCTTGGCGACCTCCGTGACGGCGACGATGAAGCTCTCGATCGAGTCCGAGATCGAGACGGCGAAGTCGTCCGGGTTCCGTGTCGCGTCGTGCAGCGTGGCATCAGACATCGAGAAGTCTCCTCCCTTCGAAGGCCCGCCCGAGCGTGACCTCGTCGGCATACTCCAGATCGCCTCCGACCGGCAGTCCGCTCGCCAGCCGTGTCACTCTCAGGCCCATGGCCTTGACCATGCGGGCCAGGTACGTGGCCGTGGCCTCGCCCTCCAGATTCGGGTCGGTGGCCAGGATCAGCTCGGTGACGGTGCCGTCCGCGAGCCTGGCCAGCAGTTCCCGGATCCGCAGGTCGTCGGGGCCGACGCCCTCGATCGGGCTGATCGCCCCACCGAGGACGTGGTAGCGGCCGCGGAACTCGCGGGTCCGCTCGATGGCCACGACGTCCTTGGGCTCCTCCACGACGCAGATGACCGCCGGATCACGCCGCGGGTCCAGACAGACCCGGCACTGCTCTTCCTGCGCCACATTGCCGCAGACGCTGCAGAACCGGACCTTGGCCTTGACCTCCATCAACGCGCTCGCGAGCCGGCGGACATCGGTCGGCTCGGCCTGAAGGATGTGGAAGGCGATCCGCTGCGCGCTCTTGGGACCGACGCCGGGCAGCCTGCCCAACTCGTCGATCAGGTCCTGGACCACGCCTTCATACACGGAACGTCTTCTCTCTCTTCTGCCGTGCTGCGTACGCTAGTTGCCCACCCCTCAGAAAGGGAGCCCCGGGATCTGGCCACCGAGGCCCTGGGCAAGCGGACCCAGCTTCTGCTGCTGGAGCTGCTGGGCGCTGGCGTTGGCATCCCGGACCGCCGCCAGGACGAGGTCGGCGAGGGTCTCCGCCGTCTCCTCGGCGGACTCGGTGTCCACCGCCTTGGGGTCGATGACCAGGCCTTTGAGCTCACCGGAGCCGGTCACCGTCGCCTTGACCAGACCGCCGCCCGCGGAACCCTCCACGGGCGTCTCCGCCAGCTCCTGCTGGGCGGCCGCAAGGTCCTGCTGCATCTTCTGAGCCTGCTGGAGCAGCTGCTGCATATTGGGCTGACCACCGGGGATCACGACGGAACTCCTGCCGTACGACAACGATTGGTGCGGTAGCCCGAGCCTACGTGTTTCACCGGCCCCGCGCCCTACGCCGTAGGGAGGAGCACGGGTGTACGTCCGGGGTACATCCGGCGGCCGTCCCGCTCCACCCGCCCCGTGGTCACCCACCGCCGAACACCGCTGACACACCGTCGAGCGCGACAGCTACCGCTACCGCCCCGCCCGCGCTCCCGACCGGCCGCGAGTCGCCCTCCCGCAGGCGGCCCCCACAGGCGGCGCCCACGGGCTCGTTCACTCGTTGTTGAACTCTTCCAGCACCGTGGCCCCCAGCTCGCGGACGATCAGGTCATGGCCGCTGAGTGCGGAGTCGACGAGGTCCGGGTCGTCCTCGGCCGGCATGTCGTACTCGATCGACATCGGCGGGGGCTCCGGCGGGGTGTACGAGGGCTCCGGCGCGGAAGCGCCCTGCCCACCGCCCGCGGAGGCCGCCGGGGCGACCGCCTCCCGCGCCATCCGGGCGCCCTGGCCACCGCCGCCCGACGCGCCGCCGCCCTGCCCGTACGGGCCGCCGGACGACGGGGCCGCCGGGGCCGACGGCGGGCCGGGCTGCTGGGGCGGGGCCTGCGGTGCGTACTGCTGCGGCGCGCCGGGCGCACCGCCGTAGCCACCACCGCCGCCACTGCCACCGCCGAAGCCGCCACCGCCGCTGCGGGGGGCGCCGCCGGCCGGCGGCTGGGCACCGCCCGACGGATCGACGATCGCCTCGACCCGCCACTGCACCTGGAACCGCTCGGCCAGCACGTCCTTGAGGACGTCCTCGCTCCCGCCGTTGGCGAAGCTGTCCCGGGCCCCGGCATTGGGGAAGCCGATCTGCAGGGTCGTCCCGTCGAAGCCGGAGACCTGGGCGTTCTGGCTCAGCAGGATCCAGGTGAAGCGCCGGCGGGCCTTGACCGCCTCCAGGATGTCCGGCCACATCTGCCGCACCTGGGCGGCACCCTGTGCCGCCCCCGGAGCCACCCCCGCCGGTGCGGGCTGGGCGGACGGTGCGGACTGCGCCGCGGGCGCACCGGGCTGCTGCTGTACGGGCGCACCGGCTGCCGGCCCGCCCGCCGCGGGGGCGCCGCCCTGCCCCGGTGCCACGGCCGTCGGCCAGCCGCCCGGCTGCCGGGCCGCCCCGCCATTGCCGGCACCGGCCCCGCCGCTACCGGCACCGGGCCGCCCGGTGCTGCCGGGCCACGCCCCGGGCCGCGCCCCGGCGCCGTCCGCCGCCGGGGCCTCGGGGACCGCCGGAGCCTGCGCACCAGCGGCCGGCGCCCCCGGTGCTCCCACCGGTCCGGGTCCTTCCTCCACCGGGGCTGCTGGGGCGGCCCCTGGAGCCACTCCCGGGGCAGCGCCGGACGGCACACCCGCGCCACCGGACGCCGCCGCCGACGCGGGGGCCCCCGTCGCCCCCCGTACCGCCGCGCGCGCAGCCGCCGGTCCGGACACACCTCCGGCCGGCATCGGCGGATGCGCCTCCGGCCCCGGTACGTACCCGGCCGCGGGCCCACCGGTCACCACGGGCGCCGGCCCGGCGCCGAGTCCCCCGCCGGCCCCCGGGCCACCGGGGACCGCACCGCCCGCACCGCCGCCCAGCAGCGCGGCACCCGCACCACGCTCCAGCCGGTCCAGACGGGCCTGCACCGACCGCTCGTCGTCGTACGCCGCGGGCAGCAGCACCCGCGCACAGATCAGTTCCAGCTGGAGCCGGGGCGAGGTCGCCCCACGCATCTCCGTCAGGCCCGTATTGACCAGATCGGCGGCCCGGCTCAGCTCCGCCGCGCCGAACACGGACGCCTGCGCGGTCATCCGCTCCACGACGTCCGCGGGGGCGTCGATCAGCCCCTTCTCCCCCGCGTCCGGCACCGCCGCCAGGATCACCAGGTCCCGCAGCCGCTCCAGCAGATCGGCGACGAACCGACGGGGGTCGTTGCCGCCCTCGATGACCCGGTCGACCACCTCGAAGGCCGCTGCCCCGTCCCCCGCGGCGAACGCCTCCACGACGGCGTCCAGCAGCGACCCGTCGGTGTACCCCAGCAGGGCCGTCGCCATGGCGTATGTCACACCGTCGGCACCCGCACCGGCGAGCAGCTGGTCCATCACCGACATCGAGTCCCGCACGGAGCCGGCGCCCGCCCGCACGACCAGCGGCAGCACCCCGTCCTCGACCGGGATGTCCTCCCGCCCGCACACCTCGGCCAGGTAGTCCCGCAGCGTGCCCGGCGGCACCAGCCGGAACGGGTAGTGATGCGTACGCGACCGGATCGTCCCGATGACCTTCTCGGGCTCCGTCGTCGCGAAGATGAACTTCAGGTGCTCCGGCGGCTCCTCGACGACCTTCAGCAGCGCATTGAAGCCCGCCGAGGTCACCATGTGCGCCTCGTCGATGATGTAGATCTTGTACCGGCTGCTCGCCGGCCCGAAGAACGCCTTCTCCCGCAGCTCACGGGCATCGTCCACACCACCGTGCGACGCCGCGTCGATCTCGATCACATCGATCGAGCCCCGCCCGTTCCTGGCCAGGTCCACACAGGACTGGCACGTCCCGCAGGGCGTGGGGGTGGGACCTTCCGCACAGTTCAGGCAGCGCGCCAGGATCCGCGCGCTGGTCGTCTTGCCACAGCCGCGCGGCCCACTGAACAGATACGCATGGTTGACCCGGTTGTTCCGCAACGCCTGCTGCAGCGGGTCGGTCACGTGTTCTTGCCCGATGACCTCGGCGAAGGTCTCGGGTCGGTATCGGCGGTACAGCGCAAGGGACGACACGCTTACGACGATATCGGGCCGCACTGACAGCCGGCCCTTCCCCAAGCCCTCGGCTTCGCCCCCGCCCCCGGCGTCGCTGGCGCGGGGGCCCCATGAGCAAGGGAGGCCCTCATCACAACGCAAGCGCCCCCCACGCACCCGCCAGAGCCGACCTACCCTTGCTGCCTTCCGGCCCTGGGGGAGTTCAGTCAGATAGCGCCACGTGAGGGGCTGCGCACCACAGTAGCGGATCCCCCGCCCAACCACCGAACCCTTCCCCCTCCCCACCCCCGCCCGCTCCCCCGATCCACCCCGCTCCCCGGATCATGTTCGCGAGCACTCCCCAACGTCTTGTATTGTTTGCGGCGGAGGATTCGCCTAGAGGCCTAGGGCGCACGCTTGGAAAGCGTGTTGGGGGCAACCCCTCACGAGTTCGAATCTCGTATCCTCCGCAGCCGCCCAGCAGGGCGAACGAAGGGCCCCACCGCATCGCGGTGGGGCCCTTCGTGGTTCTCCGTCCGGGTTCTCATCTCGGTTCGTGTCCCGGTTCGCGTTCCGGTTCGCGTCTCGGTTCGCGGTCCAGTCGGCTTCGGGCGACACCCAGAGCGCGTCGCCGAGCTGCCGCGCCACCTTCCACAGCACCGGCGCCGTGATGTGCGGGTGCCGAGTGCGCGTCCATGCCGCTCCCCCGGGCTCCCGCCCCGTGATCGCGTCGACATGATCCCGTCGACCCCGGCATCCGGGACTCCGAGCAGCAACAGCGCAGCCCCGCTGCGTGACGAGCGTCACGAAGTCGGCCGCCCCGTCGGATGCGGACGTACCCCGCCTCAAGATCGACGCCTGCCCAGGAGCTGCGGCGCCTGCCCAGGAGCTGCGCCCGTGGGCGTGCGACGGTCCCGGCCGCGGCGGTGTGGAACCGGGGCGTCCGGGCACACCGTGTACCACCTGGTGTGTGCCCTTTGACCCGCGGTTTCAGAAACGGGGAAAGACCGTTGTTGGACGAGATGGTGTTCCGGAGTGACGATGTGCCCGTGCCGGACCGGTTGGACTACTGGGCCGAGCTCCTGGGCCGTAGCCACGCCCCCATGGAGCTGTGCAGCGACTACGCCGACGACTTCCGGGCCTCCCAGCGCGTGCTGGACCTCGGTGGTGTCACCGTGTGGTCGCTCACCTTCCAGCCGCTGGTCTTCCGGCGCACGCCCAAGCTGATCCGGCAGTCCGACCCCGAGAATTACCACCTTTCACTCGTCGTACGCGGGACCGGGGCGGGTGTGTGGAGGCACCGGGAAACCCAGTACAAGCCGTTCGACCTGCTCATCAGCTCTTCCTCGCTGCCGAATGACGTGCACGGCATCGGGGCCCCGGTCTCGACGTTGGGGCTGGAGATTCCCAAGGTCCTGGTGCCGCTGCCGCGCGACGCGGCCCGCCGGATAGTCGGGGTGCCGGTATCGACCCGGGACGGTATGGGCGCCCTCCTGGCGCAGTTCCTCATCCAACTCACCGAGGACACCACCTCGTACCGGCCCACCGACGGCCCCCGACTGGGCACGGTCCTGACCGATCTGACCGCCGCGCTCTTCGCCCACCTGCTCGAAACGGGCGACAGTCTCTCCCCGGAGACCCACCGACGGACCCTCATCCTGCGCATCCAGGCGTTCATCCGGGAGCACCTGCACGACCCGCACCTCACCCCGGCCACGATCGCCGCCGCGCACCACATCTCCACCAGCTACCTGCATCGTCTCTTCCGGGACGAGGACGCCACGGTCGCCGAATGGATCCGCCGCCGACGCCTGGAGGCGGCCCACCGCGACCTGGCCGACCCAGCGCTCCGCGCCCTCCCCATCCACACCATCGCCACCCGCTGGGGATTCCCCCGCGCAACCGACTTCAGCCGCGCCTACCGCGCCGCCTACGGCACCACGCCCAAGGACCACCGGCATCAAGCCCTCCACTGCCCCAAGTGACCTCACAGCCACCGCAGTTGTGCGCTAGGAGTCGCTTCCGGTCGTGGTAGCCCGTGTTCGGGCTCAGCGGGCCGCCGGTCTGCTTGGTGAACGGTCTTCCACCTACCGGGCGCGGAGTCGCCACACCCCGTGGGCGCACTTCGGGCGCAGTCGGTTGGCGTTGTCGAAGCCGCCTGCCGTGTTCACTGCAACCTTTCGGCGCCCCAGCGGGTCTGGCTCCCTGTCCAGCCTCCCTCGGTCCCGTCCGAGGCCCCGTAGGGAGACCCCTATCACCGCAAGGGAACACCTACCGATGTCTGCACGTCACCCGCTGCGCACCGCGGCGGCCGCACTGGCTCTCGCCACCCTCGCGTTCACCACCGGCGGCGCCGAGGCGGCCGGCGCGACTCCCCGATGGGAAGTCTCCCTCGCCGGAGACAGCCCCGTCGAGTCCCTGTTATCCGTCTCCTCCGTCCATAAGGGCCTGGCTTGGGCGGTCGGCAGACAGGCTCAGCACGGCGTCATCATGCGCTGGGACGGAAAGCGGTGGCACGAGGACACCGCCCCGGGACTTCCTGACGTCCAGGAGTGGTCGTCGGTCAGCGCTGTGTCCGCGGGCGACGTCTGGGCCTACGGCACAACAGGCCGGGAGCAGACGCTCGTGCACTATGACGGCAAGCGCTGGGACAGCGTTCCCACCACCGGCCCCTTCGACGACTCCTGGCCGGAAGTCCCGATCAAGGCCGTTCCCGGGCGGCTCTTCAAGGGCGGCAAGGCGTTGTACACCTATGCCCACGGTGCGTGGCAAACCTTTGCACTGCCGCGGCTCGTCGACATCCGGGACATCGACGCCCTGTCCGCGAGCGACGCCTATGCGACCGGCATGCAGTACCCGGTGGACGGCGGCCATCCGGTGACCTACCACTGGGACGGGACCACTTGGACACTGATGAGCAGGCCCCCGATACGGGCCGGCGCAGAGGCCGACAAGATCACCGTGGCATCCCGGGACAGCGTCTATGTGGCGGGGTGGGCCCACGACTCCCACGGCGGCCCGCCCGTCCCGAGCGTCGCGCACTGGAACGGCTCAACGTGGAAGGACATCACCGGATCGCTGGCCAAGCTCTGGCTCTCCGCGCTCGGCTCCGATGGCCAGGGCGGCCTGGTGGCCACCGGTACCGACAGGTCCGACCCGGTCAAGGCTCCTCCGGTCTTCTGGCGTTACCGCGGCACCACCTGGACCAAGGAGCCCGGAGCACCTGCGCCCGATGGTGACAGGCAATCGCCGAGGTACGCCTTCTACGATCTGGAACCGGCCGGCGGCTCCGGTTCCTTCTGGGCCGTGGGTGACTACTCCAAGCCCATGGCTGCAGACGGCCACACCCCGATCAACGGTCTGATCGAGCGGTCCAAGAACCCTGCCTGAGGACGCCCCGCGGCCCGGCCGCGCCTCGGGCGGCAGGGGCGGGGCAGGGGCGGCATCGCCGTCACGGCGACCGTGGTGGGAAGTGGGCGGTGGCGAGCACCGTGCCGTCGGGGGTGGTCAGGCGGGCGCCGGAGAGGGTGGCGGGGTCCACCGAGGCCGGGGCTCCCCAGTAGCCGTAGCCACCGTGCAGGGTGAAGGCGCCGATGCGTACGGTGGAGCCGTCCTTGCGCACCAGCACGCAGGAGGTCTTGCCGTCGTGCGTGGCTCCGGCGTCCGCGAGGTCGACGGACATGTACACCCAGGCCGGCGGCCCGGGGTGGACGTAGATCTCGCCGACCGGGCTGCGGTCGCGCCCGACCCCGGCCAGTTGTGCGTGCAGCATTCCGGCGCCGGCCTCGACCGGGCGGGAAGGGGCGGCCGCCTCATTGGTGACGACCGTGCCGACGGCCCAGCCGCCGAACCCGAAGGCCAGCGCGAGGGTGGCCGCGGCGGCTGCGAGGCGTAGCCGGGCGCGGCTGCGGAACCCCTTGGGCGGCAGGAGTCCCCGGTTCCGCAGGCGGCCGTGGTCGGCGTGCGCCGCGTGGTGCAGCCGCCGCGCCACCCGGGTTTCGAAGCCTGCCGGCGGCTCGCTGCCCGGCAGGAGTCCGAGCAGTCCGTCGCCGACCAGGGTCAGCTGCTCGACGTACTCCCGGCAGTCCGCGCAGCGGTCCAGGTGCGCCACTGCCTCGGCCCGCCGGCGGCCGGGGAGGACCCCCAGAGCCAGCTCGGCGCCGAGCTCCCGCAGCTGCTCACAGGTCACGTCGTCAGCCATGGTGGCCTCGCTTCGGAGACGCGAGCGTGGACCGCAGCTTCCCCATCGCGGTCCTGATCCGCGTTTTGGCCGTGCCCAGAGGGATCTTCTCCCAGTCGGCGATTTGCTGGGCCGTCATGCCGTAGATGCCCGCCATCACCAGGGCCCGGCCCTGTTCGCGCGGCAGCCGTGCCACGGCGGAGCGCAAGGTGGACGACGCCTCGTCGGCCAGGGCCTGCTGCTCGGGGGTGTCGGTCACGACGTCGAGGAGCGCATCGAGGTCGTCGGGGGCCACCGGCTCCGGACGGCGTGAGCGGACGACGTCGATGGCGAGGTTGTGCGCGATGGCCGTCAGCCACGTCGTCACCGAGCCGCGCCGGGAGTCGTAGATCTGCGCATGCCGCCACGCGCGCTCGAACGTCTGCTGGGCAACGTCCTCGGCGAGCTGTGGATCACCCAGGACCGCGAGGGCGACGCCGAAGACCGTGTGCTGGAACCGCCGTACGAAGGTGGCGGCGAGTTCGGGGTCACCCGTGGCCAGCCCGGACAGCAGGGCCTCGTCCGGGAGGCGGCCGACGGGGAACCGGAACCTCTGCACACCTGGATATACGGTCCGCCCCGGCCGACGGATTGCCGGGCGGCCACGGAAGATCACCCTCACATTCTCTTCCGGTTGCGCCGCCGCTTCCATGGGCCGGGGCGACCCGTCCCCCCGCGCGGTGCGGACGGACCTCACGGCCGGCTCCTGCGGCGCCGTCACCGGCCCGCGGGCACCTTGGTGCGGACCGGGGCCGCGGGCGTACGTGCCGGCCGGGTGCCGTACCAGGCGAAGAACGCGAGGAGGAAGCCGACTTCCGCGAGGAAGGACAGCAGCCCGTACGGCGGGTCCCAGCCCTGTTCGTGGTAGCTAGGCAGCCCTACGGTGCGCGAGAGGGCGAAGCCGAGGATCATGCCGCCGCTGACCAGCGCGCCGACCCACCAGGCCAGTACGGAGTTCGCCAGCGCCAGGCCGGCGGCGGCCAGCAGCAGGGCCACGCTGCCGACGATGAAGAGGATTCCTATGTACGGCATCTCCTCCAGGTGCTCGGGGGCGATAACGAGGTGGACCACGGCGCTGACGACGGCGCAGCAGGCGGCGAGCCCGGTCAGCGCGGCGCGGGTACGGGAATGCATCGGTCCTCCTGACCAGGAACCGCCGGCGGCTGAGCCACACGGCGCGGGTGCCTGCAGGTGGGCCCCATGGGGGGCGGGCACGCCGACGGGGCTCTCGGGGCGGTGCCGCTACGGGCGCGCCCCGGGCTCGTCCGGCGCCTTCATGGGGGATACGGGACGGGCCGGCAAATGGTTCATGATCGGGGATTTGTGATCGGGACGTTCATGATCGGGGATTCGTGATTGGGACGTTCATGATCGGCGAGGTTCATGATCGGGGGCGCGTGGCTCCGGTGCCGGGTCCGCGTCGCCACACCGGGGCGTCCGGGAAGTGTGGGCCAGGCGTTCCTGGAGCCGGGCGTGGCGGAACTGGTAGACCGCGCCGGCCTGCCGCAGCACGCCGCGCCGATGGGCGTCCCGCAGGAAGGCGTTCACGGCCCAGGGCAGCCGCCCGGTCAGCGGCAGCCAGAGGCGGGCCAGGGTCAGCCACTGGCCCCACGCCGTCAGGCCGAGTCCGTAGGCGAGCCCGCCGCCCAGCCAGCCCACCAGCCCGAAGGCGAGCCAGTCGATCCCCCTGAACTTGTGGAGCCCGTAGAGGGCCCCGCCCGCGATCCCGAGGACGAGCCCGAACACGAGCAGGTGGAAGAGCACCAACGCGCGGTTGGTCCGCACCAGGTCAAGGGGGCCGACGGCGGTGCCGAGGTCGATGGGGCCCTCCAGCGCGGCGCTGAGCGCGAAGGTGAGGCCGGCGGCGAGGCCGTACAGGACCCCGGCCTGGAGCCCCATGTCCGCCCCGTGGGCGAGCAGGAGCACCAGCCCGTACGCGTGCGGATCCGTCAGTCCGATCACCAGCGTGTCCACGAGCCAGGACAGGAATCCGAAGCCGAAGCCGCCCACCAGCCCGATCGCCAGCCTGGGGAGGAACTCCCTGCGCTTCCCCTTCCTGCCGCCACGCAGACGCACGCGTACCCGGGACGGCTCGCGGGCTCCCTTCCGGTTCCGGAGCCCGTACACGAGCCCGAAGACCAGCCCGGAGGTGGCGCCGAACGAGACCCCGTTCAGGAGCCCGTTGACGAGTCCCGGCAGCACCCCGTAGCCCAGGTAACAGACCACGTACCACATCACCAGCGTGTCCACGAGGCCGAAGGCCAGCCCGGTCGTCAGCCCGATCAGGCCCATGCGCGAGGAGCGGCGGAGGGTACTGCCCAGTTGCCACCAGGCGAGGTTGGGGGTGCCGAGCCGGTCCAGGTGCCGGGCGAGGTGGCCGAGCCAGTGCGGGACGCGTGCGCGGTGGTCGGCGGCCCGGTCGCGGTAGACCGTGGGGATGAAGTTGTCCAGGAGGTGGTCCTCCAGGGCGTCGGGGGTGCGGAACTCACCGGTGTCCAGCAGCGTCCAGGGGTCGCGGTCCGGGTCGTCGCTGTAGATGGTGCGGGCCAGCGCGACCATCAACGGGGTCCTCAACACGGTGGCGAGCCGGATGCTGGCCGGGTGCTGCGGACGGTCCCGCAGGTGGTCCAGGACGGGGTCCCACGCGGTCGAGGTGGGGGTCGCCTTGCGGGTGGTGCGCGGCAAGTAGTGGCTCAGGTCGGTCAGGGAGAGGTCACTGAGTTCGACGGCCGCGGCGGCAGTCAGGGCCTTGGTGCGCCGCACGGCGGCGGCGTACTCGGCGCAGCGGCTGGTCAGCAGCAGCGGCATATCGGTGGCGTTGAGCGCCTCCAGCGCGGGCCGGCGCAGCCCGTCGGCGATCTCGTCGAAGCCGTCCAGGACCGGCAGGATGCGGTCGTTGTCGACCAGCGCGGCGGCGCGTGTCGGTGCGCCGGGGCCGCTGTCGGCAAGGCCGGAGTGGCTGCGCTTCTCGGCCAAGCGGGGGTGGTTGCGCTCCAGTTCGGCGGTGAGCCAGTGGCGCAGCGGCGTACGGGCGGGGTTCCACGAGGCGAGCCCGAAGATCACCGGCACCCGGTCGGCGGGGGCGGTCCGGGCGGCCAGCAGATCCAGGACGAACCGTATGGTCAGGATCGTCTTTCCCGATCCCGCCCGGCCCAGCACCACGAGCCTCCGGGACGGGATCCGGCGGTACAGCGCCACGATCTCGTCCAACTGACCGGCCAGGTCCGGCCGGCCGGGGGCGACCACCCCGGCCGGGGAGCGGCAGATGTTGGACCAGTGGTCCAACACCTCGTCGGGCGCCGCCTGCCAGCGGACCGGCAGCGGGATCGGGTCCCGGATCTTCCGGTGTTCCTCCTCCTCCCGCCACTGCTTGCGGAGCGCCTTCGCGAGCAGATCCGCGTCGTGGTCCAGCGGTGTCTCGGAACTCGGGCGCGGGGGCTCCCCGATGGTCACCGGCCCGTTGATCGTGTGGGCCTGGAGCACCGACCCGTATACGGTGCTCCCGCCCACCGTGTTGCGCACCGGGCCCTCGGGGATGTCCTGGCCTCCGAAGCGGTGGGGCTGGCTCCCGGGGTGGTGGGGCTGGCTTCCAGGGTGGCGGGCCGGGCTTCCAGGGTGGTGCGTCGGGCCCTCGCGCCGGGCCCGTCCGGCGGACCGGAAGCGACGCACCTGGAAGCCCAACCCCACCGCTGCCGGCCCGAGGAGCATGGCCCCGGCCCACGGTGCGAACGCGCCGGTCGGCGCCAGGGCGGCGGCCCCCGCCACCCCGGCGCCGGACGCGGCCAACAGCACCGGCACGACGGACACCCTCGCGCCGAGGGCCCTGGTGACCGGTGACGGCCACCTCACGGCGTCACCGCTCCCTGGTCGAGCGGCGCCGGTCCGCCTGCCGCGAGGGTCACGAGCGCGTGAAGCGTTTCATGATCAGCTTCACGAAGTCGTCCATGTCGGCCTGTAGACAGGCCTGTTGACTGTGCTTGCCGTTGCAGCCCTTGCCCCAGCGGCTGCCGTCGCGGTAGTCGGCGAAGCGGTACGAGATGCCTTCCGCCCTGAGGTGGGACGCGGCCGTCACGGCCGTCTGGCGGACCCGGTTCTCGGCCACGGCCAGGACCGGATCCACCGTCAGGTTGCCGCCGTCGCCGGCGTACATCGCGACGCCCATGCCCCGCAGCGAGCGGACGTGCTGGGCGGCGCTCTGCGCGTTCCAAACCCCGTCGAGGGGCCACACCGGCGACCCGAAGACCGCGTCGGGCGCGACGGTCGGCTTGCCGTACGCCGGCAGCAGCGCGCTGCCGACCACGGCGGCGCGCATCTCCGGGTTGAAGTCGAGGTCGCCGGAGAAGCTGCCCACGTAGCTGAACAGGTCCGGTCGGTGTTCGGCGTAGTGGAACGCGCCGAAGCCGCCCATCGAGTGGCCGGAGATCGCCCGGCCCGCCCTGGTGGGGATCGTCTTCAGGTTGGCGTCGATCAGCGGGATGACCTGGTTGAGGTGGAAGGTCTCCCAGTTCTGGCGGCCGAGTCCGCCGGGGTTGACCCAGTTCGCGTACCAGCCGCGGCCACCGCCGTTCGGCGTCACGGTGATCAGCGGAACGCCCTCGGTCGCCCGCTCGGTGATGACCTTGTTGCGGAGGGCGTCGGGGTACTCCGGCGCGCCGTGCAGGGTGTAGTTCACCGGATAGCGGGTGGCGGCGGCGCCGTTGTACCCGGTCGGCAGGGTCACCATGACGGTGTGCTCGCCCGAGACCTGACCCGGCAGCACGCTGTAGGCCGGGACCTGGTCGGACGTCACCTTGAAGGTGAAGGTGCGCCGTTTGCCGTCCGCCCACTTCGGCTGACTGATCACGGTGAGGCCGAAGCCGTTGGCGAAGTGCGGTGGCGCGGGCGCGGCCTGCGCGGCGGGCGCGGCCGGTCCGGCCATCCCGAGCGTTCCGAACAGGGCGGACAGGCCGACGAGCGCGGCAGCCCGGCCGCGTAACACCGTCCTGGAAAAGATCTTCAAGACAACTACCCCCGTTTTCGGCGTCAGACCCGCTGCGACGGAGCGAGCGGGCACGGATGAGGGCGCCCACCGACGTGGTGCGCCCGGAAACACCGGAAGAGCTGTGCGGTACCGCGTGGAACGGCCGGAACCGCGTGGGCCGGCCGAGTGCTGAGCGAACCGGCCGGACCTGCGTCTCAGATGGTGGAGCTGCCGATGTGGCAATGTCAACAAGGCATTGCGCAAAGGGAGTTGGGATGTTATGAGGTGATGATGTGTCCGCTCGCAAGGGAGTTCGCTTTCCGAGCCGTCCCCGGCGAGCGCCGGGATATTCACGTGCGCCGGTAGGTCACCCGGCGCTAGGTTCCCCCCATGGCAATCCGCAGCAATTTTCTCTGACGGGGTTCGTGGTGGACGCGGCGCGCCAGTGGCCCAGTGGCCCGGCGCCGGTTGCGTCTGCGCATCGTCGCGTCACTGCGTCCGCCGGGTGCGGACGGGTGGCGCTGTCCTGAACCTCCGCGTTGAGAGATGAGCTCCCCCATGCCTGACCAGCCTTCTTCCCGCACCGTGCTCGCCGACTGGTTCCGCGAGCACTCCACCACCCTGTCCACCCTTGATCCGCAGCAGCCCCTCGACGACCTCGAGGCGCTCCGGGAGATCATCGGCGATGCCCGCGTCGTCGGGATCGGCGAGGGCGCCCACTTCGTCGAGGAGTTCTCGCGTGCGCGCCAGCGGGTGCTGCGCTTCCTCGCCGAACGCTGTGGATTCACCGTCTTCGCCATGGAGTTCGGCTTCAGCGAGGCCTTCCCGCTCGACCGCTGGCTACGGGGCGAGGGGGACGACGCCGACCTGGCGACGGTGAGCCGGGCCGCCGCCGAGTGGGGCGCCGCGGACCTCATGCACTGGCTGCGCCACCACAACCGCACCAGCGGGCATCCGCTGCGCTTCGCCGGGATCGACGTCCCCGAAGCCGGCGGGGCGCTACGGCCCGCCCTGGAGCCGGTGGCCGACTACCTGCGCGAGGTCGACCCCGACGCGCTCCGCCTCGTCGACACGGCCCTGGAGGTCAGCGACCGGTTCCTCACGGGCTGCGGTTCCGGCGCCGCGGCGGGGCCCGCGTGGGCCCGCCTGGGGGCCGCCGAGCAGAACGAGCTGACCGCCGTACTGGCGCGGCTGTTGCTGCGGCTGCGGGCCGCCGAACCGCTCTACGTCTCCCGCAGCGACCAGGGCCGCTTCGACACCGCCCGGCGCCGGGTGGAAGCGGCCTGCCACACCGACTACATGTTCCAGGCGATGGACGCCCTGGTGTCCGGGCGGGGCCTGGCCGCGGACCTGTCGGTGCGCGAGATCTACCTGGCCGAGTCGGTGCGCTGGCACCTGGAGCGCGCCGACCCGGGGGCCCGGATCGCCCTGGCGGCCCACAACAGCCACCTCCACAAGACGACCCTGGAGTTCGACGGCGGCCTCACCGCGCTGCCCATGGGCCAGCACCTCCAGCGGATGCTCGGTCAGGACTACCGCGCGGTGGCCTTGGTGCACACCGCCGACCACGTACCGGAGATGTACCCGGACGCGAGCGCCGCGGTCGGCTTCACCCTCGCCGAGGCCCACCTGGAGCCCGCCCGGGCCGGCAGCGTCGAGGCCGCCCTCACCGATGCCGGCCTCGCCGACCGGATCACCCTGACCGATGTGCGCCACGCACCGCGGGACGCGCAGGGGGCGCCCCTGCTCAACGGGATCCGGAGCCAGAGCTCCCTGCTGCGCGCCCCGGTCCCCGCGGCGTTCGACGCGGTGCTCGCCGTCCCGACGGTCACCCGGGACCGCACCGTGCGCTTCTGAGTGAGCGCGCTGCACCCGAGCCGCAGGGGCTCCACCGTCGAGCGGTGGAGCCCCTGTGGCCGTTCCGCGGGGCGGCTGCCGCGCTAGCCCGCCATGAGGTGCAGGATCTCCCGGGGGCGGACCTCGCGCGCGTCGTAGGCGACGTCCACATCCGCCGTCATGAGGGTGGCGAGGGACGCATCGCGGGCCTCCTCGGACTCCCACTGGACCGTGGAGATCACCGCGTCGCCTTCGGGGGACAGCCAGCACTCGGCGGAGAGGCACCCCGGCGACCGCCGGAAGGCCTCGGCGACGCGGTGGACGCGGGAGACGAACTCCTCGCGGTGCGCGGCGTGCGGGTAGTGACTGGCAACCATGCCGACCTTCATCTGCACTCCTTGGTGGTGGTGTTGGCGACTGTCGAGGGGATGCCCGCCCGTTCGTCCGCCGGCGGCGTCCCTCCCGGTTGTCCGTGCCCCGGTCCGTGCCCCGGTCCGGGGCGCGTCCGGGTCCAGCTCGGACGAGGTCCTTCAGCGGGGTGGCGCAGCGGGTGCCGGAAGGCCGAGGACTCCGGCAACAGCGGCGGCCACGAGCGACTCGTCATGCGGGACCTGCCCGGCCACCGCGATCGACGTCCCCTCGATCGCACCGACGAGGGCGAGCGCGACGTCCCCGGCCGGTGGCCCGTCCGGGATCGTCCCCGCGTCGCGTCCGGCCTGGATAAGACCGGCGCAGCGCTCGACGAGCACGCGGTAGCCCCGCTCCACCTCGTGCCCGACCGGATGGTCCTGCCCGGAGAATTCCAGGCGCAGCGCCACCGCCACCCCCGCGATGTCGCGGCGGCAGAAGACGGTGTGCGCGCGGGCGAGCGTGAGCAGGGCCCGGGCCGGGTCCGGCTCCTGCTCGACGGCGCGGCCGACTTCCTGCTGCCAGGCCTCCAGGACCCACCCGCTCACGGCCAGGGCCAGATCCTGCTTGTCCTTGAACTGGTGGTAGAGGGCGCCGCGGGTGTACCCGGCCTCCCTGGCCACCTGTTCCAGCACGAGGTTGCTGTAGCCGTGGCGGGACAGCCCCCTGGCGGCCGACTCCAGCAGCGCGGCGCGCGTACGGGCCCTCCGCTCGGCCTGAGTGGAACGACGGGGGCCCGCGGGCTCCGGACCGTCGTCCGGCCCGCTCGCCCGATCGTTACGTACATGCATGTATGTATGTATGTTAGCAGTCGAGCGTGCGGGTGGGGCGGGGTTCGGGCGGGCGGGGGCGCGGGCAGCAGAGGCGGGTCGCGCGGGCGAGGTTATCTGACGGTGCGTCAGGAACGCTTCTCTCAGCGGGCCTTCAGGCCGTACGGGGGCTACGCAGCGGATGTGCGTCGTCGCGAAGGGGTCAGGCCGGGGCTCGGGCCGGGCGCTGCTCCGGGGCGTCCGGGCCATCAGGGGTGGCGGGGACGTAGGGGGTGGCCGGGGCGATCAGCAGCTTGGCGTGGAGGCGGGGGCCCAGGGCGGTCACGGTCCCGGCGAGGGCAGCGGCGATCAGCACCTGGGCGTTCACCACGTACGGGTTGAGCAGGAGCTGGGCCAGCAAGGCGGCGGCGACCAGGGCCAGTTTGGCGACGATCACGCGGGGCGCCGACAGGGTGGGGCGGGCGGACGGGTGAGCGCCGCGGGCACGCGCCCTGCGGGCGGCGCGGATCTGGAGCGGCACGGTCAGCAGGACGAACAGGACGCGGATCGCCAGCGCCCGCAGGGCGTGGTCGGAGGGCGGGTCCAGCAGGTGGCCGAGGAGGGAGTTGACGGCGAGGGCCGCCGTGACGATCAGGGTCCGGGCGGTGACCAGCCGAGCCAGCGCCCAACCGGGGCGCGCGGACGCGTGGTACGCGGCGGCGAGGCGGCGGTTGGCCGGCAGGAGCAGGGGCGGCAGGATCATCAGGAGGACGACGGTGCGCACACCGTGCACCCAGGCGGGCTCGTTGGCCTCGCCCAGCCACATGAAGGCGAGGACGAGACCGGCCACGGCGTAGACCCTGCGGACGGTCCGGGCGGGCGGGCGATCTGGCACGTGCGGGTTCATCAAGGCGGCTCCTGACAGGAGGAGTGGCGAGCGATCGAGACCCCTTGGCCGGCCGCGGTCGGCCGCGGCCCGCCCGGGACGCCCCGGGCGCGTACGCCTGGGGGCGCTCCCGGGCGGACCGGTCAGCCCTGGTCGGCGCTGCTCGGAGGTGCGGCGCCCGCGCCGACGCCGGCGAACAGCCAGACCAGGGCCTGGCCGAAGAGCTCTTCGGGGACGCTGTCCGGGTCGACCCGGCGCAGCCGCACCAGCCCCTGGAAGAGCGCCGCCACCACCGTGGCCACGGATTCCGCGGGGACCTCGGCGGGGGCGCCCCGCTCCGCGAGCCAGGTGCCGATCAGGCCCTCCAGCGCCTGGCGGGGTTCGCGGAGCGCGGCGGCCATGGTGTCGAGGACGTGCGGGTTGCGCACCGCGTAGAGCCAGAACTCGGCCTGGAGCGGGGCGAAGTCGGTGTCGGTGTCGGCGACGTGCACCAGCAGGCGCCCCAGTTCGGCGGCGGCCTCCCCGGTGCCGGCCTCGTGCCGCTCGAGGGTCTGGGCGGCCTCGGCAACCCGGCCCAGCCCGCGTTCGGCCATCAGCTCCAGGAAGAGCGCCTCCTTGCCGCCGAAGTTCGAGTACAGCGCGCCGATGGAGAAGCCGGCGGACTCGGCGATCTCCTCCACCGAGGCCCCGGCGAACCCCTTCCGGGCGAAGACCCGGGCCGCCGCGTCCAGCAGCAGCCGCCGGGTGCGGGCCTTGGCCTCGGCGCGGGTCAGCCGCTGGCGTACGGGTGCGTCCTGCTCGGTGCTCATGTTGGGGAGGTTATTCGCATAGCAAGCACTATGTCAATGCGCGGATAGCGTGTACAGTCCAGATAGTGGTGACTATCTGGATGGCTATCGCGATCGGAAACGCGAGGGCCGTGGCACGACCGCCTGCACTCGCCGAACGCGCCGCCGCACCCCCGCTGACCTGGGAGGAGAGCGAAGACATGCTCACCGGATTCACTGATTCCGCCGGTTCCGGCGGCTCCCCGCCGGAGGGACTCCGGCTGGTCGTGGACCTGAACCGCTGCCAGAGCTACGGGCAGTGCGTCTACGCCGCACCGGACGTCTTCCGGTTCCACGGCGAGGAGGCGCTGGAGTACGACTACGCGCCCGACGCCGGCACCCGCCGCGAGGTCGAGCGGGCCGCCGCGGCCTGCCCCGTACAGGCGATCACCCTGGGCCGGGCCACCGAGCCCGCGCCCCTGGCCCCGGAGGGTGCGCGGTGACCGCCCCCGAGCGCATCGTCGTGGTCGGCGCCTCGCTGGCCGGGCTGCGCGCCGCCGAAGCCCTGCGGGACGAGGGGTTCACCGGTGAGCTCACGCTCATCGGCGACGAGCCGTACGCGCCCTACGACCGTCCGCCGCTCTCCAAGGCGGTGCTGTCCGGCTGGCTGACCACCGACCACACGGTGCTGCCCCGGGTGCGGGACATCGGCGCCCGCTGGCTGCTCGGCACCCCCGCGCACGGCCTGGACGTGCCCGCCCGCCGGGTGGCGCTGGCCGACGGGCGGCGGGAGGCGTACGACCGGCTGCTGATCGCCACCGGCACCCGGTCCCGGCCCTGGCCAAAGGAGCGGGGCGGCGCCCTGGACGGGGTGCACCTGCTGCGCTCCCGCGACGACGCCGACCGGCTGCGCGCCGCGCTGGCCGCCGGACCGGAGCGGGTGCTGGTCATCGGCGCCGGGTTCACCGGCGGCGAGGTCGCCTCGGTCTGCCGCGACCTGGGCCTTGCGGTGACCGTGACCCAGCGCAGCGGCGCCCCCCTGGCGAGCGCGCTGGGCGGGGTGGTCGGTGACGCCGCGGCCCGCTGGTACCGCGAGGCCGGGGTGGACCTGCGGCTGCGCACCAGCGTCCAGGCCCTGGAGGGCGACGCCGCCGGCCGGCTGCGGCGCGCGGTCCTCTCCGACGGCACGGTGGTGGAGGCCGAGGTGGCTGTCGTCGCCGCCGGCGCCCTGGCCAACACCGGGTGGCTGGCCGGCTCGGGGCTGGCCGCCGACGACCGCGGGGTGGTGTGCGACGACGCCTGCCGGGCCCTGACCGTCGAGGGGACGCCGGTGCCGGACGTCTTCGTCGCCGGCGATGTCGCCCGCTGGCCGCACCCGCTCTTCCCCGGGCAGCTGCTGCGCCTGGACCACTGGGACAACGCCGTCGCCCAGGCCCGTACCGCCGCGCACAACATGACCCGGGCACGGCTCGACCACCACGTCCACCAGCCGCTGCCGGCGTTCTGGTCCAACCAGTTCGGGGTCAACCTCAAGTGCGTGGGGCTGCCCGCCCTCGCCGATCAGGTCGTGGTCACCCAGGGCTCGCTCGACCAGCGGTGCTTCGTCGCCGCCTACGGGCAGCGCGGCCGCCTGGTCGCCGCCGTCGCGGTGGACTCGCCCCGCGTACTGGACGGCTACGCCGCCCTCATCGAGGCCGGGGCGTCCTTCCCGCCGGTGCTCAACGCGACCGACGGGCCGGACCGGCACGAGCCATTCGACCCGGCCTTCCCCCGGCCCGCGGCCCCGGCCGCCCCGGCCGGCCCGGACCCCCTCACCGCCCGATCCGGCCCGGCCACGCCTTCCGCGCCGGCCGCCCCTGCTGCCCCGACCGTCCCGTCCGTCCCGTCCGTCCTGGCCGGGCACGAGTGAGGAGTTCCCCATGACCACCGTCGCCCCGGCCCTCCAGCAGCGCTCGGCCACGGACCTGTTCGCCCACCTCCTCCGGCACGAGAACCGCGCCGACCCCTACCCCGCGTACGAGGAGCTGCTCCGGCAGCCGGTCGTGCAGATGGACGACCGGACCTGGCTGGCGACCGGGCACCGCGAGATCGGCCTGCTGCTCCGTGATCCCCGGATCAGCGCCGACCGCCTCAACCCGCAGCAGCAGCCGATCCGCAAGAGCCTGCTGATGGAGGACCCGCCCCGGCACGACCAGCTGCGCCACGTGGTCACCCAGCAGTTCATCCCGCGCATCATGGGCATGCGCGACCACATCGACGCACTCGTCACCGCCCTGCTCGACGCGCACACCAGCGAGCGGCCCGGACAGCTGGACGTGGTCGGCGACCTCGCCTACCCGCTGCCCGTCACCGTCATCTGCGAACTGCTCGGCGTACCGCGCGAGGACGAGCCGCTCTTCGGCGCCCTGGCCCGCCGCCTGACCCGGGGGCTGGACCCCGTGAGCACCCAGAGCGAGCAGGAGATCCACGAACTCCAGCAGGCGCGCACCGAGTTGGCGGAGTACCTCGAAGGACTCATCGCCCGCCACGACGCCGACGACCGTGACGATCTGCTGGCCGGACTGCTGCACGGCCGGAGCCCGGACGGCCCGATGGACCCCATCGACCTGCGGGTCACCCTCGGCCTGCTGCTGATCGCCGGCCACGAGACCACCGTCAACCTCATCGCCAACGGAACGCTCGCCCTGTTGCGCCACCCCGACGCGCTCGCCCGGCTGCGCACCGACCCCGACCTGGCCACTCCCCTGGTGGAGGAGGTGCTGCGGTACGACCCGCCGGTGCAGATGTCCGGACGCAGCACCCTGGCCGACATCGACATCGCCGGGACCACCATCCCCAAGGGGGCGCGGATCCGCCTGCTGCTCGCCTCCGGCAACCGGGACCCCCGCCGCTTCCCCGACCCGGACCGGTTCCTGCCCGACCGTGCCGACAACGCCCACCTCGGCTTCGGCGGCGGCATCCACTACTGCATCGGCGCCACGCTCGCCCGCGCCGAGGCGCAGATCGCGCTGACCGCCCTCGCCCGCCGCCTGGACTCCCCCCGCCTGGTGTCCGACCCCCCGCCGTACCGGGAGAACGCCATCCTGCGCGGCCCGGAACGGCTCCCGGTGGCCTTCGACCGGCTGCTGCCGGATCCGCGCGGGGTCTGATCCTGGCGGGGTGGTGTGCCCGGGCGGCCGGGTGTACCCGGGCGGTCCGGCGGGCTGCCGCCGGACCGCCCGGGGCGGGCCCTCAGCGCACCGCCCGCCGCCGTCCCGCCGCCCCGGCGTTCGGGGTGCCGTTGTGGGGGTGGGCGGGCGGATGGGCGTGGAAGAGGGTGGCGTAGAGGCCCTGTTGGGCCAGGAGCTGGGGGTGGGTGCCGGACTCGACGAGGCGGCCGCGGTCGAGGACCAGGATGCGGTCGGCGTCGGCGGCGAGGTCCAGGTCGTGGGTGATCACGATGGTGGTGCGGCCCTCGGCGAGGCGACGCAGGGGGGCCAGGATGCGCTGGGTGGCCAGCACGTCCAGGCCGGTGGTGGGCTCGTCGAGGATGAGCACGGGGGCGTCGCGGAGCACCGCGCGGGCGATGGCGACGCGCTGCAACTGGCCGCCGGAGAGCCGGGCGGTGCCGGGGGCGATGATGGTGTCGTAGCCGTCGGGCAGGGCGGAGATGAAGTCGTGGGCGTCGGCGGCGCGGGCGGCGCGTACCACGTCGGCGTGGCTGGCGCGGGCGTGTGGGCGGCCGCAGGCGATGTTCTCCCCCACGGTGTCGTGCAGGACCAGGGTGTCCTGGGGCAGCAGGGTGATGTTCTGGCGGAGCTGGGCGAGTGGGAACCGGTGCACGGGGATGTCGTCCAGCCGGACGCTGCCGGAGTCGGGGTCGTAGAAGCGCAGCAGCAGCGCGGCGAGGGTGGACTTGCCGGCGCCGCTGGGGCCGGTGACGACCAGCAGTTCGCCGGGGACCGCGGTGAAGGAGAAGTCCCGTAGGACCAGGGCGTCCTCGGGGGTGCCGGGGTAGTGGAAGTCGACGTCGCGGGCCTCCACCTCGCCGATCGCCCGGCGGAAGCGCGGCGGGGCGATGAGGGAGGGCGCGGGGTCGGTGACGGCGGGGCGGGCGTCGAGGATCTCCAGCAGGCGCTCGGAGGCGGCGGTCGCCTCGGTGGCGGTCAGACCGAGCTGCCCCAGGGAGCGGATCGGCGGGTAGAGGTAGCCGATGAACGCGGCGAAGGCGAGCAGCTGGCCGAGGGTCATCCGGCCCGCGGAGATCTCCCAGGCCCCCAGGCCGATGATCGCCAGTACGCAGAGGGTCTCCAGGACCTCCACGAACTGCTCGTACAGCTGGTTGAGCCGGGCGCTGGTCACCGAGGCGCGGAACCAGCTGCGGGCCTGGCGGTCGAGCCGCTGCTCCTCGTCCCGCTGGCGGTTGTAGGCCTGCGTCAGTACGACGTTGACCAGGCCCTCCTCGACGACCGCGGTGATGGCGCCGTCCGCCGCGCGCTCCCGGCGGGAGACCTCTTTGACGCGGCCGGTGAAGCGCCGGGTGGCGATCCAGAACAGCGGTGCCAGGACGAAGGTGACCAGCGCGAGGTCCCAGCGCAGCAAGAGGGCCGCGCCGGCGTAGAAGAGGATGCCGAACAGGGCGGCGGCCGCCTGCACGAACCCGGTGACCACCAGTTGTTCGATGGCGTCGACGTCGCCGGTCATGCGCTCGACGAGGTCTCCGCGCCGGCTGCGCTGGAAGAAGTGCGGCGGCAGCTCCTGCAGATGGGCGAAGGTGCGGGCGCGCAGCCGCATCACGAAGCGCTCGGCGACCCAGGCCGCCAGGGAGTTTCCGAGGTAGCCCACCACCGCGCCGAGGACGGCGACGCCCAGCCACAGCGCAGCCGGCTGCCAGAAGGCGTTGACCGAGCCCTTCTGCAGGGCGTTGTCGGTGAGTTGGGCGAAGAAGAGGATGGCCGCGGTCTCGGCCAGCGCGGCGACGATGGCGGCCAGACAGACCAGGATGATCCAGCGTCGGTCGCCGCGGGTCAGTGGCCAGAAGCGGCGGAGGGACTCCTTGAGGCCGACGCGCTGGGTGCGGATGCTGGGGTCCGTCTGGGGGCCCCACAAGCTACGGCCAACAGGATCGGTCTCACTGTCGTGTTGGAACGGTTCCGGCTGCGTCTCATCGCTCGCCGGGCGCCGGGTTGAGCCGGGCAGATGCATCATCGCCACGCCCTGTCGAGGTGCTCGGGGAACGGGGCAGGTGTGGGGCCAGTGCACAGGTACGGGCCCACAACCCACGAGGCGGACCCGCGTGGATCGCGAGCCAGCCTCGAGCTCAGAGCTTTGGGTCAGTAGCCGTAGCCGAAGAACCGACGACGCCTGCGACCGAACCGACGACGGAACCTGCGGCGGTGACCGCCGTATCCGTATCCGTATCCGCCGTCTCCGTCGCCCCAGCCATCGCCTCGACGCCTGCGGGGGAAGACTTTCCGGAAGCTCATACTTGCCTCCTCGGTTTCCGTTCCTTGCTGACGAGCCGTTTCCGACTGCGTCAACTCCCAAGCTACGTCGACGACCTACCTATCAACAAGGAAATATGCGTGAAAATTCAGACAAAAGCGGAAAATATTATGTTGTCGACGAAGAGTAGCGGGAGATAACGCTGCGGATACGGGGTGAGGCTCCCGCCTCAGCGGTCTCACCAGGCACGCGTCGCCCTCCGTAGCCAGCACCGGACTTGACGGTCCGGACAGTGCGCACACTCCACCGCGGCGGAGTCCCCCCATGGCGCCGGGTGCGCATCAGGGCGGCGGCCACACCGGTCGCGGCAAGCAGCGCGAGCCCCACCGAGAAGGCGCTGCCGGCACCACGCAGCGCACCGGCGGCGGACGGCGTCCCGCCACCGGCCGCGCCCAGGAAGACCGCACCGAGCAGGGCCACGCCGAGCGTGCCGCCGAACTGCTGGGCGGCGTTCAGCAGGCCCGCCGCCGAGCCGGTCTCCTGCGGACGGATCCGGTGCAGCGCGGTGGTGAAGAACGGGACGGCGAACAGCCCCTGCCCCAGCCCGCCGGCCGTCAGCGCGAGCAGCAGCGGCCACGGGTAGCGGGCGGGGCTGCTGGTGGCGTAGACGGCGAGGGCACCCAGGGAGCCCAGGAACAGGGCGGCGAGCCCGGCGAACATCACGCGGGCGCCGTAGCGGGGCACCAGGTGGGCGCCCGCGGTCCAGGAGGAGACCGCCATCGCACCGGACCACGGCAGCAGGGTCAGCCCGGCGGTCCGCGCATCGGTGCCCGGCCCCAGCTGTAGCTGGAGGGCGATCACCAGCAGCAGGCCGTTGACCACCGCGAAGAACAGCACCGCGGCGGCCAACGCGGCGGGGAAACGGCGGTCCCGGAAGAGGCCGATCGCGATCAACGCACTGCCGCCGCGGGCGGTGCGGCGGCGCTGGTGCACCCCGAACACCCCCATCAGGCCGAGGCCCGCGGCGAGGACGAGCCAGGGCCGGGGCGAGGTCCAGGACGGGCCGGTCCCCAGGAACGGATGGATGATCAGCCCGGTGGCCAGGACGGCCAGCGCGGTGCCCGTCACGTCCAGCCGGGGCCGGCGGTCCGGCCGGTCCTCGCGGTCCTCGCGGTCCTCGCGCAGCAGCGGCGTCGCGAGCAGGACGCCGGTGCCCAGCGGGACGTTGACCAGGAACACCGACCGCCAGGACGAGCCGAGGAGGTCGGCATGGGTCAGCACACCGGCCAGCACCGGACCGCAGACCGCGGCCAGCCCCATGACGGGGCCGATGCTGCCCATCGCCCTGGCCAGTTCGTCCCCGTGGAACATGCCGCGGATCAGGCCGATGGTCTGCGGTATGACCAGGGCAGCGGCGGCGCCCTGCACCGCTCGGGCGGTGATCAGCAGCGCGGGCGAGGCGGCCAGCGCGCAGCTCGCCGAGGCGAGCACGAACACCACCACGCCGATCCGGAAGGTGCGCCGGCGCCCGGTGAGGTCGCCGAGCCGGCCGCCGGTGATCAGCAGCACCGCGAACGGGAGCGTGTACGCGGCGCCGAACCACGGGATGTCGGAGGCCGGCCCGCCGAGTTCGCCGTGGATCACCGGTGCGGTGACCGTCATGATCGTGGAGTCGAGCAGGTTCATCGCCTCGGCGGTCAGCAGCACCGCCAGGGCGGCCCAGCGGCGGGGGTACGGCGCGGGCTGCGAGGGTGGCGCGGACGGTGCGGGAGGCATCGGGCGGGGCTCCTTCCGTTCGGCCCCCGGGCGGGGCCTTTCGGCAGAGCGTGCGGGCGCGGAGGGCCTCCGTTCCTCCTGTGGTGCGGCGATGGTCGATCTTTTCCATCAGGGCGATCGTGGTGAAGGATTCGTCCATGGCTCCGGGCCTGGCCCGCCGACCGGGAGGGGTGCGCCGATGACCGGTGCGGCAACTGCGGCAGCGCTGGACGACGTCGACCGCGGGCTGGTGCATGCCCTGCACCTCGACGGGCGGGCGCCGTTCAGCCGGATCGCCGCGGTGCTCGGCGTCTCGACCCAGACCGTCGCCCGCCGCTACCGGCGGCTGCGTGCCCGGGCCGGGCTGCGGGTGGTGGGGCTCGCCGATCCGCACTGCGCGGGGCTGGTGCAGTGGCTGGTCCGGCTGACCGCCGCTCCGCACGGCGCCCAGGACCTCGCCCGTGCACTGGCCCGCCGTAGCGACACCTCCTGGGTGAAGCTGGCGTCCGGCGGCACCGAGATCCTCGCGGTGGTGCACGCCCCGGCCGACGGGGCCGACGGACATGCGCTGCTGCTGCACGACATCCCGCGCACCGCCGGGATCACCGCGGTCTCCGCCCATGCCCTGCTGCACACCTACCTCGGCGGCCCCACGGCCTGGCGCGGCCGCGCCGGCATCCTCGACGAGGGGCAGCGACGGCAGCTGGCACCCCACGGCGACCGCAGGGGCGGGGACCGACTCCTGGGCGCAGGGCCGGTGTTGACCGCTGCCGACGGTGCGCTGCTGGCCGCGCTCCAGCGGGACGGTCGGACCGGGCAGGCCGAACTGGCCGCGGCCACCGGCTGGTCCCCGGCCACCGTCGCCCGACGTCTGACCGCCCTCCGGGACGCCGGCGCGCTCTTCTTCGACGTCGAGGTCGACGATGCGCTGTTCGGCGCCACCACCCAGGCGATGCTGTGGATGGCCGTCGCCCCCGCCCGCCTCGACCGGGTCGCCACGGCGTTGGCGGGGCACGCGGAGCTCGCCTTCGTCGCGGCCACCACCGGCCGGACGAATGTGGTCGCCCAGGCGCTGTGCCCCGACCCCGCGGCGCTGCACCGCTACCTCACCGGGCGGCTGGGCGGCCAGGCCGCGATCCACACCCTGGAGACCGCGCCCGTGCTGCGCACCGTGAAGGGGGCGGGCCCGATCGCGCCCCCGGCGGCCCCTCCGCGTCCGGCGGCGTCGGCCCGCGGCGGGCGGGGTGCCGCGCGCCCGGGTGCCGGGCACCCGAGGGCCGGAGGCGGCCCCCGGGGGTGAGTCGGGCCGGGCGGTCAGGTGGCGGCGAGGGCGGCGGTCGGGTGCAGGCGGGAGGCCCGTACCGCCGGATAGAGGCCCGCGACCACGCCGATCAGCAGCGTCGCCGCCAGCCCGCCGGCCAGCGACCAGGGCGGGACCACCGCGGTCCAGCCCTGGGCGCGGGCGAAGGCGACCGTGGCGGCGGCACCCAGCGCCGCGCCCGCCGCCCCGCCGAGCGCGGACAGCAGCAGGGACTCGGTGAGGAACTGGATCCGGATCGCGCCCTTGGTGGCGCCCAGGGCGCGGCGCAGGCCGATCTCCTGGCGGCGCTCCAGCACCGAGATGACCATGGTGTTGGCCACGCCCACCCCGCCGACCAGCAGCGCCACCGCCCCCAGCCCCAGCATCAGGGTCGTCAGCCCCTTGTCGGTGGCGGCCTTGGCGGCGAGGGCGTCGGAGGGGCGGGAGACCTTCACCCCACCCTCGTCGCCGGGGTTGACCGTACGGGCCAGCACCTGCTGCACGGCCTCCACCGAGGCGTCCGTAGAGCGTTCGAAGACGGTGGTGGGATGTCCGTCGAAGCCCAAGTAGCGCTCGGCGGAGGGGAATCCGACCAGGGCGATGCGGTCCAGGGTGGGCACCAGCTCGATGGGGGCGAGGATGCCGGTGACCACGTACCACCGGTCGTCCAGCAGGATCTTGGCGCCGGGCGCGGTGATGCCGAGCCGGTCGGCGGCCACCGATCCCAGGACGACGGCGGGCAGCCGTTCGCTCGCCGCGTCCAACCATCTGCCCTTCTCCGTACGGGCGTTGAGGGCGGTGAGCAGATCGGGCCGGGCGGCCTGGACGGTGACGCCGGACGCCAGCTCCTCCGGTACGGCGTCACTGCGGCGCACCCGGGCGTCGACCGAGCCGGTGGCGGTGGCGTGCTGGACCGGGCCGATCCGCTCGACCATCGCCACCGCGCTCTTGGGGAGCTTGACCTCGTTCCCGAGCGCGTCCCGGCCCGCTTCGGCCGTGAGCAGGTTGGTGCCCAAGCGGTCCAGTCGGGCCAGCAGATCGGCGCGGCTGGAGGTGGACAGGCCGACCACCGCGACCATGGTGGCGATGCCGATCGCGATGCCGAGCGCGGAGAGCACGACGCGGGTGCGCCGGCTGCGCAGGCCCTCGGCACCGGTGCGCAGCACATCGGCTAGGGAGAGCCGCGCCGGGCGCAGCGCGGGGCCGCTCATCGGGACACCTCCTCGGTGGGGGCACCGGAGTCGTCGACGACCGCACCGTCACGGAGGCGGATCCGACGGGGCAGCGACGCGGCGATCTCGTTGTCGTGGGTGATGACGCAGACGGTCGTACCGGATGCGTGCAGCTCGCGGATGAGGTCCATGACCAGCTCCCCGGACGCGGTGTCCAGGGCCCCGGTCGGCTCGTCCGCGAGCAGCAGGTCCGGCGCGCCGACCAGGGCGCGGGCGATGGCCACCCGCTGTTTCTCACCGCCCGACAGCTGGTGGGCGAGGTGGTGCACACGGTGTCCGAGGCCCACCCCCTCCAGGGCACGGCCGGCCAGCTCGCGGCGCTCGCGCCGGGGGGTGCCGCCGTAGAGCAGGCCCTCGGCGACGTTGTCCTGGGCGCTGCGGCCGGGGGCGAGGTGGAAGTGCTGGAAGACGAAGCCGATGTGCCGGGCGCGCAGGGCGGAGAGCTGGGCGTCGGTCAGCGCGCTCACGTCGTGCCCGGCCACCCGCACCTCGCCCGCGGTGGCCCGGTCGAGCGTGCCGAGGAGGTTGAGCAGGGTGGACTTGCCGGAGCCGGACGGGCCGACGATGGCGGCGAGTTCACCGCGCGCCACCCGGAGGTCGACGCCGCGCAGGGCGTGCACCCCGCCCGGGTAGGTCCGGCTGGCACCGCTCAGTTCGATCACCGGCGGGGCCGGCGCCGGATCGGTCGTGGGCGCTGTCATTGCTCGGCCGCTCCGACCTTCATGCCCTCGGCCAGTCCGGCACCGCTGACCTCGATCCGGCCGTCGGCGGAGAGCCCGGTCTCGACGCGCACCATGCGGGTCTTGGTGCCCTGCACCACCTCCAGGCCGTAGCCGCCCTCACGCAGTGCGACCACCGCCTCGACCGGCACCGTCAGCACGTTCTTGCGGCTCTCGCTGACGAACTTCACGCTCAGCGTGCCCTGTTGGTCCTTGGAGCGGAGCTCGGCCCCCTTGTCGAGGGTGATCTCCACCTTGACCTCACCGTCCCTGGCCCCGGTCTCGGCCCCGGAGCCGCCGTCGCCGGAGGAGTCGGCGCTCTCGGGGGTGACCGTCCCGCTGACCGTGCCGTGCACCGTGCCACCGCTGGGCAGCGCTATCTCGGCCTTGGTGCCCTTGGCGGCGAGCGCCGCGTCGGCCTGGTCGAGCGTGGCGCGGACGACCGGAGTGGTGGAGGCGACCGTCAGCACCGGGCGGTCCGGGCTGATCGCATCGGCCAGGGCGGCATCGGCGGACACCACGCGTACGGGTCCGCGCTGGAAGACCACGTCCCCCTTGCCGATCTTGCCGGTGGGATCGGTGACGCCCAGGGACTTCTGCCAGGACGTGACCGCTGCCTTGGTGGCGGCGTCGTAGCGGACGTCCACATACAGGCGGGAGCCGAAGCCCAGGTCCCGTAGGTTGCGCTCCAGTTGGAGGACGTCGGGGCCGCGGTCGCCGACCTTCAGCTCGCGGAACATGGGCGTCGCGCCGTAGAGCAGGACCACCGGGCGGGCGTCGCGCTCATAGAGCGGCTGCCCGATCGAGACCGTACGGCCCACCTGGGCGGCCTTGGTGACCGTGCCCTCCACGGGTGACTTCACCGCCCGGCGCCGGGCGTAGTCCAGGTGCCCGTCGACGGTCTTGCTCTGGACCAGGTCGGTGCGGGTGATCTCGGTCGTCGTGGGCGGCAGCGCGGTGTTGCGGCCGGCGGCCGGGGTGTCCCTGCCGACGCCGGTCAGCAGCAGCAGACCGGTGGTGGCGGCGACCCCTGCGGTCACCGCCACCACGGCGACGACCCGCCGCTGACGGGGGGCTTGGACCTTCACTGCATCCCGTCCAGACCATCGAGCAGCTTGTCCTTGCATGCCTGCTTGGCCTGCTTGTACGAGGGCGAGTCGGGGGAGAGCGCGGGTGAGCCCGGGTTCGGGTCACCGCCGGGGATGACGTTGCCGTCCTGGAGCTGCGGGTTGGTGAACTTCGATACGCCGTGCGCACGCATGCACTTGGCGTGCGCGAGCATCGACTCGTACTCCTTCTGCGTATCGCGCCGCGGCTCCAGCTTCGTGGCGTTGAGCATGTCCTTGGTGCAGACGCCGTCCTTGCCGCCCTTGGCGATCGCTTCGTTCCCGGGCTTCTGCTGGAGTTCGTCGATCTTCGTCCAGTCCAGATAGCCGCTCAATTTCGGGTCGGGGAAATCCTTGTCGACGTTCTTGCGCATGCACTGGACGTATTTCATCTGTGCGTCGTAGAAAGCGCTCTTGCCCGGGGCGGCACCGCCGCCGGAGCCGCCCGAGCCGCCCTGGGAACGGCTGGTGGAGGGCGCGTCGCTGACCGTGGCGATGCCGTTGTCCTGGGACTCGGAGCCGCCGCAGGCCGTGGTCAGGGCCAGGACCGGGACGGCGAGCAGCAGGGCGAGGCGGGGGGTGCGGGAACGGGCGGCGTGGGAGCGGGGGGCGCGGGAAAGACCGGCGCGGCAGCGGGAGGGCGTCTGCGGGTTCATGCGGCCAATTTCGGCGGCTTAGTTGGTGGCCGCTCCATGGCCGCATGATGAGAACGTAACAATGCCGCCGGACCGCTCCACCGACCTGTGGATAACTTCGGGGCGGTTCCTGACCTCGCTCATAATCGGCGTCATGCCGCATGTGCTGCTGATCGAGGACGACACCTCCGTACGCGACGGAATGGAGCTGGTGCTGCGCCGGCACGGCCACCAGGTCGACGCCGCCGGCACCGGCGAGGAAGGCCTGGCGCTGCTGTCCCGGCCGCGGGGCGGCGGCATCGAGATCGCGGTGGTCGATCTGATGCTGCCGGGCATCGACGGCTTCGAGGTCTGCCGCCGGATCCGCGCCCGCAGCCAGCTGCCGATCATCATGCTCACCTCGCGTGGCGAGGATCTGGACGTGGTCAGCGGGCTGGAGGCGGGCGCGGACGACTATGTGGTCAAGCCGATCACCGGCCGGGTGCTGGAGGCCCGCATCCGGGCGGCACTGCGCCGGGCGGGCCCCGCCACGCCCGCGGACCGTAACGAGTTCGCCGGCCTGGCCATCGACCGGGCCGGGCTGACCGTCACCAAACGCGGCGCGCCCGTCCCCCTCCCGCCCACCGAGCTGCGGCTGCTGCTGGAGCTGTCCGCCTCCCCCGGCCGGGTCTTCAGCCGCGAACAGCTCCTCGCGCTGGTCTGGGAGCACGACTTCCTGGGCGATTCACGGCTGGTGGACGCCGCGGTCGGGCGGTTGCGCGCCAAGCTGGAGGACGTCCCCGCCAAGCCGCGGTACATCCAGACGGTGCGCGGCTTCGGCTACCGGTTCGGGCCGCTGTGAGGCCGCGGGTGTCGGGGCTGCGGAGGGCCGGGCGGTCCGGGTCCGAACGACGGGCGTCCGGGCCACGGGCGAATGGGCGGCGCGCGGGGCGGCTGCGGGCCTCCGGGACCGGGGTGGCCGGGCTGCGCGGCCGGCTGATCATCACGGTGGTGGTGGTCGCCCTGATCAGCGCGGTGACGGCGACGGCCCTGGCGTACCGGGAAGCGCGCGACGCGGTCCTGCGGCGGGCCCAGAGCGCCGCGGTCGATGACTTCCGCAACCGCGTCGAGCGGCTGGCCGGGGACCTCGACGTCCCCACCGACCCCCGGTCCCTGGCCCGGTTCGCCACCGGCGTCTCGTCCGGGGTGCGCGGCTCGCTGGTCGTCGCCCAGTACCGCGACTTCACCGCCACCTCCGATCCGTCCGCCGACCGCAGCCGGATCAGCGCCGAACTGCGCGCCGCAGTACGCACCGAGGACCGGGTGGCGCTCCAGCGGGTGCAGTACCGCGGACAGCCCTGGCTGGTGATCGGCGCCCCGGTCGGCCTGGCCGCCGGCGCCCGGTCCGGTGCGGACGCCGCGAAGGCCTCCGGTGTGGAGGTGTTCGCGGTGGTGTCCCTGGCCGAGGAGGAACGGGACGCCGCCGACCTGGTGCGCGCCGTGCCCAGTGGCCTGCTCCCCGTGGTGCTGCTGTCGGCCGTGCTGGCGCTGCTCGCCGCGCGTACCGCGCTGCGGCCGGTGCGCCGGCTGGCGCGGGCCACCCGCCGGCTGGCCGAGGGCGACCTGAGCATCCGCGTCGAGGAGAAGGGCCGGGACGAGCTGGCCGAGCTGGCGCACACCTTCAACGAGACCGCCGGCACCCTGGAGCACACGGTCGGCGAACTGCGCACCCAGGAGGCCCTGGCCCGCCGCTTCGTCGCCGATGTCTCGCACGAGCTGCGCACTCCGCTGGCCGCGATGACCATGGTCTCCAGCGTCCTGGAGGAGGACGCCGACCAGCTCACCCCGGACACCGCACAGGCGGCGCGCACGGTCAGCGCGGAGACCGCCAAGCTCGCCCGGCTGGTCGACGACCTCATCGAGATCTCCCGCTTCGACGCCCGGGCCGCCTCGCTCACCGTCCACGAGACCGATGTGGGCGAGGCGGTGCGCGGCACGCTGGCGGCCCGGGGCTGGTCCGAAGCGGTGACGGCCGAGCTGCCGGCGGGCATCCGGGCCCGGCTGGACCGCCGCCGCCTCGACGTCATCGTCGCCAACCTCGTCGGCAATGCGCTGCGGCACGGCGCGCCCCCGGTGACGGTCACCCTGCGGGAGACGGACGGCCGGCTCTCCGTCGAGGTCGCCGACCGCGGGCCCGGGCTGGCCCCCGAGGTCGCCCGCCATGTCTTCGACCGCTTCTACAAGGCCGACAGCGCCCGCACCCGCTCCGAGGGCAGCGGCCTGGGCATGGCCATCGCCCTGGAGAACGCCCGGCTGCACGGCGGCACCATCGAGGTCGGTGCCCCGGCATCCGGCCCCGGCGCCGTCTTCACCCTCGTCATACCCCTGTCCCCACCGGGCCCTGGGACGGAACCCCGATCGGGCCCCGGGCCGAAGTCCCCGACGGGTTCCGGGACGAACTCCCCGACGGGCCCGGGGGCGGACACCCCAACAGCTCCCGGGGCGGACACCCCACCGGGCCCCAGGACGGACACCTCACCCAGCCCCAGGACGGACACCCCACCGGGCACCGGGGCGGACACCCCGATGGCTTCCGCTCCGGCCTCCCCACCGGACACCCGCCCCGACTCCCCACTGGGCGCCCGCCCCGACTCCCCACCCGGTTCCTCACCCAGCTCCCCGCCCCGCCCCGCACCCGCCGCCCCGCCGGTCCCCCCGTCCGCCGGCCGCCCCACGGAGGCCCCCTGATGACGCGCCCCCGTACCGTCCTGCTCTGTGCGCTGCTCGCCCTCCTCGGCGGTGGCTGCGGCGTCCGTCCTACCGGCGTCACCGACGGCGGCCCGCCCCCGTCCGGCATCCCGCAGGGCATGCGGATCTACTTCGCCTCCGACAGCGGTCCGCGCGGGGTGTCCCGACCCGGCGTACGGATCGACCAACTCGACGACGTCTTCAAGCTGTTGCTGTCCGGCCCCACCGCGGAGGAGCAGGCGAGCGGGCTGTCCAATGTGGTCGACGGGGGCGGGCAGTTCCACGCCACGTCCCGGCACGGCCGGGTCACCCTCACCACCACCGGCTACCTCGGCTCCCCGCAGTACCCCGGCACCGCTCAGCTGGTCTGCACCCTCGCCCGCGCCGAGGTCGTCCTGCACGGCACCCGCCCGGACAAGGTCCAGGTGACCGTCGTCGGCCGCGACGGCCGGGCCGGCCCGTACCAGTGCCAGCAGTTCCTGCAACGCTGAACCGGCCGCGGCGGGACGGCGGAAGGCCCGCTTCCTGCCACCCCGGCCGGAGGCACCCGCGCTCCGGCGGACGTCCCGCGCCCCGGAGACGCCCTCCCGCAAAGCCGTGCCTACGCGTGCCTCACCCGTGCCTACACGTAGCGCACCCGTGCCTCACGCCCGCTTCCCGCGCAGCAGGAACAGGCCCACCGCCGACCCGATGACCACCACCCCGCTGCCGACGCTGACCAGCACCTGCTGGAGGCCGTCGAAGGCGAAGCTGGTGGAGACGTTGAAGACGAGGGCGAGGACGAGCACACACCACAGCAGGGCCTTCATAGCGGTTCCTTCCGGCAAGTCCGTGCGGAGCGCGGGGTCTTGAACGCTCCGGGAACCACGGTGCCGCCCCGGGGACGGCCCGTCGAGGGAGCCACCCCCCGAAGGCGGGGTGTAGCCGGCTACACCCCGGACGGGGGTGCACCGGCCGGCCGTTCCGCACCCGGCCGCCCGGGACGGGGTCGCTCAGTACTCCAGCTGTAGATCGTGATCTTCATGCTGTGGCCGCTTGTCGCCGGTAGTGGCTGGTCTAGGCTCGGGCTTGATGGCGGCGTCGCCAGTCGGACCAGCCCAGCCGGTGGGAGAGGCTGTGGATGGCCCTTCTTCACATCGCCGGTCTCGTCGACGACCAGCACCGCTGCCTCGTCGGCCAGGTGCTCAACGACGTAGTCACGGACGTCGTCCCGCACCGCGTCGGCGTCCCAAGAAGCCCGGCACAGCAGGTGCCGCATGCCGTGCGGGGGGGGGGCTTCCCCGGCCCATTCGGCGCTCGTCCAGCAGTTCTTGCGGGGCAGGTCGGCGAGCAGCCCGAGCGTCAACCGCCCAGCGCTATCGGGTGGCCGTCGCCGAAGTGGTGGGGCGGGGTAGCCGACCGCCAGCAGCACCGCTAGCGTCACCGTATGGACCAGGATGAACGGCTGCTTCACGCCTCGTCTTTCGGCGCGGCGGCGGACGCATACGCCGAGCACCGTCCGGACTACGCGCAGACCGCGGTGCGCTGGGCGCTCAAGCTCGCGCCCGGCCCGCGCGTGCTCGACCTCGGCGCCGGAACCGGCAAGCTGACCGCCACGCTGGTCGCGCTGGGTGTCGAAGTCATTGCGGTTGAGCCCGACCCGGCGATGCTGACCGAGCTGCGCCGCTCGCTGCCGGCTGTCCGTGCCCTGTCGGGTAGTGCTGAGGCGATCCCGCTGCCGGACGCGTCCGTCGATGCCGTGCTGGCCGGCAACGCCATGCATTGGTTCGACATGGCCGTCGCGGGATCCGAGATCGCCAGGGTCCTCGCGCCAAGCGGCGTCCTGGCCGGTCTGTGGAACGTCATGGACGACCGGGTCGAGTGGGTTTCCGGGCTCGCGCGGGTCAGCGGGAGCGCGGCCATCGGCCCGCGTGACACGCCCGCCAGCTGGCGCGTCGAGACGGCAAACATGCACCTTCCAAAGACTGGTGTGGCCGCCCGGTTCGGCTCGCCGGAGCAGGCTGAGTTCCCGCATGGGCAGCGCCGCACCGCCGGCTCTCTCGTCGCGACCCTCGCGACCCGCGCGGGGGTGCTGGTCATGCCAGAACAGCAACAAGAGGCCACGCTGGGCCGGATCCGCGCTTTCCTCGCGAGTAGGCCGGAGACCGCCCAGGGTGAGTTCACCCTCCCGATGCTGACCGGCGTGCTGCGCGTCCGCCGGCTGTGAAGCACCACGTCGGCAACGATCGATGACACGCCGCACACCGTCTTGCAAAGGCGGCTCATCCGCAGTCTCGTCTGGCGCTGACAGTCGGTCCACCTCGCTCGGAGAGCGGCAGCGATGACCAACGCCAACTCGCCTGCTGGCTCGCCACTTGAGGCTCCCAGACAGATGACAACCACCCCTAAAAGTGCCATGCACCACTGACACTCTCACCCCACCAGCAAGATCATGATCTACAGCTGGAGTATTAGGCTGACGGCCATGGGGGAGACGGTGCGGCGGGCGCGGCGCGCCACGGTACAGCTGCTGGCGGCGGCCGGGCTGTCGCTGGTGTCCTACCTCTTCCTCGCGGTGCTGCTGTTCACCGCCGTCGCGACGCTCCTCGTGGTGGGCGCGGGGGTGCTGCCGGAGACGGTGCTGATGCTGCGCAGGATGGCAGGGTTCAAGCGGCGGCGGATCGCGGCCTGGACGGGCGCGGCGGTCCCCGAGGCGTATCTGCCGCTGACCGGGGAGCTGTCCGCGCGGGTGCGCACCGCGCTCGCGGATCCGGGCACGTACCGCGATCTGCGCTGGCTCGCCGCGCACTTCGGCTACGGCTGGCTCCTGGCATACCTCGCGCTGCCGCTGTGGCCGGTCGGGCTGCTGGTGGACGGGGTGTGGTGCGGGCTGCTGCGGCGCCGGCCGGTGCTGCTCCCGCTGGTCGGGCGGCTGGCCGACCTCGACGCGGCGTGGTCGCGGACGCTGCTGCGCCCGGCGCCGGACAGCCTGCACAGCGCGCACCTCGCCGAGCGGGTCGAGGAGCTGACCGTCACCCGGGCCGGTGCCCTCGCTGCACACGGCGCCGAACTCCGGCGCATCGAACGGGACCTGCACGACGGCGCGCAGGCCCGTCTGGTGGCGCTGTCCATGCGGGTGGGCCTGGCCCGGCGCGCGTACGACAAGGACCCCGAGGCGGCCCGCCGGCTCCTGGACGACGCACAGGACCAGGCCGAGGCGGCGCTCGCGGAGCTGCGCCATGTGGTCCGCGGGATCCATCCGCCGATCCTCACCGACCGGGGGCTGGTGGGCGCGGTGCGGGCGCTCGCGGCCGGCAGCGGGCTGGAGGTGACCGTGCGGGCGGACGGGCTGGAGCCCGGACCGCGGGCCGCGGCGGCGGTCGAGGCGGCCGCGTACTTCGTCATCGCGGAGGCCCTGACCAATGCGGCCCGGCACAGTGGAGCGGACCGGGCTGCGGTGGAACTTGCCCGCAGGGAAAGGGCGTTGCGGGTGGTGGTGCGCGACGAGGGGCGGGGCGGCGCGGCACGCCCGCCGGCACCGGGGAACCCCGGCGGCAGCGGGCTGTTGGGGATCCGCCGCCGGGTCGCCGCGCTCGACGGGACCGTAGACCTGACCAGCCCCGACGGGGGGCCGACCGTGATCGAAGTGGAGCTGCCGTGCGCGTGGTGATCGCCGAGGACAACGCCCTGCTGCGGGAAGGGCTGGTGCTGCTGCTGACCTCCGCCGGGCACGAGGTGGTGGCGGTGGCGGCCAGCGGGCCCGAGGTGCTGCCGGCGCTGCTCACCCACCGCCCGGACGCGGCCGTGCTGGACGTCCGGATGCCACCGGGGTTCCGCGACGAGGGGCTGCGGGCGGCGCTGGCGGCGCGCCGGGAGATCCCCGGGCTGCCGGTGCTGGTGCTGTCGCAGTACGTGGAGGAGACCTACGCCGCCGAGCTGTTGGGCGACGGGGCGAGCGGGGTGGGCTACCTGCTGAAGGACCGGGTGGGGCGGGTCGATGCGTTCCTGGACGCGCTGGAACGGGTCGCGGCGGGCGGCACCGCGCTGGACCCGGAGGTGGTCTCCGAGCTGCTGACCCGGCGCCGCAACGACCCGCTGGACGCGCTGACCCCGCGCGAGCGCGAGGTGCTCCAGCTGATGGCCGAGGGCCGGGACAACACGACCATCGCCACGCTGCTGGTGGTCTCGGAGCGGGCGGTCAGCAAGCACATCGGGAACGTCTTCGCGAAGCTGGGCCTGCCGCCGAGCGACAGCGGGCACCGGCGGGTGCTGGCGGTGCTGGCGTACCTCCGCACGTCGGGGGCGCCGCGCGGGGCATGAGGCCGACGCCCGCCCCGAACGCCCGCAACCGGCCCGAACGCCCGCAACCGCCCCGGCCGCCCTCACCGCCCACTTCACCGGCAGCCAGCCGCACGCGGAGTCGCTCCGCAGCACCGGCACCCTGCACACCGCGACCGGCACCGGCCGGGTCGGCTTCATCGCTGCTGGCCGGGCTGGATCAGGCCATCGCCGACGGCGCCGAGGACCGGGTGACCGGCACGGTGGAGCGGATCACCGGGCGCCCGCCGCGCGGCTTCCCCGCGTTCGCCCGGGCGCAGTGGCCCGGCGGGGCCGCCCGCCCCTGACGGCGAACGGCGGCGCCTACCGGGCCGGGACCCGGGGCGCCGCCGCTCCGCCCCTGCGATGCCGGGGGCAGTTCACCCTCCCCCACACCGCGCCGGGAGGGGTCAGGTCACCATCCACCCACGCCGAACGGCGGGAACGGGCCGAAGGGGATCGCACGGTGGGTCAGCCGGGGCCGGGCACCGGGCCGGTTCGGCACGCGGGAGCTCGGCGAGACCACCGGCCGGGTGGGTACACGCCGGTACGACGAGGTCGCCGGCCGATTCGGCACCCGGGAGTTCGACGAGGCCGCCGGCCGGTTGGGGACCCGGGAGTTCGACGAGGCCGCGGGCCGGTTCGGCACCCGGGTGTACGGCGAGGCCGCCGGCCGGGTGGAGACGCGAGCCGGGGAGTTGACCGGGTCCTGTGGGTGGCCGGACGGGTTCGCGAGGTCACGCCGGTCGCGGGAGTCGGCCGGGTCCCGGCGATCCGCCACATCACCGGGGTACCGCGAGTCACCCTCATCCCGAGAGTCACCCCCGTCCCGGGAGTTGACGGGATCCCGCGGGTCCGCCACATCACCGGGGTACCGGGAGTCGCCCTCGTCCCGCGAGTCCGCCGGGTCGCGATGGTCCCCGTAGTCCCGCTGGTCCTCCGGATCCCTCCGGTCCCCCGAATCCCGCCGGTCCGACGGGTCCGACGGGTCGTCACGGTCCCGGTCGTACGAGGGGTCGGCGGACTCCGCGGGCTCCGGGGCGCTGGCCGGGTCCAGCTGCAGGCTGCCGTACCGCACCATGCGGGCGGACCGGCCGGCCGGCACGGTGGCCATGGACCTGCCCGTGCAGTCGCGGGAGGACCACAGCACCAGGTCGAGGGGGGTGTCGTTGATGACCTCACCGCCCGCGTCCCCGAGGCCGTAACAGTGATCGTCACCCGGATCGACGATCTCGTACCGCTTGTTGTTCGGCCGGGTGTGGAAGGTGATGGTGCCGGTGGTGGCCGCCGCTCCGAGCGGGCTGAGCAGGACGAACGCACTGGTCACGGCCACGGCGCCGAGGTAGACGGTCTTGTGTCGCATGGGCCGAGGGTTCCCGACGACATATCGGGCTATTCACTATTAAGCGGATATTCACCCCTCGCCTCCGTCACACTCCCCAGCCACAGCACGTCCCGCGCCCGGGTCATCGCCACAAAGAGCTGACTGCGAGCCAGTTCGCCCCGCTCACGGGCGGTTTCGACGCCGGCCCGGCCGGCCGCCGCGCCCTCCTGCCCGGCTGCCGGCCCGGCGTCGTGGCAGGGCAGGTAGACCCGCTTGAACTCCAACCCCTTGGCGCGGTGGTAGCTGCCGGTCTTCACCGCCTCGACCGGGTGGCCGTCGTACTGCTCCAGCGGGCATACCGGGATGCCGGCCCCGGTCAGCAGCCGCTGATAGCCCTCGACGGCGCGCTTGGAGGAGCACAGCACCGCGGAGTCCGCCAGCTCCTGCGGGGTCAGCGCGCGCAGGGCCGCCACCAGGGCCTCGTCGTGCGCGGCCCGGGTCGGCAGCACGGCGCGGTGCACCCGGCCGTGATGGTAGGTCAGCTCCACGTCCCGGCGGCCGGGGAGGCGCACCCCGTCGAGGTCCTCGAAGGCGTCCTCGGCGACCACGGACAGCGCGGTCTCCACGATCTCCCTGCTGTTGCGGTAGTTGGCCCGCAGGACCTGGCCGCGGTCGCCCCGGATGTCGATGCCGGCGTCCGACAGCCGGAACCCGCCCGGGTAGACGGCCTGTTGTCCGTCGCCCACCAGCAGCAGGCCGTTGGCGCTGTCGCCCACCAGGGCGTGCAGCAGCCGCACCCCGACCAGGGTGAGGTCCTGCACCTCGTCCACCACGACGGCGCTGTACGCGGAGTGTCCGGTGCGGCCGGCCGCCTCGGCGAGCGCCAGCGCGAGGACGTCGTTGAAGTCGTGCACCGCCCGCTCGGTGCGCTGGGCCTCGTACGCCTGGTACAGCGCCCAGACGGCCTGTCGGTGCGGGCGGCGCAGCCCGGCCCGGCGGCGCCGGCGGGCCAGCCCGGCGTACTCCTCGAAGGAGGTGATGCCGCGGCCCTTGATCACGTAGTCGATCTCCTCCTGCCAGTAGCCGGGCAGCGGGTCTATCTCGGCCAGGCAGCTGTCCCGGCCGACGTGCTTCCAGGCCATGCTGAAGGCGGTCTCCGCCTTCTCGGCGTGCAGCCGTACCGGCACCCCGCGGCGGTGCAGGTAGTCCTGGGCGAAGGAGTGCAGGCTGCTGAAGTCGACCCGGTCGGCCACTGCGGGGGCCAGGGACGCCAGGAAGGTGGCCTGGACGCGCGGCAGGTTGTTGGCGAAGGTCACGTACAGCACCCGGCCGCCGGTGCGCTGGGCGAGGTGGGCCGCACGGTGCAGGCCGACGACGGTCTTGCCGGTGCCGGCCGGGCCGCTGATCCGGGCGGGGCCGGACCAGTTGCGGCGGACCAGGGCGAGCTGGTCGGGGTCGAGGAAGGTCATCCACTGCTCGATGGGGGCCCGGCGGGCCTCGTCCAGCGCGGCCTCGCGCAGCCCGTCGAGGTCGAAGAGGCCGTCGTCGGCGGGCTCCGGCGGGCGGGGAGCGGGGCGCGGGGGTGCCGCGGCGGCCGGGTCCTCGTACTCGGGGAAGACCCGGCCCAGGTGGTCGGCGAGGGCCCGGACCGAGGCGGCCGGCAGCCGGGTGCGCTCCGACAGCAGCGCGGGGCCCATCTCGCGCTCGCCCAGCAGCCGCACCCGGCCGAGCTCGGCGTCGACCCGCTGCCCCACGAAGGCCATCAGCGGCCGCACCGCCACCGGCGACATCCCCAGGGACGCCACCGCGCCCTCGGCGGTCTTGGTGACCGCGAGCAGTTTGCGCCGGTGCTCGTCGCGGGAGAATCCGCCGGCCCGCAGCCGCCCGTTCGACGGTTCGGGTGCGGCCCGCCAGTTCTTGACGTCGATGACGAAGACCCCGCCGGGGCCGATCAGCAGCATGTCCACATTCGCGGCCCGGCTGCCCGGCCAGCGCCGGTCCACCAACAGCCGCCAGCCGCGCCGGGTGAGCATCAGCAGCTGGGCGGCGACCCGCCGCTCCCCCTCGCTCGCCGCCTCCCAGCGCTCGGCCTGCCGCCGGGCCGCCTGCCACTGCTCCCGCAGCAGCCGCTCCTGCCGACGGGCCTCCTGGGCCCGCCGGGACGCCGAGCCGCCCGCCGCACCGCCCGCCGTGCTCCCTGCCGCCATGCGTTCGCCCCCTCACCGCCGGCCCCCGCCGCTACGGGGTCATGAACCATAGGTGGGTCGCTCCTGACGCGGTAGTGCGCACGGCGGGAGCACGGGGGCACGGCCCGGGCCCGTGGACCGGCCGGCCCACGGGCCCGCACGGACCGCCGCGCGGGGCCTATCCGACGGCCCCGACCGTCCGCTGGAAGAGCCGGGCCGCCTGTGTTCCCAGGCCGGTGGGCGCGCCCAGCCACCCCGGCGAGCCCACCGGGTGGCGCAGCTCGGGCTCGACGTAGCGCAGGCAGCCCCGGTGCCAGGTGAGGATCCCCGCCAGCCAGTTCTCCAGCTCGCGCACATACCCGTCGAGCGCCCCGCGGGCCTCCGGCGAGAGCTGGAAGTCATCGCAGACGACCGGGAGTTGCTCGGCCGCGATGTGCTGGAACTCCCGCATGCGGGACGTCATCAGGTCGTTGACGATGGCCAGCGCGGCCGGGTAGTCGCAGTCGAAGAAGGTCTGGACGACCAGGATGCCGTTGTGCACCTCGCCCTCGTACTCGACCTCCTTCTGGTACGAGAAGACGTCGTTCAGCAGGCAGGCGAAGTCGGCGGCGGAGTTCTCCAGCGAGCGCAGGGTGCCGGTGCGGTAGACCTCCGGCGGGACCTGCCGGCCGTGGCCGATCCGGCTCAGGGCCATGGTGAGGTCGGAGCCGAAGGTGGCCCGGCGCATCTCGATGTAGTCGACCGGGTCCGGGACGCGGTTCTGGATCTGGTTGTCGATCTCCCAGAGCCAGCTGGCGACCATGGTGTCGATCGCCTCGCGGAACGTCCGGCGCTCCTCGGGCGTCATCGCCCCCGTCGTACGGGGCCAGAGGTCGGCCAGCGCGCGTTCCAGCGCGGTGGCCGGCTCCGGCACCGGGTGCGCGGGGTCGAGCGGCATGAAGAGCTTCAGCCGCTCGGTGCACGCCCGGGCCCCGGCGGCGTCGCGGGGGCGGCCGAAGACCTGGGGGTAGTAGTCGTCCGCGTAGGTGCCCCAGGCCAGCCAGGCGGTGGTCAGGTCGAGCTGCTCGGGGGTGGCGTCGGGGTGGATGCCGGCCGCGCACAGCGCCAGGTCGTGCCGGACCATCGCCGGCTCGTCCCAGACGTCGGAGAGCGGCACGCCGGGCTGCGGACGCAACAGCCCCATCCGGTGGGCCCACTCGACGACCCGGCGGCGAGCGCCCTCCAGGTGCGGGCTGAGGGTGGTGGCGAACGGCATGACGAGGTCAGGGATGCGGGAGGGGCCGACCCGCTGGTGCGGGACGTGGGTGGCGCTGCGGAAGCGGTGCCCGGCGGCGGTGGCCAGCGCCTTGTCGAGGTCGGCCGCGGAGGTGCCGAGCCCGCCGGCGGAGAACGGCGACCAGGGCAGGCCGGGGCCGGCCGCCGCCCCGCCGTCGTTCATGTAGCGGCTGGAGCGCAGGTGCCATTCGTGGCCGCCTGACTGCCAGTCCTGCAGCCCCTTGGCGTACGCCAGCACGTCCGCGCAGGACTTCGGGTCCAGGCCCTTCTCCACGAAGAGCGCGGGGAGTTCGGCGACGACGGTGTTCTCGAACTGCTGGAGGCGGGAGGTGATCAGGTCGTTGACGGAGTCCGCGGCCTGCTGCGTGGTGCAGTCCAGGAAGGTCTCCAGGACCAGCACGCCATTGCTCAGCTCGCCCTCCTCCTCGGTCTCCCGCTGGTAGGAGAAGAGGTCGTTGCGCAGGTGGACCCCGTCGGAGAAGGTGTCCTTCAGCACCCGCAGCGGCCGGGAGTCGGCGACCACCGCCGGGACCTCGGCGCGGGTCGCGTACTCCACCAGGCCCGCCGACCAGGGCGCACCGCCGACCTTGCGGCGCATCTCGATGTACTCGACGGGGTTGGGCACCCGGTTGATGTTGATGTTGGACAGTTCCCAGAGCGACTCGTTGAGCAGGTGCTCGGTGCTCTCGGCGAACCGGCGGCGCCAGTCCGTCGACATCTGCGGCACGGTGCGCGCCCACAGGTCGGCCAGCCCCGCCTCCACCGGGTTCGTCGGTTCCGGCATCGGCGCCGTGTCGTCCATCGGCATGAAGGCCGGCAGCCGGTCGAGGTACTCCTTGCCGCCCGCCCGGTCCAGGGTCCGCTTGAACTTCTCCAGGAAGTGGTCGTCGAAGAAGAAGACCCAGACGTACCAGTCCGTCACCAGCGACAGCGCCTCGGCGTCGCAGTCGGGGTGGGTGTAGGCGCACAGCAGGGCGTAGTCGTGGGCGTCGAGGTCGGACTGCTCCCAGATGCCCGAGCCCTCCAGCATGCCCATCGCCCGGGCCCACTCGGTGGAGTGCGTGCGCGCCGCTTCCAGGTGCGGGTTGAGCCGCGCCGGGTGCGGTGTGTAGAAGTCGGGCAGTTCGAATGGCTTGGTCACCGTTGCTGGCCTCTCCCCAATACGTGCGGAAGGAAGGCGTAACGGGCCACGCCCCCCTTGACGGGGCAGCGCTACCCCGGGGGTCGGCGCACTAGACCTTGTGGAGGATCAGCTTCCGCTTCCGCTCCCTTCGGCCCGATCGGCTTCGTTCACCGATCAGTTAGTGCTCATTTCTGACGTGGTCCTTTCGGACCGTGCCGCCGTACGGAGTGCCAGTTCCGCCAGCGCCTTCGGGGCGCCGGCCTGGCCGCGGATCCCGGGGAAGGCGTTGATGTCCACGATCAGCGGGGCGCCGCCGCCGGCGTCCAGGACGTCCACGCCGTAGACCGACAGCCCGAAGACCTCCCCCACCCGCAGCACGGCGGCCCGCCAGCTCTCCGGCAGCTCGGCGGCGGTCAGCGGCAGGGTCGGGCCGCGGCCGTCCGGCGCCAGCTCCGAGCGGCGCAGCCCGGCGAACAGCCGGCCGTCGACCACCCACAGCTTGTGGTCCCAGCCGCTGTTGGCGGTGAAGTCCTGGACCACCACCGGCTCCGCCGGCCACTGCGCGGCCAGCTCGCGCAGCCGTACGGCGGTGTCGGCGCGGGCCACCAGGTCGTGCCGCCGGCTGTGCCGGCTCTTGACCACCAGCGGTCCGGCCGGCTGCCCGGCCGCCGCCAGCTCCGCCATCGTCGCCACCGCTCGGGTCCGGGCGAACGGCAGCCCGGCCGCCCGGGCCAGCGCCGCCATCGCCACCCGGTCCTGGCACCGCGCCGTCGCCGCCGCCGAGTTGATCACCGGGACACCACGCTCCTCCAGGCGGGCGGCGAGCGCCAGCGCCCGGGGCGTACGGGCCTTGAGGAGGTAGACATCCGCGGGCGGGCCGGGCGGGAGCAAGGCCTCCGGGCCGGGCGGGGGTACGGCCCCCGGGCCGGCCGGGTCCAGGGTCTCCACCCGGTGGCCCGCGCCGGTCAGCAGTGCGGCGGTCGCGGCCAGTACCGGATGGGTGGCGTCCGCGGCGATCAGACCGACCCTCACCGGTCGCCGCCGATCGCCGCCAGCGGGGCCACCACCGGGACGGCGGCCTCCGGCCCCGGCCGCCCCCCGCCCCGGCCGGCCAGCCGCAGCACGGCGGCGGACACCCGGGCGACCGCGTCCGGCACCCGGCGGAAGCTGGGGAAGTCGTTGATGTCGACGACCACCGGCCCGTCCGGCCCCAACAGGACGTCCACGCCGTAGAGATCGAGCCCGAAGACCGCACCGACCTCGGTGACGATCCGGGCGATCTCGGCGGTCAGCGGCACCCGGCGCTCCCGTACGGCGTGCCCGGGGTGCAGCGGGGAGCGGCGCTCGGTCGCGTACAGCTCCCCGTCGACGGAGTACACCTTCAGGTCCGTACCGGAGTTGGGCACGTACGGCTGGGCGATCAGCAGCCCGCCGGCCGCCCCGTCCGCCCCCACCGGCCCGGTGGCGCACAGGTGGCCCGGCGACTCCACCCGCCGTACCTCGCGCCCGGAGCTGCCGTCCGCGGGCTTGACCACCAGGGGGAACTCCGCCTCGGGCAGTGCCGCGAACTCCTCGGCCCGGGCCGCCGCATAGGTCACCGGGACCGGCAGCCCGTGCTTGCGGGCGATCACCGCGGCCAGCGCCTTGTCGCGCACCCCGCGGATCGCCCGGGCGTCGTTGACCGTCGTCAGCCCGACCGTGGCGGCGGCCTCCAGCAGGGTCAGCCCCGGTCCGCCGGAGACGGTCTTGAGGACCCAGGCGTCATGGCTGCCCGCGCGCACCGCCTCGGATATCGGCAGCAGCGAGCGCCCCGGCCACACCACGTCCACCTGGTGCTCCCAGGCCCGGAGTTGGCGGATCACGTCCAGCGGCATGCCGTCGTGGCGGTACTGCTCCTCCACCAGGAAGCAGAGTCTCATCGGGGCACCCTCGTCATCGCCGCGCGCCGGTCCACCGCCGCCCGGCAGATCCATGACGCATCAGGATCCCACGCGGGGCCCGGCGGACCGGGCTCAGCCCTCGCGCGCGGCTGCACCCGGGCGGCGGCCGGGGACCCCCGCGGCCCGACGGCCGCCCCCCTGCGTCCCGCCGGTCCGCCGACCCGGCCGCCGCCGGGCGTCGACGCCCCTTTGACTCCCCTTGACGCCGCCTTGACCTGCGCGGACAGCGGAGGTGGGGGAGTGAGGGACGGGCCGTCGGCGCGCTACCGTGAGGCCACCGCGACGCAGCGGGACAGATGCACGGGAGGCCCATTGAAACCTCCCCTTCCTGGCGGAAGGGGATTCCTAGCTCACTTTGCCTGCCCCCTGGCAGGGGGCAGGGCTTACCAGATCAGCACTAGCCGGGTTGAGACCAGCCCGGACGAGCATCACACGGGCGGAGTTCTTGTCTCTGGGCGAGAGGGCTCCGCACGCGGTGCACGTATACGTACGTTCGGAAAGGGGCAGTGCGTGCTTGGCTCTCGCTCCGCAGTGCGCGCAGTCCATGGTGGTGTGCGCGGGGTGTACCAGGTGGACGGTCCGGCCGTGCTTGCGGCCCATCTCGATCAGGGCCGCCTTCGTGGCTCCGATCGCGGCGTCGGCCGCTTTGCGGGCCATGGTGGACTTCGCGAGGAATCTTGGACGGAAGTCCTCCACCGCGAGTGCATCGAAGTCCCGGACGACGCTGTTGGCCCACACCGAAGCACCCTCACGCAGCCACGCCATCGACTGCCGGGCCCCAGTCAGCATCTTGTCGAGCTGCGCCGGACCACACGTGACCTTCTCATCGGCATCCTTGTTGAGGGCGTAGACCTTGCGGGACATCGCCACGCACTCGTTCCACACCTACCGGCACCGCGCCCACTCGGCATCCAGCCGGGCAACCGCAGTCGCCGACACCCGAAGACGGAAGGTGTAGCGGGCGTGGCCGACATCAGCAGGCATTACCCCAACACCCCTTCCATTCCCCAGCAGTTGAGCTCAACTTACCAAAAAAGGGCAAGTCAGAGCATATGTGCAGAGAACTCCACCGCTTCGCGACTCCGACCCAAGGAACCGTTCCTCCCCGACCCAAAGGCCAGGGCCTCCCGGGAGGCCCAGTGAGCCACAAGGCCGCGCCCTTCGACGAACTCGATCGCAAGATCGTCGCGGCGCTGATCGACAACGGCCGGGCGAGCTTCGCGGAGATCGGCACGGCCATCGGGCTCTCCGCCACCGCGGTCAAACGGCGGGTGGACCGGCTGCGGGAGAACAACGTCATCACCGGGTTCACCGCGACCGTCCGGCCGGCCGCACTGGGCTGGCAGACCGAGGCGTACGTCGAGGTCTACTGCGACGGCGCGGCACCGCCCCGGCGGCTGGCCGAGGTCGTGCGCAACCACCCGGAGATCGCCGCCGCGATGACCGTCACCGGGGGCGCCGACGCCCTGCTGCACGTCCGCGCGACCGACGTCGAGCACTTCGAGGGGGTGCTGGAGCGGATCCGCACCGAGCCGTTCATCCGGAAGACGATCAGCTACATGGTGCTCTCCCACCTGCTGCCGGACAGCCCCGAGGCGGGAGCCCGGCACACCTCGCCCTGAGCCGCGCAGCGAACCGGCAGTAACAGCGGTCAAGGCGCAGGATTCCTGCTGGAACAAGCAGCATTCCTTGCTTGTGGCCCTCATACCCCGCTTCTTACCGTGGATTCGACCGCGGGTGACGATCAGTGACGACAGGTCACCCGCACGGTCCCCTGAGGAAGCGGAGGGATAGTTCTGTGCCGACGCGTCGTACGCCGCTCCCCCGGCGCTTTCTGGTCTGCGCCCCCGAACACTTCGACGTCCACTACGCCATCAACGCCTGGATGCGCGAGGGCACCCGGGTCGACCGGGCACTCGCCGCCCGCCAGTGGGAGACCCTGATCCGCGCCTACGGCGACCACGGGCACACCGTGGAGTCCGTGGCGCCCGTCCCCGGCCTGCCGGACATGGTCTTCGCGGCGAACGCGGCGGTGGTCATGGGCGGCCGGGTCTTCGGCTCGCTCTTCCACGCCCCCCAGCGGCGCGGCGAATCCGTCGCGTACGAGACCTGGTTCAAGGCCGCCGGGTTCGACGTCTACCGGCCCGAGGCGGTGTCCGAGGGCGAGGGCGACCTGGTCCCGGTCGGCCGCTATCTGCTGGCCGGCACCGGCTTCCGCACCACGCGGGCCGCCCACGACGAGGCCCAGGAGTTCTTCGGCGCCCCGGCGATCAGCCTCCGCCTAGTGGACCCGCTCTTCTACCACCTGGACACCGCGCTGTTCGCCCTGGACGACGAGAACATCGCGTACTACCCCGACGCCTTCTCACCGGGCTGCCGGGAGGTGCTCGCCCGGCTCTTCCCCGAGGCGGTCGTCGCCACCCGGGACGACGCGCTGGCCTTTGGCCTCAACTCCGTCTCCGACGGCCGGCACGTCTTCATCGCCCCGCAGGCGACCGGCCTGATCGACCAGCTCGCCGACCGCGGCTACGTCCCCGTCCCCGTCGACCTGTCGGAGTTCCACAAGGCCGGCGGCGGCATCAAGTGCTGCACCCAGGAGATCCGTTCATGACTGCTCCCGCCCGTACCGCACCCGCCCGCGCCGCCCGCTCGTCCGCCGAGCTGATCCGGGCCGAGGCGCCGGTCCTGGCGCACAACTACCACCCGCTGCCGGTGGTGGTGGCGCGCGCCGAAGGCGTCTGGGTCGAGGACGTCGAGGGGCGCCGCTACCTCGACATGCTGGCCGGCTACTCCGCGCTCAACTTCGGCCACCGGCACCCGGATCTGATCGAGGTCGCACACCGCCAGCTCGACCAGCTGACGCTCACCTCCCGCGCCTTCCACAACGACCGGCTGGCCGGCTTCGCCGAGGGCCTGGCCGAGCTGACCGGCCTGGACATGGTGCTGCCGATGAACACCGGCGCCGAGGCGGTGGAGAGCGGCATCAAGGTCGCCCGCAAATGGGCGTACGACGTCAAGGGCGTGCCCGCGGACCGGGCGACCATCGTGGTGGCCGGTGGCAACTTCCACGGCCGGACCACCACCATCGTGGGCTTCTCCGACGACGAGGACGCCCGGGTCGGCTTCGGCCCCTTCGCCCCCGGCTTCCGCACCGTCCCGTACAACGACCTCGCCGCCCTGGAGGCGGCGGTGGACGAGACCACGGCCGCGGTGCTGATCGAGCCCATCCAGGGCGAGGCGGGCGTGCTCATCCCCGACGACGGCTACCTCACCGGCGTACGCGAGCTGACCCGGCGGGCCGGCTGCCTGTTCATCGCCGACGAGATCCAGTCCGGCCTCGGCCGCACCGGCACCACCCTGGCCGTCGAGCACGAGTCCGTCGTCCCCGACGTCCTGCTCCTCGGCAAGGCGCTCGGCGGCGGCATCGTGCCGGTCTCCGCGGTCGTCGCCCGCCGTGAGGTGCTCGGGGTGCTGGGCCCGGGCCAGCACGGCTCCACCTTCGGCGGCAACCCGCTGGCCGCCGCCGTCGGTTCGGCCGTCGTCGAGCTGCTGGCCACCGGCGAGTTCCAGCGCCGCGCCGCCGAACTGGGCGAGCAGCTGCGCACCGGCCTGGCCGCGCTGACCGGCAAGGGCATCACCGCCTTCCGCGCCCGCGGCCTGTGGGCCGGCGTCGACATCGACCCCGCGCTCGGCACCGGCCGGGAGGTCAGCGAACGCCTGATGCGGGAGGGCGTCCTGGTCAAGGACACCCACGGCTCGACGATCCGGCTCGCCCCGCCGCTGACCATCACCGGCGAGGAGCTGGACACGGCGCTGGGAAGCCTGGAGCGGGTGTTGCTGCACAAGTCGGCGGGGCCTGCCCGGTGACCGCTGGCCCGGTGCCTCGGTGATCCGGTGAGCTGGCGAGCTGGCGAGCTGGCGAGCTGGCGAGCTGGTATCTCGGTGATCCGGGGACCTGCTGCCCCGGCGCCCCGTCGTAGAACGCCGTCCCGCTCGGAAACCCGCACCGGGCGGCGGGCTCGGGGCCGTGCCCAGGGGGAACCCCCGGTCCGGCCCCGGGCGTTCCACCGGACATGTGGAGCATCGTGTGGCACATCGCGGCCGCCGCAGCGGCGCTGGGCGCGGCCCTGTTCCTTGCCGACCGCGCCCTGTTATGGATGGAGCGCCGGGGCTGGGTCTACTGGCGGAAACGCAAGAGCCTGCTGTCCATCGGGGCCGACATGGTGCAGGACATCGACCCGGCCGCCCGGGCCGCCCGGCAGGCCATGGAGCAGGAGCGGGTACGCAAGAACGTCCGGCCGGCCGAGGAGCCGCCCTTCCACGTCGACCTGGACTCCGGGGTGGTGCGCATCCACGGCGGGGACACCCCGCAAGCGCAGCGGTCCCCACGCACCTGACCTGACGCCCCCGGCCCGCGCCGGTGGCACCCCACCGCCTGCCCGCTCACTCCGCCGGGCCCACCGCCGCCAGCAGGCTCGCGGCGGCGCTGCGCGCCTGCCGGGCCGCTCCCGGCTCCCCCGTGAGCGCGGCGGTGGTGATCGCCCCGTCGACCAGTAGCGCCAACTGCCCACCGATCTGCTCCGGTTGGGCCTGTCCGGCCGGCAGGGCGTCCCGGACGAGCCCGGACAGATACGTCCGCAGCGCCCGCTTGTGCTCCCGGGCCGTGCGGCCGACCGCGTCCGAGGCCGCCCCCAGCTCCCCGTAGGAGTTGATGAAGGCGCAGCCACGGAAGCCGGGCTCGGTGAACCAGTCGTGCAGCCAGTCGAAGACCGCGAGGGGGCGCGCCGCGGGACCGTCGGCGTGCGCGTCGACGTACTCCGCGAGCGCGGCACGCCAGCGGGTGTCCCGGCGGCGCAGATACGCCTCGACGAGGTCCTGCTTGGCGGGGAAGCACCGATAGAGCCGCTTGAGCGACACCCCGGCGGCGGTGCGCAGTTCATCCATGCCGACGGCCTGGATCCCGCGCGCGTAGAACAGCCGCTCCGCGGCGTCGAGTATCCGCACGCGGGCGTCGTCGTGGTCCGGATCGGAGTGCACGGCACCTCCGGGCTTGCAGGAGAACGGTCGTTCTCTACACTAGCCGACGCAAGGAGAACGACCGTTCTCCCGCTGTAGCGCCGCGCGAAGGAGCCCGCCATGGCACCCCGTCCGCCCCTCCCCCCGTTCGACGAGCCGAGCGCACGCCAGAAGGTGCAGGCCGCCGAGGACGCCTGGAACACCCGCGATCCCGAATGCGTCGCCCTCGCCTACACCGAGGACTCGGTCTGGCGGAACCGCGACACCTTCCTCACCGGCCGGGACGAGATCGTCGCCTTCCTGCGCCAGAAGTGGGCCCGCGAGCGGGACTACGCACTGCGCAAGGAGCTGTGGTCGTACAGCGGCAACCGCATCGCGGTGCGCTTCCAGTACGAGAGCCGTGACGCCACCGGCCAGTGGTGGCGCAGCCACGGCAACGAGCTGTGGGAGTTCGACGAGCAGGGGCTGATGCGGCGCCGCGAGGCCGGCATCCACGACGTCCCGATCACGGAGGCGGAACGGCGGATCTTCGGCCCCCGCCCGGAGGAGGAGCGGGGGCGTCCGCTGCCGTTCCGCTGACCGCCCCGAACGGTCCCGTGGAGCCGCGAACTCTCCGTTCCGGAGCCCCACATGAGGGCGTGCGGAATGCGGAGTGATGCGGAGTGATGCGCTCGGCTATGCCGTCCGTACGAGCAAGGAGCGGTTCGGCCGGTGGCCACGTGGGGGTGTTTCGCCTCCTCCGGGCGCGGGAACGAACTCTGTACCGAACCAATGGGCTGCCCATCCCTCCTCGGGGATGCGCAGCCCGCGGTTTTTTCTGTGCCGTGTGGTCTGTGGTGATGGTGCCCCGGAACGGGATCTCGGGAGAGCCCCCACAGAAGGGTTCCACATGAGTACACAGCTTGTTCAGCCGTCGTCGCAGGAGCTGTTGCGGGCAGCGGACCTCCTCGACGGGGCGCGGCCGGCCGCCGAGGCGAGGCAGATGAGCCCGGCGGCGGCACCCGCCCTCATGGCCGTCTCGTCCATCCCCGTCGGCACCAACCCGGTCGGGCTGGCGTTCATCCCCAACGGCAACCTCTACGTCGCCAACTCCGGTTCGAGCAACGTGCAAACCATCGACACCGCCACGGACACCGTCATCGGCGCTGCGATCCCGACCGGCACCACGCCGGCCTGGCTGACCGTCGCCCCCAACGGCAACGCCTACGTCCCCAACAACATCTCGAACAACGTGACGGTGATCGACACCAGCACCAGCACCGTCATCGCCACGATCCCCCTCAGCGGCGGGCCCGCCGCGGCGGCGGTCATCCCCAGCGGCAACGTCTACGTGAGCCGCTTCGGGGCGAACAGCGTGCAGGAGATCGACACCACCACCAACACCACCGTCGGCGCCGCGATCCCCACCGGCAGCGGGCCGGTCGGGATCGCGGTCGCCCCCAACGGCAAGGCCTACGTCGCCAACCGGAACGCGAACAGCGTGACGGTGATCAACACCGCCACCGCCGCCGTCATCACCACGATCCCCGGCCTCAACCAGCCAAACTTCGTGGCGATCGGCCCCAACGGCAACGCCTACGTCGCCAACATCGGGTCGAACAACGTGTCCGTGATCGACACGACCACGGACACGGTCATCACCACGATCCCCGTCGGCACCAACCCGTGGGGCATCACGGTCGGCCCGGACGGCAACGCCTACACGGCCAACCGGGGGTCCAACAACGTGTCGGTGATCGACACCACCACCAACACCACCATCGGCGCCCCGATCTCCGTCGGCAGCCAGCCGGTCGCGCTGGTGGTCGCGCCCAACAACAAGGTCTACGTCAGCAACATCGCCTCGGCCAGCGTCAGCGTCATCCAGTTCCCCCCGACGCTGACCAGCATCAACCCCACCCAGGGACTCACCACCGGCGGCACGGCGGTGACGCTCACCGGCACCAACCTGACCGGGGCGAGCGTCGACATCGGCGGCAACCCCGCCACCGGGGTGAGCGTCAACGCCACCGGTACGCAGCTCACCGCCACCACCCCGCCCGGGGTGCCCGGTCCCGCGGACGTCACCGTCACCACCCCCGGTGGCAGCGCCACTCTGGTGAACGGCTTCACCTACGTGCTGCCCGTCCACGCCACCTCGCTGACCGCGACCCCGGCGCTGGCGAAGCTGTTCCCGCCGCACGTGTACTTCCCGTTCCTGACCGCCACCCTGACCGACGAGGTCACCGGATATCCGGTGGCCGGTCAGCCGATCACCTTCACCGCCGGCAGCCACGTCCTGGGCATCGCCACCACGGACGCCCAGGGCGTCGCGCGGGTGAACGAGACGCTCACGCTGTCGCTGATCCTCCTCAACGGCGGCTATGACGTCACCTTCGCCGGTGCGACCACCCCGTGGGCGATCCTGTCCCCGTCCAGCGCCCACGCGGAGGTCATCGAGCCCTGATCGTCGCGTAGGTCACCGGCCGGCCGCTCCGGCGGCGTCCACGGGCGGCGGCTGCTCCGATGGTGGTGTCACCCTTGGAGCCGCCGCTCCGTCGAGGGGTGGAAGAGCCCACCCGACCTGCTCAGGCAAGAGCGCCGCCCGTCCGGCTTGTCCGGCGGGCGGCGCTCGGGCCTCAACCGCGCGCCATGATCTCCCCGAGGACGGCGACGCCCTCCGCGATCTCCCCCGGTGAACGCGCCGCATAGCCGAGCACCAGGCCCGGCCGGTACGGGCGCTGGGCGTGCCAGGACAGGGGCTGGACCTTCACTCCACGGGCGAGTGCAGCGGCGGCCAGGTCCGTATCGGAGGGCCCCGCGCCGTCGTGGTCGAAGGTGAGCGTCAGGTGCAGGCCGGCCGCGGCACCGTGCACGGTGGCGCCCGGCAGCCGGGTGCGGATCGCCTCGATCATGGCGTCGCGGCGGCGCCGGTGGCGTTGGCGCGCCAGTCGCAGCCGGCGCTCCAGCTCCCCCGATTCCATCAACCGGGCCAGCACCAGCTGCGGCAGTACGGCGTTGCCGAGGTCGGCGAACCGCTTGGCCTCCACCAGCGCCTCCCGGTGCGCCGCCGGCGCGAGCAGCCAGCCCACCCGCAACGCGGGGGCCAGCAGCTTGGAGACGCTCCCGGCGTAGCAGACCCGCTCGGGCAGCAGGGAGCGCAGCGCGGGCACCGGCGCCCGGTCGTAGCGGTGCTCGGCGTCGTAGTCGTCCTCCACGATCAGCCCGCCGTCCACTCCCCCGTCCGTCGCCCAGCGCATCAGCTCCCGCCGCCGGCCGCCCCCGAGCACCACCCCCGTGGGGAACTGATGGGCCGGGGTGAGCAGCACGGCCCGCGCCCCGCTCGCCCGCAGCGCGTCGACCCGTACCCCCTCGTCGTCGACCGGCACCGGGGGCGTCGCCAGGCCCCAGTGGGTCAGGTGCTGGCGTACGCCCAGCGAACCCGGTTCCTCCACCGCGATCTCGCGGATGCCGGCGCGGGAGAGCACCTGCGCGAGCAGCCCGAGTCCCTGCGCGGTACCCGCGACGATCAGCACCTCGTCCGGGTCCGCGCCGATCCCCCGGTTACGGGCCAGCCAGTGGGCCACCGCCTGCCGCAGCGCCGGTGCGCCCCGTGGATCGCCGTACCCGAAACCGTCCGCGGGCAGGTCCGCCAGGACCGCGCGCTCGGCCCGCAGCCAGGCCGCCCGGGGGAACGCGGCCAGGTCCGGCACACCGGGCGAGAGGTCGATCCGGGCCGGTGCGGCCCGCAGCGCATCGAAGACGTCCGCGTCGGGCGGCGCCGCGAACGGAGCGGCGAACGGGGCGGCGAACGGGGCTGCGAACGGGGCGGCGGAATGCGCGGTCCCCGCACGCGCCATGTCCGTACGCGCCATGTCCGCCCGCGCCGTATCCACGACTGCCCGCGCCGAATCTACGTCTGCCCGCGCCGGATCCACATCCGCCCCCGCCGCTGGCGTCCTCCGCCCGCTCATCAGGGGCACCGGCGCAGCCACCACGACCGTCCCACCCCGCCCTCGGCCGGCCAACTGGCCGTCGGCGCCCAGCCGTTGGTACGCCTCGGTCACCACCCCGCGCGACACCCCCAGCTCCGCGGCGAGCACCCGGGTGGCCGGCAAGCGGGTCCCCACCGGCAGCCTGCCGTCGGCGATGGCCCGCCGCAGCTGCGCGGCGAGCCAGTCCGAGCGCCCTCCCACGGGCGCCTGACCCATGTCGAGCTGGAGGAAGTCGGAGCACCCGGTGGTCCCCGTCCGACTTATGGACCCCTCGAAGCGCGCGTCTTTGGATCTGTGCACCGGTCCATTGTCTGCGTCACCGTGGTCCCATGCCGACGCCCACCACCCCGAACACCCGCTACATCCACGGATATGCGCCCCATGAGGCCAACCGCCTCGGCGACCAAGCCGACACCCTCGCCGACCTGCTGCACGCCGGTACGGCGTACCCGCCCGGCAGCCGGGTGCTGGAGGTCGGCTGCGGGGTCGGCGCACAGACCGTGCACCTGGTCCGCAGCAGCCCCGGCGCGCGGATCACCGCGGTCGACCTGTCCGCGCCCTCGCTCGCCCGCGCCCGCGCCCAGGTCACCTCCCAGGCACCGGACGCCGATGTCACCTGGCAGCAGGCCGACCTCCACCACCTCCCGCACCCCGACGGGCACTTCGACCACCTCTTCGCCTGCTTCGTGCTGGAGCACCTCGGCGATACGCCACGGGCGCTGGCCGAAATGCGGCGGGTACTGCGCCCCGGCGGCTCGCTCACCGTGATCGAGGGTGACCATGGATCGGCGTTCTTCCACCCGGACAGCGAACACGCCCGCGCGGTTATCGGGCACCAGGTACGACTCCAGTCATCGGCCGGCGGAAACGCCCTGCTCGGGAGGGAGTTGGCGCCTCTGCTCCGCCACAGCGGCTTCACCGGGGTCACCGTCCGCCCCCGCACGGTCTACGCCGACCACACCCGTCCCGCCCTGGTCGACGGCTTCACCCGCCGGACCTTCATCGCCATGATCGAGTCCATCCGGGACACCGCCCTGACCGCCGGCCTCACCACGCCCTCCGCCTGGGACCGCGGCATCGCCGACCTCCACCGCACCACGGAGGACGACGGCACCTTCCACTACACGTTCTTCAAGGCGACGGCGGTCCGTCCGCGGCCCTGACAGGTGACGGTGACGGTCCTTCCGCGGCCCTGACGGCCGATGGTTGCGGTCCCTCCGCGGCCCTGACGGCCGATGATTGCGGTCCCTCCGCGGCCCTGACGGCCGATGATTGCGGTCCCTCCGCGGCCCTGACGGGCGACGGCGGTGATCCGTCCACGGATGCGCCGCCCGGGGCGCACCGCCGCAGCGCCGGCAGCTTGCCGGCCGTCTCCTCGTCGGCCGGCATGCACGCGAACAGCTTGATGCCGGGGGCGTCCATCGCCGCGAGCTTCACATAGTCGAAGGTCAGCCGCCCGACGTGGGGGTGGTCGAACCGCCGCCGGCTGCTGCCGAACTCCGCGATGTCATGCGCCTCCCACCAGGTACGGAACTCCGCGCTCGCCTCCCGCAGTCCGCTGGTGAGCTGCTCCTGCCGCGGGTCCCCGAAGCACTGCTGGGCGTCGGCCCGGAACTGGGCGACCAGGTTCCGCGCCTGCTCCTCCCAGTCGGCCAGCAGCGTCCGCAGGGACGGGTCCATGAACACCAGCCACAGCAGGTTGCGTTCGGCCGGTTCCAGCTGGCCGGGGTCGCCGATCAGCCCGGCCTCGGCGCGGTTCCAGCCCACCAGGTCCCAGTTGGCGTCGAGCAGGTACGCGGGGTGCGGCTCCAGCGCGTCCACCAGCCGCTGGAGCGCGGGCCCCGGGCCGCGGCCCGGCCGCTGCTCCGGAAGCGGCACCCCGGCCAGCCCGAAGAGGTGCCGGCGCTCGACCGAGCTGAGCATCAGGGCGCGCGCCAGGCTGGTGACGACCTGCCGGCTGACGGTGATGTCGCGGGCCTGTTCCAGCCAGGTGTACCAGGTCACGCTGACCCCGGAGAGCTGGGCGACCTCTTCGCGCCGCAGGCCCGGGGTGCGGCGGCGGGGTCCGGCGAGGATGCCCGCCGCCTGGGGGGTGAGCCGCTCCCGCCGCGCGCGCAGAAACTCCGCCAGGCGGCGCCGCCTTTGCTCATCAGCCATCGTCGCTCCCGTTCGCCGCGGACCGCAGGGTGCCGACCGGGTACCGGCCGGGTGAAGGCGGGCCCGCGTGGGGCCCGAGCGGGTGTGCCCGAGTGGGCGCCCGCGTGGAGGCACCGCAGGTAACCGCACGTACCGGGTGGTACTGGGAACACCAGCATAAGCGGTCTCTGTACGGCCGCCCGGGGCTGTTCAACGCTTACCGCATGACCCAGACTCCACCTTCAAGTCCCGCCGGAACACGGTCCGTTCGGGTGCGGCCGGCGCCGGCACAGGCAGGGCCGCCGTCCGGTGCGGGCGGGGGCGCGGCCCCCTGGCGGGCCCTGGCCATCGTGCTGGCAGGGGCCTTTATGGCGGTGCTCGACACCTTCATCGTGCTGGTCGCCGCCCCCGCCATACAGGCCGATCTGCACGCCTCCGACGCCGACGTCCAGCTCGTCCTGGCGGGCTATCAACTCACCTACGCCATGGCACTGATCACCGGTGCCCGCCTCGGTGACCGCTTCGGCCGCAAGCGGCTCTTCCAGGCCGGGATGGCGCTGTTCACCCTGTCCTCCGTGGCCTGCGCACTGGCACCGGACGCCGCCGGCCTGATCGCTGCCCGGCTGGTCCAGGGCCTGAGCGCGGCGGCGATGTTCCCCCAGGTCTTCGCGATGATCCAGGTGCTGATCCCGGCCGCGCAGCGCCCCAAGGCGTTCGGCGTGCTGGGCGCGGTCATCGGCATGGCCACGATCGCGGGGCAGTTGCTCGGCGGGGTGTTGATCTCCGCTGACCTGTTCGGCTCCTCGTGGCGCCCGGTGTTCTGGGTCAATGTGCCCGTCGGCCTGGTGACGCTGCTGCTGGCCGCGTTGTTCGTTCCGGAGAGCCGCGCACCGGAGGCCCGGCGGCTGGACCTGCCCGGTGCGCTGGTGCTCACCGTGGCGCTGTTCCTGCTGGTCGTGCCCGTGGTGGAGGGGCGGTCGTACGGCTGGCCGTGGTGGACCTGGCTCAGCCTGGCCGGCAGCGTGCTGGCGTTCGCCGGGTTCGTACGGGTCGAGCGCGGGGTGGGCGCCGCCGGGGGCGCGCCGCTGGTGCAGTTGTCGCTGCTGCGCCGGCGCCCGTTCGCGGCGGGCCTGGGCCTGGTCGTCCTGGCCTACGCGGGGATCAACTCCTTCTTCCTGGTGCTGTCGCTGACCCTGCAGGACGGGCTGGGACGGGACCCGCTGGGCGCCGGACTGGTGTACACACCGCTCGCGGTGGCCTTCTTCACCGCCAGCCTGATCGCCGGCCGGCTCGCCCGCTTCGGGCGCCGGGTGCTGCAACTCGGCGCACTGACCGGCGCGCTGGGCTTCGCCGGCACCGCCGTCCTGGCCGTCCACTCCGGTGCCGCGCTGACCGCCTGGGAGCTGACACCGGCGCTGGCCCTGATCGGTGCGGGCAACGGGCTGCTGGTCACTCCGCTACTGAACGCCGTCGTCTCCCAGGTCGGGCCGCAGCAGGTGGGGATGGCCTCCGGCCTGCTCTCCACCGGACAGCAGGTCGGCGGCGCGGTCGGGGTGGCGCTCATCGGCGTCCTCTACTACGGCGCGCTCGGCGGCGCCGCGCACCACGACGTCGCCGCGTACGGGCACGCGCTGACCGCCGCGGTGCTCTTCAACCTCGCCCTCGCGGCCGCGGTCTCCGCCCTGCTGCCACTGCTGCCACTGCTGCCGGACACCGGCACACGGCGGGGCGGGAGCGGGGACGGGTCGTAGTCCGGGCCGGGGACGGGGACGGGGCAGGAACGGGGCGTAGTCCGGGCCGGGGACGGGTCGTAGTCCCGGACGGGTGGGGGCGGGGGCGGGACGGGGCACGGCAGGGTCCCAGCGGGAAGGGCCCGGGCGGGGCAGCGCGGGGCAGCGCGGGGCAGCGCGGGGCAGCGCGGGGCAGCGCGGGGCAGCGCGGGGCAGCGCGGGGCAGCGCGGGGCAGCGCGGGGCAGCGCGGACCGGGCGCGGAGGAACCCGTTCCGCATCCCGTCCACAGAAATGTCACCAACGCCGTTGCGTATGCGCCGACTTGGCGTATCTTGGAATGAGCGTTCCGAGTTATCTCCAGGCGAGATCCGGGGCGAGCGGGACGCCGTTGGCACAGACGCGCCCCCACGGAAACGGAAGGAGCAGGCCCGCCATGCCCGACATCAAGCACTTCAACCCCGACCTCGTACTCGACGACGCCATCGAGGTCTTCTGGCGCCAAGGCCTGCCCACTACCGGCATCCAGGCCCTGGTGACCGCGACCGGCATCAGCCGCTCCAGCCTCTATGCGACGTTCGGCAACAAGGACGGTCTCTACACCGCGGCGCTGGCCCGCTACATAGCGCAGCACTCGGTACCGGCCTTCGCCCGGCTCGCCTCCGCGGGCTCGGGGCTCACCGCCATCGAGGAGTTCTTCGGCGGGCTGATCGAGGTGCGGTGCACGGGCCCGGTCGCCGGCTGGGGCTGCATGGTCACCAATGCCCACGCCGGCCCCGAGTGCGCCGCCCCCGATGTCCGCACCCTCCTAGAGGACCACCACGCCACCCTCCAGGCTGCGCTGCGCTCGGCCCTGGCCACCGCCGCCGACCTGGGGCACCTCCACCCGTCCACCGACCTCGACCAGGCCGCCGCGGTGCTGGCGACCCTCGCCTACGGCGTCAATCTGCGCTCCCGCGCCGGCGCCGACGCCCGGTCGCTGACCGACACGGTGACCGCCGCCCTCGCCCCGCTGCGCGCCCTTCCGACCCCACAGGAGCAGCCCGCACCATGACCCTTCGCGACGAACTCACCACGTTCTTCCGCACCCACTACCCCGAACTCCCGGCCGAGGCCCGTGCGGTGATGGACCGCGCCGGCCGCGACCTCGCCGCTTCCGGCCAGGCTGCCCGGGCCCGCCAGGTGGGCGATACGGCCCCCGGCTTCCGTCTGCCGGACGCGACCGGCGCGACGGTAGCCCTGGCCGACCTGCTCTCCTCCGGCCCCGTCGTGCTCACCTTCTACCGCGGCGCCTGGTGCCCGTTCTGCCATATCGCGCTGCACGCCCTCCAGGAGCAGCACGCCGCGATCACCGAGCGGGGCGCGCGGCTGGTGGCGGTCTCCCCCCAGATCCCCGACGAGTCCCTCACCCTCACCGAGAAGCACTCACTCGCCTTCGACGTGCTCAGCGACGTCGGCTCGGACACCGCCCGAGAGTACGGACTCGCCTTCGACCTGCCCGAGGACCTGGCGGAGCTCTACGACTCCTTCGGCTTCGATCTGCGGCGGGTCAACGGCGGCCACCCCCGCACGCTCCCGCTGCCCGCCACCTACGTCATCGGCCGGGACGCGACCATCCGGTGGGCCTTCATAGCCACCGACTACACCGCGCGCGCCGAACCGTCCGAGATCCTCGCGGCTCTCGACGCCCTGCCCTCCGCCTCCTGACGCCGCACGGAACCCGGCCCTCCGGCAGGGAAGACGATCACGCGCCATGCGGTGCCCAACTCGCCGTCATCCCCCCATAGGCCCCCGCGTCCGGGAGCGCTATCGTCGGTTTTCCAGGAACGTAACGGGGGAGGCAGCCGCCGATGGCGCAGGACGATGCGGTGATCGGCTGTACGGGCGTACTGCTGATCGGCACCCGCGGGCCCGCCGGCCCCGGTGAGGTCCTGGTGCGGATCAGGGGAGGCTCCGAAGCCTTTCTCGCCTGGTCCGCCGAGCCCCTTCCCGTAGGGGCCACCGTGCTTGTGATCGACTCCCGTGGCCATCGCCAGGTCGACGTCATGGAGTGGGCCGATCCGTTGGACGCGTTGCCCGGCGATGCCGGCAACGCCGGCTGAGGAGACAAACGATGTTCGGTTACCGCGTTCCCGCCCCCGACCAGGCGATGCTGATCTCGGGAGGCAGGCGGGGCCAGGGCGGCGCGCCCTTCCGGGTCGTGACCGGCCACGGCAAGTTCGTACTGCCGGTCTTCCGCAAGGTGCGCTTCCTGACGCTGGCGATGTGCGAGGCAGAGGTCGCGGAGACCTGTGTGACCCGGCAGGGCATCGCCCTCACGGTCCGCGCCGTGATCGCGTTCAAGGTCGGCAACGACACCGAGAGCGTGGTCAACGCCGGCCAGCGCTTCCTGTCCGACCAGGACCAGATGTCGGTGCTGACCGGCCGGATCTTCGCCGGCCACCTGCGCTCCATCATCGGATCGATGACGGTCGAGGAGATCGTCACCGAACGGCAGAAGCTGGCCACCGAGGTCCTGGAGACCTCCAAGACGGAGATGGCCAAGATCGGCCTGATCGTCGACTCGCTGCAGATCCAGTCCATCGACGACGGCGACACCGGCTACATCGAAGCGATGTCCGCCCCGCACAAGGCGGCCATCCAGCGCCAGGCGCAGATCGCCCAGGCGCAGGCCACCCAGGCTTCGGTCGAGGCGCAGCAGGAGGCCGCCCGTAATCAGGCCGAATACTCCCGGCAGACCGCCGTGGTGCAGGCCGAGTACTCCGCCGAGGTGGACCGCGCCCAGGCGCACGCCGCCCAGGCCGGTCCGCTCGCCCAGGCCCACGCCCAGCAGGAGGTGCTGGCCGCCCAGACCGAGCTGGCCGAGCGCCGGGCCCAGCTGCGCCAGCAGGAGCTGGTGGCCGAGGTGGTCAAGCCCGCCGAGGCGGAGGCCGCGCGGATCAAGCTGCTGGCGACGGCCGAGGCCGAGCGGATGAAGATCCAGGCCGAGGCCGCCGCCTCGCACGACCGGGTGGCCCTGGACCGGATGCTGATCGACCAGCTGCCGCAGATCGTCAAGGAAGCCTCCGCGGGCCTGGCCAACGCCAACGTCAACGTCCTCAACGGCACCGACGGCCTCGGCGAGATCGCCGCCGGCCTGGTCGGCCAGGGCCTGACGATCCTGGACTCGGTGCGCCGCAACCTCGGCACCCCCGATGCCGCGGGCAGCACCGGCGGCAAGGACAACGGCTCCGCCTCCTCCTCGTCCCAGGGCCACAGCGGCCGGGTCGAGATCGAGTAGCCGCCGGAGCGGCGCTGGCCGCTGACGGCAGCGGCCAGGGCCGCACAGCGCAACGGAACAGAACGGAACGGAACGGAACGGAACAGCGCAACAGGGGTGAGGACGGTCCGCCGCCCTCACCCCTGCCGTTGCGCCCCGTGCCGTTCTCGGCGTGGTGGCCCGTGCCGTACTCGGCGTGGTGGCCCGTGCCGTTCGTGCCGTGGTGGCCCGTGCCGTTCCGCCCACACCCCGCCGCGCCGCTCTCCACCGTCACCCCGCTCCCGTAACGCCCTGGCCGCCCGGGCCGCCCTGCCGCCGCTACGGTTCCTCCTCCGCGTGCTTGTGGCGGGCCCAGGTCACCAGGTGGTCCAGCACGGCGACGGTGGTGGCGATGTCCGCGTCGTCGAAGTCGACGAGCACCTCGTGCAGGCTGGCCTGGATGGTGCGCTGGAGGCGGTGCAGGACGGCTCTGCCGTGCGGGGTGATGGCCACCTTGCGGGCCCGGCGGTCGAGCGAGTCCGGGGTGCGCTCGACCAGGTCCTGGGACTCCAACTGGCCGATCTGCCGGGTGACATGGGGCGGCTCGACCATCAGCAGGGCGGCCAGATCACCCACCCTGCTGACCCCTCCACTGTCCTCCAGGGCCATCAGCAGCCAGAGGTCGGAGCGTGCCGCCGTGACGCCCGCCCGGGCCGCCTGACGTTCGTGCGCCCGGGAGCGGGTGAGCAGGTAGGACAGCGTGGCCAGCACTCTTTGCAGTGCGGCGGTGGGGTCCTGGTCTCTTCCACGGTCCGGCATGCAGGCACTGTAGCGGCACCGGAAGAGCGAGATCCGTACTCCTGTGCGCACGCTGCGTAGGATTCCGCGCTCGCTTTGAGCCAACCTCGCAGGAGCCGTTCCCCACCCTTCCCACCCCGGTTCGGGGTGAGTTAGCGTCCCACTTAGTTGCTTAACTTAGGTAAGTAGCTGTCGGTGACAAGAGCAGCCGCACGACCGTCGACGACCGCCCGTCCCACCGCCCCCGGCCGGGGCCTGCGGGGCCCGCGGCGGGGCCGGCGCCGTGCGGCCGGGGTTCCCGTCACCGGCTTTCGGGTCCGGCACCCGGCGGCCGGTCCACGTGCGAACCCCGTAGAGGAGTGGCGCGACCCGCACCGTTCGCCACGGCAGACGCCGTGTCCCGATCGTGGAAGGACCAGTCGTATGACGACCGCAGAACGCATCGAGGGAAACCCCGGCACCGACCCGGGCGCGCGCCCCGCCGGCCTCGCCGTCCCGGCCGCCCGCGCCGCCGGCTGCCCCTTCGATCCGGCGCCGGAGGTCGAACGCGCTCGCCGCGAGGAGCCGGTCACCCGGGCCACCCTGTGGGACGGCTCCTCCTGCTGGCTGGTGACCCGCCATCAGGACGTACGGGCGGTCCTCGGCGACGCCCGGTTCAGCGCCGATCCGGCCCGCCCGGGGTTCCCCTTCCTGGCCGCCGGCGGACGCGAACTGCTCACCCGCATCCGGACGTTCATCCGCATGGACGACCCCGAGCACGCCCGACTGCGCCGGATGCTCACCGCCGACTTCATGGTCAAGAAGATGGAGGCGATGCGCCCCGAGGTGCAGGGGATCGCCGATCAGCTGCTCGACCGGATGACCGACGGCCAGGAGTCGGCCGACCTGGTCGCCGAGTTCGCGCTGCCGCTGCCGTCCCTGGTGATCTGCCTGCTGCTGGGCGTCCCCTACGAGGACCATGCGTTCTTCCAGGAGCGCAGCCGCATCGCGCTCAGCCTCCGCTCGACGGCCGAGGACGTGCGGACCGCCCAGGACGAGCTCCACCACTATCTGAGCGGACTCGCCGAGTCCAAACGGAAGGCACCGGACGACGGCATCGTCAGTCGGCTGGTCGCACGCGGCGAGCTGAGCGCCGACGAGATCGCCTCCATGGGGCGGCTGTTGCTGATCGCCGGGCATGAGACCACCGCGAACATGACCGCCCTGTCCACCCTCACCCTGCTCCGCAACCCCGAGCAGCTGGCCCGACTGCGCCAGGACCCGTCGCTGGTCAAGGGCGCCGTGGAGGAGCTGCTGCGCTATCTGACGATCGTGCACAACGGCGTGCCGCGGGTGGCCACCGAGGACGTCACCATCGGCGGGGTCACCCTCCGCGCCGGCGAGGGCGTGCTCTGCACGCTCAACTCCGCCAACCGCGACGAGGAGGTCTTCCCCGGCGGCGACGCCCTCGACGTGGGCCGCGACGCCCGCCGCCATGTGGCCTTCGGGTTCGGCGTCCACCAGTGCCTGGGCCAGCCGCTGGCCCGGGTGGAGTTGCAGATCGCCATCGAGACGCTGCTGGGCCGGCTGCCCGGGCTGCGGCTCGCGGTCCCCTTCGAGGAGATCTCCTTCCGGAACGACATGGGAATCTACGGCGTGCACACGCTCCCGGTCGCCTGGTAGCGCACCCGTTCCCTCCGCACCACTCGCGCCATCTGCACCACCCCTTCCCTCCACACCACCCGTTCCCTCTGCCCCCTTCCCTCCGCACCACCCGTTCCCTCCACACCACCCGTTCCTTCCGCACCACCCGTTCCGTCCGTACGACTTGGGAGAGAGATGCGCATTCACGCCGACCAGGACAAGTGCTGCGGCGCCGGAAGCTGTGTGCTGTCCGCGCCGGACGTCTTCGACCAGCGCGACGAGGACGGCATCGTCGTCGTCCTGGACGCCGAGCCGCCGGCCGACCTGCACGACGCGGTGCGCGAGGCCGCGGCCATCTGCCCCGCCGCCGCGCTCTCGGTGACCGACTGAGACCACCGCGCACCGGCCCCCGCGCACCCGCGGGGGCCGGCCCGCACCGCCCTACGGCTGCGGCACCAGCCCGTCCGCGACCAGTCCGGCCAGCACCGCCTCCCCTAGCGCCTGCACCGCGGACTGCGGCCGCACCATCACCGTGAACTCCTTGATCAGGCCCGCCTCGTCGTACTGCAGCAGATCGATGCCGTGGATCTGCTTGCCGCCCACGGTGGCCCGGAAGACCAGGACCGTGGAGTCGGCCGGATCGCCGTCGCTGCCCGCGCCGGCCGCCGTGCGTGCGCTGCCGGTCAGCTCGCCGACGTAACGGAAGTCCTCGAAGGTGCGCAGCAGCACCCCGAACAGCCCCAGCACCATCGGTCGCCCCTCGAAGGGCGTGAACTTCACCGGGCTGTAGAAGCGGATGTCCTCGGTGAACAGCCCCTCCAGCGCGCCCAGTTCACGTGCCTCCACCGCCGCCTTGAAGCGCTCCGCGGCCGTCGCCATGACAGGTCCTCTCTCCTCCGCCTCACCAAACAGTCACGGATATGATTAGTCACATTCTTGAGTATGGGAAGGGGCCGGGGCCATGGCTCTCAGGCACGCGGTGCTGGCGGCGCTACTGGACGGCGAGTACAGCGGCTACCAACTGGCCAAGGCGTTCGACGCCGGTGTCGCCCACTTCTGGCATGCGCTGCCGCAGCAGCTGTACGCCGAACTGACCCGACTGGAGGCGGCGGGGCTGGTCACCGGCCGCGAGGTGGTCCAGGAGACCCGCCCCAACAAGCGGCTGTTCCAGGTCACCGACGCCGGACTGGCCGAGCTGGAGCGATTCGCGGCGACCACCGCCAAACCGTCCTTCATCCGCGACGATCTGCTGGTCAAGGTGCAGGCCGTGGACCGGACCGGCACCACCGCGGTGATCGAGCAGCTCGACGAGCGCGGCCGGATCGCGGCGGCCAAGGCCGAGATCTTCGAGAAGCTCCTGGCCCGACTGCGCGGCGGGCGCGAGGAGGACGACTTCCTGGCCCGGGGCGCCCGGATCGGCCCGTACCTGACCTGTCTGCGCGGTCTGGCCTTCGAACGCGAGACCCGCGACTGGTGCGCACGGACCGCGGCCGTCCTACGGGAACGCGCCGCCGCGACCGGTCAACACCCCTGAGCCGCCCAGACATCACGGCGGCACGGCATCACGACGGCACGGCAGTACGGCGGTACGGCAGCGCAGCGGTACGGCGGCGGCCCGGCACCACTGCGGTAAGGCGGTAAGGCGGAAAGGCGATACGGCGGTACGGCGGAACTGCCCCACGCCCGCGGGGTCGTACAACGCTCGACGGATCGATTCACCAACACCCCTTCGTGTGACCGCGCACATCCCCGGCCGGGTGCATGGGCAGCTCACTTTCCGCACATACCGGAAATGGAAGGACGTCCCATGCGTCTTCGCCGCACCACCGCCGTCACCGCCACCGCCGTCGGCGCCCTCGCGCTCGCGCTGACCCTGCCCGCCGCCCCGGCCGGCGCCGCCACCGGCCCGTTCACCTACGTGTACCAGGACTCCGGCGGGCCGCACGTGGGACTGCTCTCGGATCCGCCCAGCCGGGAGTGCCTCACCCTCCCCGAGGTGGCCCCCGAGTTCATCCCGCCCGCCCACTCACCGCGGAACTACACCGACTCCACCGCGACGGTCTTCACCGGATCCGACTGCACGGGCGAGTACTTCACCCTCCGGCCGCACGGCGGGCACGCTTCCGAGCGGCTCAAGCTCCGTTCGGTGGTCTTCTCCTGACCGGCGCGGCCGGCTACTGACCCGAGGCGCTCCGCCCGCAGCCCGAGGCCAGCCGGCGCAGCGCCTCGGCCGACGGCGACCCCGGCTCGGCGTGGTAGGTGATCACCTGCTGGTCGGGGTCGGCGGGCAGGGTCAGGGTCTCGTAGGCGAGGGTGAGGCGGCCGACCCGCGGGTGCCGCAGGACCTTGACGCCGAACCCCTTGTCCTGGACGTCGTGCGCGGCCCACAGCTGTCGGAACTCGGAACTCCGCACGGAGAGCCGCCCGATCAGCGACGCCAGGGCCGGGTCGTCCGGATTGCGGCCCGCGTCGCGCCGTAGGTAGCCCACCACGTCGGCCGCCTTGGCGTCCCAGTTCTCGTACAGTTCGCGGGACTGCGGGTCCAGGAACACCGTCCAGGCGAGGTTGCGCCGTTCGACCGGCAGGGCGGCGACGTCCCCCAGCAGGGCGGCGGCGAGCGGGTTCCAGCCGATGATGTCCAGCCGCCGGCCGATGACGTAGGCGGGGACGTTCTCCATGGTGTCGATCAGTTGCTGGAGCGCCGGGCGGATCTGCTGGCGGGGTGCTGTCGGGCGCAGCCGGCGGGGCGCCGGGCGGGCGAGGTGGGTGAGGTGGTCGCGCTCGGCGGGGGTCAGTCGCAGCGCGGTGGCGATGGCGTCCAGTACCGCGGCCGAGACGTTCCGGCCGCGCCCCTGTTCCAGGCGGATGTAGTACGCGACGCTCACCCCGGCCAGTTGCGCCAGCTCCTCCCTGCGCAGCCCCGGCACCCGGCGCCGCCCGCCGTACTCCGGTAGCCCGACGTCGCCCGGCCGCAGTCGCGCCCGCCGGGAGCGCAGGAACTCGCTCAGCTCGGTGCGCTGGTCCAGAGCCGGGGCTCCCGACCGCTCGCTGGGCCGGAGGGTGGTCCTGTCAGTGGTAGGTACGCCGTGCATATGTTCAAGGGTGCACTGGTTAGGCAAACCGGAAGGTCGCATTCTCGGTGGCATGACCCACACCTCTGTCTCCGCGTACGCCGCACCCGCCCCGAAGGCACCACTGGAGCGGATCACGATTCCGCGCCGCGAGCTGGGTGCCCACGACATCCTCATCGAGATCAAGTACGCCGGCATCTGCCACTCCGACATCCACACCGTGCGCGGTGAATGGGGCGACGGCGGGGCCTTCCCGATCGTCCCCGGCCATGAGATCGCCGGTGTGGTCGCCGAGGTCGGCACCGAGGTCACCCGCTACCGGGCGGGCGACCGGGTCGGCGTCGGCTGCTTCGTCGACTCCTGCCGCGAGTGCGACAACTGCCGGGCCGGGCTGCAGCAGTACTGCACCGGTGAGCTCGGCATGGTCGGTACGTACAACGCCACCGGCCGGGACGGCGAGACCACCCACGGCGGTTACTCCACCCACCTCGTCGTCGACGAGAACTACGCCCTGCGCATACCGGAGAGCATCCCGCTGGACGCCGCGGCCCCGCTGCTCTGCGCCGGCATCACCCTCTACTCGCCGCTCGCCCACTGGAAGGCCGGCCCCGGCAAGAAGGTCGCCGTCGTCGGCCTGGGTGGCCTGGGGCACATGGGCGTGAAGATCGCAGCCGCGATGGGCGCGGAGGTCACCGTGCTCAGCCAGTCGCTGCGGAAGAAGGACGACGGGCTGCGGCTGGGCGCGGACCACTACCACGCGACCTCCGCCCCGGCCACGTTCGAGGCGCTGGCGGGCACCTTCGACCTGATCGTCAACACCGTCTCGGCGAACCTGGACCTCAACGCCTACCTCGGGCTGCTGCGCACCGGCGGCACGCTGGTCCAGGTGGGCGCCCCGGAGAACCCGCTGCCGGTCGCGGCGTTCGCGCTGATCTCGCAGCGGAAGTCGCTGGCCGGTTCGATGATCGGCGGCATCCCCGAGACGCAGGAGATGCTGGACTTCTGCGGCCGGCACGGGCTGTCCGCGGACATCGAGGTGATCAGCGCGGACCGGATCAACGAGGCGTACGAGCGGGTGCTGGCCAGCGACGTCCGCTACCGCTTCGTGATCGACGCCGCCACGATCTGACCGGCCGCTCCGGCTTTTAGGGCATTTCTTTCGCCCTAGGAGCACCCGCCCGGACACCCGCGCCCGGTGCACCCCACGAGGGTGCACCGGGCGCCGGGCATCGGGCCCTTCCGGGCCGTCCGGTCAGCCGGCCGAGGCCCGCGCGGCGAGCGGTGCCCCCTCGGTGGCCGGCACAACACCGGCGCCCGGCCGGGACGGCCACCACGCGGCCCGGCCCAGCAGGGTGAGGGCCGACGGCAGGATCATGGTGCGGATGACGAAGGCGTCCAGCAGGACCGCCGCCGCCAGGCTGAAGCCGATCTGCTTCATCTCGGCCAGGTGCAGGAACATATAGCTGGCGAAGACGGTGACCATCACCGCCGCCGCACTGGTGACGACCTTGGCGGAGGCGCCGATCCCGTGCAGCACGGCCTGCCGGGGCGCCACCCCGCGCAGCACCTCCTCCCGTATGCGGCTGACCACGAAGACCTGGTAGTCCATCGACAGGCCGAAGAGGATCACGAACAGGAACAGCGGCACCCGGGAGCCGATGGCCTGGGTCGCGGCGGGGTCGACGCCGAACAGCCAGCTGGCCAGGCCGTGTTGGAAGAAGACCACGACCAGCCCGAACGCCGCGGCGGCGGACAGCAGGTTGAGCAGCGCGCCGAGCAGCCCGATGACGACGGAGCGGAAGACCAGGGCCGTCATCACCAGCGTCAGCACCAGCAGCGCCCCGACCACCAGCGGCAGCTTGGCGTCCTGGTGGGCCAGGTAGTCCGTGTCGTGGGCGACGTCCCCGCTGACCGCGAACCGCGCGCCGGGCACCTGTCCGACGGTGGCCGGCAGATAGCGGGTTCGCAGCCGGTCGAGCGACGCCCGCGCCTCGGGTGAGCTGACCTTGTGCGGTGTCGACAGGTCCATGGTGGTGGTGCGGTGGTCACCGGAGGTCCGTACGCGCGGGTCCGTGCCCTTGGCGTAGAGCGGATCGGCCGCCGCCCGCGCGCTGAGCGTCCGCAGTGCCTTGGCCACCTCCGGCGACCGGCCGGCCGGGGCACGGACCACGATCTGGTGCTGGACCCGCAGGTCAGGGAAGGCCCCGGTGAGCCGGTCGTACGCCTGCATCGCGGGGATCTCACGGGAGTGGCTGTCGTCGTTGAGGACCCGCAGCTGCATCCCCAGGGCGGGCGCGGCCAGCGCCAGCATCGCCAGCACGGAGAGGCAGAGCGTGGCGGCCGGGTGGGTGCGGGCCGGCCTCAACAGGGCGGTCCAGACCCGGCCGTTGCCCGCCGCCCGGGCGTCCGCCGCACGCCGGCGGGACGTCGGCTGCCCCCGGCGCACCGCCCGCCGCTCGGCCCGCCGGGCGAGGACGACCAGCAGCGCGGGCAGCGCGGTCAGCGAGCTGAGCACCGCGGCCAGCACCACGATGACGGTGCTGGTGGCGAGCGAGGAGAAGACCACATCGGTGGCCAGATAGAGCGTGGCGGTGGAGACCACCACCGCGAAACCGGAGACCACTATCGCCCGGCCGGAGGTGGCGGCCGCCAGCTCCACCAGCGCCTCGGGCCCCAACCGGCCGCCGCTGCGGGCCCGTTCCTCGCGCTCCCGCTTGAGGTAGAAGAGCGTGTAGTCGACCCCGACGGCCATGCCGATCAGGATGATGACGTTGTTGCCGACCCCGGCGTCCGGCAGGACGTGCGAGACCACCATCGACAGGCCCATGGCCGCCGCGATCGAGGTCAGCGCGAGCACCAGCGGGACCGCCGCCATCAGCACCGAGCCGAACACGGCCAGCAGGGTCAGCAGGGTGACCGGCAGGGCGAGCGCCTCGGAGAGGGCCAGGTCCTGGTCGCGCTGGGTGTCCAGGCCCACCGAGATCGACGGACCGCCGACCTCCTCCACCCGTAGCTCCGGATGGCCGCGCTGGGCCGCCGCGGTCTGCGCGGCCAGCGGCGCGACATGGTCCTTGCCCTCCGCCTCCGGGCCCTTCATGGTCACCGCGACCCGCAGCCGCTGCCCGTCGGCCGAGCGGACCGGGGGCGCGACCCCGGCCACCTCCGGCAGCTTCGCCATCCGGGCGGTGATCTCGCGTACCACCGCCCCGGCCGCGGCCCGGTCCAGCGGACCGGACCGGGCGGAGATCAGCACCTGCTCGACCGCCGCATGGTCCAAGTGCCCCTCGGCGGCCAGGGTTTCGGCGCGGCCCGCTTCGCCGACGCGGTAGTCCGCCGGCGTGGCCTTGTGGGTGCCCAGCGCGGAGCCCACCCCCAGGCACAGCACCACGAACGCCAGCCATCCGGCCAGCGCGCGCCAGGGACGGCGGGCGCTCCACACCGCCAGGCGCACGGTCGCCGGCCGCCCCTCCTTCCTCCGCTCCCCCCTCGGCCGGTCCGGCCCGGGCCGTTCGTGCACCGTCACGTCCATCTGCCCGGCTCCTTCGACATTGCGTCGCCCCCCAGTGGTGCGGGTGTAAGTTTTGAGTTACATGTCAGCGAAGAATTACAGGTGTCTGACTGCGCCGTCAACCGTAAGATTGCGATGGCCGGAGGGCGGCGGACCGGCTTGACAGTCCGTCGGGGCGTGCGAAAACCTCCGCTGACAGGTGTCCGAAACGGCGAGAAGGTGGGCCATGAACAGCGAAGAGCTGCTGGCCCTGCTGTCCGCCGTGGGCCATGCGCAGCGGCTGCGGGTGATCGGCGAGCTGGCCGGCGGCCGGCTCTACGTCAGCGAGCTGGCCCGCCGGCTGGAGATGTCCCGGCCGCTGCTCTACATGCACCTGGACCGGCTGGAGAAGGCCGGTCTGGTGGTGGGGCGGCTGGAGCTGTCCGAGGACGGCAAGGCGCTGAAGTACTTCGAACTCACGCCGTTCGAGCTGAAACTGAACGTGGCCACCGTCCTCGCCGCCCTTCGGGAGGACGGGGCCGCGGTGGCGACATCGGAGGAACGACCCTAGGGGGGCGCTTACATGGCCAGCACCATCATCCCGATCTCCATCCTCTTGATCGTCTTCGCCTCGGTCACCACGATCGTGGCGTCGTACTTCAAGCTGCAGCGGCACCGCGCGGACGCCGCGGCGCTGGCCGAGTACCGCAAGCTCGCCGAGCGGGTCACCGCCCAGCAGGAGACGATGAGCGCGCAGTTGGCGGAGCTCGGGGACCGGGTCAAGGCGGTGGAGAAGCTGCTGCACAGCGTCGGCTGAGGCGGCCCGGCCGGAGTTCCCGCGGAGCCGGTCCGCCCCGGCCCCGCCCCGAGGTCCCGCAGCAGATTTTCCCCATCGCCCGGCAACCCCCGCGGTCGCCGTACGTCGTCACGGGTGAGGGCGCCGGTCAGGCGCCCCCCGCCGACGAACGTGGAGCAGCCGACCGTGACGTCTCACCCCTCTCACCCCGCTTCCCCCTCTTCGCTGTCTTCTCCGTCCTCCCCGCCCCGCCCCTCCGCCCCGTCCGGCCGACGCGCGGCCGCCGGCGCCGGGCTGGTCGCGGCCGTGGCGCTGACCCTGCTGTCCGCGCCGGGCGCCGCGCACGCCGACGACCGGACGGGCGGCCACCGGCCGCCCACCGCCCCGGCGGCCACCGCCAGCCCCGTCCCCTCCGCCAGCCCCACCTCCCCGGGCGGCCCCCGGCCGACGCCGGTACCCACCCGCCCGGGCCCGCGCCCGTCCGCCACCCCGCCCCACCCGGGCGCCACCCCGCCCCCGACCCCCGGGCACAGCGCCACGCCCACCCAGCCGCCCGGCACCGGCAGCAGCAGAAGCGGAAGCACCGGAAGCGGAACCGGGAGCGGCAAGGAACTGGCCCGTACCGGCGCCTCCTCCACCACCACGCTGGTGCTCGGGGCGAGCGCCGCGGCGCTGCTCGCCGCCGGCGGCGGCACCGTCCTCGCCGTCCGCCGCCGCCGCGGCTGAGGAAGCACCAGGCCAGAGGAACCGATGGAGTACTCCGCCGGACCGTTCGGCGCCCCGGTACGGCTCGCCCTGCCGGGGCCCCGGCCTGCCCTGTGGCGGCGGCTGCTGCGCACCGCCCGCCCGACGGCCGTCCACCGCGAACGCCCATACCGCGCCGACCCGTCGGGCCACCGCCCCGCGCACGGCCCGGACGCCCACGGTGCCACCCCGCCGCCCCTTGCCCGGCCCACGATCAGCGAGCTGTACCACGCGCACCGGCTCACCATGATCCGGCTGGCCGTGCTGCTCGTCGACGACCGCGCCACCGCCGAGGACGTCGTCCAGGACGCCTTCGCCGCGCTCTACAAGCGGCACGGCGAACAGCTCGACGAGGTCGACAACGCGCTGGCCTACCTGCGCACCGCGGTCGTCAACGCCGCCCGCTCGGTACTGCGGCGCCGGCGCACCGCCCGCGACTACACCCCGCCGTACGAGGCTGACGCACCGTCCGCCGAGGAGCGGATCGTGCTGGACGAGGAGCACCGCGAGGTCCTCGCCGCGCTGAGCGGCCTGACCGCGCGCCGACGGGAGGTCCTCGTTCTGCGCTACTGGTGCGACCTGACGGAGGAACAGATCGCCACGACGCTGGGCATCAGCCGCGGCGCGGTGAAGTCCCTCGCCAGCCGCGCCCTGGACTCGCTGGAGAAGATCTTGGAGGCGCGATCATGACCGGCCCCGGCACCGGGCCCGAGCGTCCCGTCGAGGAACGGCTGCGGCGGGCCCTGGCGGCGCGCGCGGAGAGCGTGGGCCTGGGCGACCTGCGACCCGCCGCGCCCCCGGTACCGCCGGCGCGCCGGCCCCGGCCCGCCGGTCCGCGGCGCCCCTGGCTGCGCCGGTTCGGGCTGCCGCTGGCCGTCGCCGCCACGGCCGCCGCCGTCGCACTCGGCCACCTGACGGCACGCACCGACGGCCCCCGACCGCGGCCCGCCCCGCCGGCCGCCCCGCCGAGCCCGGTCTCCCCCGGGCCGTCCCCGGACCGCTCCGGCCCGACCCCCCAGCCCTCATCGCCCGCGCCACCGGAACCGTCCGTTCCGCCCGGCCGCACCGCCGGCCCGGACGGCTCGCCCGCACCCGGCACCGGCTCGCACCGGCCACCCCGGACCACGTCCACCCCGACGGCCGTCCCGCCCGCCCCTCCGACGCACCCCCCGGGCCGCCATACCGGCGGGGACCCCAGCCCGTCCGCCGCAACGAGCACCACGGACCCGCCCGGCAGCAGCAACTCCCCCACCTCGGCGGCTGGTTGACCGGGCCGCCACACCGCCGCGAACGGGCGCCCCGCCGAACCGCGCCGCACCGGCCGGTCGCGGGGCCTGGGCACGTTAGCCGGGCGTTAGCCGTTCACCAACGCCCGAGCCGAAGGTCGGACACACGCCACCGTTCTGCGGGAGTTGCCATGCCGTCCGTCACCGCCGCCCGCCGGGCCCTCACCGCGGGTCTGACCGTCACCCTCGCCCTGGCACTGACCGCCGCCTGTCAGAACGGCCTCGGCAACCGCGCCGACGCACCGGCCACCGCCGTCTCGCCGGCCCCCGGCCCGCCGCACGGCGGCACCCCACCGACCGGCCCCGGCGGGCGGGTCGCCTGTACGCCGGAGATGCTCAGGTTCCATGCCGGCGCACCGCCCCGCACGGCCCACCGGATGCTGCTGACCGTCACCAACTACGGGTACCGGACCTGCGACTTCGCCGCTCAGGGCTACCCGCTGCTGCACTTCGGCGACGGCCGGCACCGGGCCGTACCGGTGATCGGGGACAGCCGGCCGCGGGCCGTGGTGCGACTCGCGCCCAACCGAAGCGCCTACGCCATGGTCCGCACCGGCACGGCCGGCGGGCGGCACCACACGGCGGGCCCGGCCGGCCGGCCGATCGCACAGTTCGGCATGGCGCTGAACGCCCGCGCCACCCCCGTCCAGGTGGGCCTGGACGGCCGCACCCCGGTCCGCGTCGACCCGCCGGCCGCCCGGGTCACCTACTGGCAGCCGAGCCGGGAAGCCGCCCTGAAGTGGTGACGGTCCCGGCGGCGCGCGGAACGGCGCACCCCACGGGGAACGGCGCGCCGGAGCCCCAGTGCTGCCCACGGCGGGCCGTGCACGCCGGCCGCTCACCCACCAAAGATCCAGATTCGCGACCAATGATCCTTTTGCACTGCTGCGGCATGGCTGCGCCCGGTGCCGCTCGCCCGGTAGGCTTTCCGTGTGATCTTCAAGCGCATCGGAAATGGGCGGCCGTACCCCGACCACGGCCGGGAGAGCACCCGCCAGTGGGCGGATGTCGCCCCGCGCCCGGTACGCCTCGACCAGTTGGTGACGACCAAGCAGCAGCTCGACCTCGAGACGCTGCTCGCCGAGGACTCGACGTTCTACGGCGACCTCTTCGCGCACGTCGTGAAGTGGGAGGGCGACCTGTACCTGGAGGACGGGCTGCACCGCGCGGTGCGGGCCGCGCTCCAGCAGCGCCAGGTGCTGCACGCCCGGGTACTGGAACTGGACTGACGCCGGCGGGCGCCCCCACACGACACGCACGGAAACCGCGCGAGCCACAGGAATCGCAGGAGTCGCGCGAGTCGCGGGAACCGCAGCGATCTCGGGAACCCGAGCGGCCCCGAAAATCCATGGAAAAGCCCCACAGCCACGCGGACCCACCCCATCCCACCTGTCTGAATTGACCCTTTTGGGTTGGGTCTCGCGCCACGCGTTGATCATCTAGTAGGCACGGACCGCCGCCCGCACTACGCTGCGGCCATGAGCATGCTGACGCCCCCTGGCATGGGCGGTAAGAAGTACCGCATCACGGGCGACAGGTATCCGCGGATGCGCCGCCCCCGACACCGTCGCCGGATCGTCCTGATCCTCGTCGCCACCGCGTGCACCCTCGGCCTGGCGGGCTGGGGCACCCTGCAGCTCATCGACGTCTTCGGCGGCAGGAGCAACACCGCCCAGGCCGCCCCGGAGAAGAAGCACTGCGAGACCGGCAGCAAGGCTGCGGCACAGGCCGCGCCGGCGGTGCAGAAGCCCCCCGCACCGGCCACGCTCACCGTCAACGTCTTCAACGCCACCCCGCGCTCCGGGCTGGCCAAGCGCACCGCCGACGAGCTCAAGAAGCGCGGCTTCAAGATCGGCAAGGTGGGCAACGCCCCCGCCGCCTACGACAAGAAGGTCAAGGGCGCCGGGATACTGCTCGGCCCGGCGGCGGCCGAGGGCCCGATGAAGGTGCTCGCCACCCAGCTCACCGGCGCCGAGCAGAAGACCGACGGCCGCAAGGGCGCCGCTCTCGACCTGATCATCGGCGACGGCTTCAAGGAGCTGGTGCCCCAGCAGGCCGCCGCCAAGTCCCTGGCCGTACTGGCCCACCCGTCACCGGCGCCCTCCGCGGGCGCGAAGTGCTGACCGCACGCAGTCGGGCCCCGCACCACTCTCTGGTGCGGGGCCCGCTCGCTTTCCGGACCGGCGCCGGGCGGAGTGCTCAGCCGGCGGTGCCGTACATCCGGTCGCCCGCGTCGCCGAGGCCCGGCACGATGTAGCGGTCCTTGTTGAGCCGCTCGTCGACCGCGGCGGTGACGACCGTGACCGGCGTGCCGGCCAGCTCCTTCTCCATGACCGCGACGCCCTCGGGCGCGGCCAGCAGACAGATCGCGGTGACGTCGTCCGCACCGCGCTTGATCAGCTCGCGGATCGCCGCGACCAGCGTGCCGCCGGTGGCCAGCATCGGGTCGACGACGTAGACCTGGCGGCCCGAGAGGTCGTCGGGCATCCGCGTGGCGTAGGTGTGCGCCTCGTAGGTCTCCTCGTTGCGGACCATGCCCATGAAGCCGACCTCGGCGGTGGGCAGCAGCCGGACCATGCCGTCGAGCATGCCCAGACCGGCCCGCAGGATCGGCACGACCAGGGGACGCGGGTGCGAGAGCCGCACGCCGGTCGTCGCCGTCACCGGCGTCTCGATCTCGACCTGCTCGGTGCGCACATCACGGGTGGCCTCATAGGCGAGCAGGGTGACCAGCTCGTCGGCGAGCCGCCGGAAGGTGGGGGAATCGGTGCGCTTGTCGCGCAGTGTGGTGAGTTTGTGCGCCACCAGCGGGTGGTCGACGACGTGGATCCGCATGACATCGACAGTAACCGAGCCGGCGAGCCCCGACGCCCGCCGTGCGGCACCGGCCGCCGCCGAGGGCGCCCCGGCCTTGTCGGCATCAACCCACCGAAACGAGGGAATGTGGGCACGTACGCCCGATCGACCGTGCCGTTGGCGGGCGACGACCCCACCCGAGGTGGTGTGCAGCGTGCCCGACGGTAAGCGGACCGACGACGACATCGACGCCGTCCCCAAAGGCCCGGACCCGGGCGGCGGCGGGGACGCCGGCAGCGACGCGGCACGCCGGCGGCGCAGGGCGCAGTTCCTGCGGGAGCTGCACGAGGCCAAGGAGCTCCGCAACCGCGTCCAGCCGCGCCGGGTACGCGCCGAGCGGATGCGTCAGGCCCTACGAATGCGGACATTCCGCTGGTAGCGGAGCCGGTTCCGCTGGTAGCGGAACTCCATCGCGGAACCCGCTCCCGCTGCGGCACGTGAGCGACATCTCGCACAACCTCCGCACGACGCAGCGCCGAAGACGCCGCGCGGACGCCATGTTTCTGCCACGATTCCGAAAGGGGCGGGACCAACGGCGTGCAGCGCCGCCCCGCCCGGCCCGGCACGCCTATGACCAGTGGGAGAGTCACGGTGTACTTCGCCGCACTGCTCGCGCGCACCGAAGACGGGTGGGAAGCGAGCGATACGGAGCTCGACAATGTGGAGACAGTGACCGATCTGGCCGATCTGGCCCGAGAGACGGCGGTCGACGATGACACGGTGGTGGTCCTCCTGGAGCAGGAGGACGCATGGTTCGGCGTGGTCCGGGTGGACGGCGACGACGACCCCCGCGTTTTCATCTCGAACGCCGCCGCGGCGGCCCGGAGCTCGTACGGTGCGATGCTGACCGACGAGCTGCTCGGCCGCGACGACAGCGTCGAGACCGACCTCGACAGCCTCGACCTGGACGGGACCGAGGACGGCGAACCCGAGGCGGAGGACGGCACCGAACAGGACGGCGAGGCGGACACCCCCGTCCCGGCCGGCCCGGTCGGCGACGCCCAGCTCCTGGACGACCTCGGCATCAGCGAGAAGGAGCTGCTCACCCTCCAGGGCGATGCGCTCTCCGAGATCGCCGACGCCCTCGGCTGCACGGACGTCCTGGAGGCCGTCCGGTAGCCCGGTCACCGACACTGGGTGGCATGAGTGCCCCCCAGTCCGACCCGCTGCCCGGCTCGCCCCCTCCCCCGCCCGACCCGCTGCGTGACCCCTGGGCCGCGCCGATGCGCCAGGCGCTGGACGAGGCCGCCCGCGCCCCCGGGACCGGTGACGTCCCGGTGGGCGCCGTCGTGCTGTCCGCCGACGGCACGGTCCTGGGCACCGGCCACAACGAGCGCGAGGCCACCGGCGACCCCACCGCGCACGCCGAGGTCCTCGCGCTGCGGGCGGCCGCGCGCACGGTGGGCGAGTGGCGGCTGACCGGCTGCACGCTCGTCGTCACCCTGGAACCCTGCACGATGTGCGCGGGGGCGATCGTGCTCTCCCGGGTCGACCGGGTGGTCTACGGCGCCCGGGACGCCAAGGCCGGTGCGGCCGGCTCGCTCTGGGACGTCGTCCGTGACCGACGTCTCAACCACCGCCCCGAGGTCATCACCGGCGTGCTCGAAGCCGAGTGCGCACAGGCCCTCACCGCGTTCTTCCGGGACCGCTGACCGGCGCCCACAACCGCCGCGCAGCGCCCCGCCGGCCCCGCACCCGCGATACCGATTTCGGCACACGGGCCCCCGTGGGCTAAGCTCTCTCTCGGTAGCGTGTCCGAGCGGCCGAAGGAGCGCGCCTCGAAAGCGCGTGAGGGGGCAACTCCTCCGTGGGTTCAAATCCCACCGCTACCGCTCGAACGGAGAGGGCCCCGATTCCCAGGAATCGGGGCCCTTTCCCTTTGCCCGGACCGGCCCGCTCCGACCCAACTCCCCCTGCACGACCGAAGGCCGCCGGTGGCCCGCCGGACGACCGCGCGGGGTGGAAGCCGCCGAAGCGGGCCACCGGCGCGGTCTGACGGCCTGTCGGGCCGAGGGGCGGTGGCTCAGGTGGTGCGCCGGCCGCGCACCGCCCGGCGGACGAAGCGCACGATCAGCCAGATCACCAGCGCAAGGACGAGCAGGAGCACCACGAACAGCACGATCAGGAAGATGCCGAGCTTCTTGAAGAAGCCGCCCTTCTTCTTGTCCTTGGACTTCTTCTTGTCCTTGGACTTCCAGGCGGACTTCTTGCCCTTGAAGACCGAGCTGCCGTGCGCGGTGTGGTGCGTGCCGTACCGGCCGTGGTGGCCGAACGAGGCCGGCTGTGCGGCGGCCGGGCGCATCGCGCTGCCGTCCGTGGCCGCGGTGACCGTGCCCGGGGCGGACGCGGCGCTTGCCGCCCGGCCGGCCGGCTCGGTACCGCGCCCGGCCGCGGTGGCCGGTGCGACGGCCGCGGCCAGCAGGCCGATCAGCAGCGCCAGGACGACGGCGGGGCGGCGCCGGGACGGGGCCGGGCGGCGGTCGGCCGCACCGGCGGCACCGGACGCGGTCCGTGTGGAGTTCTCGGTCATGCGGGTGTCCCCCCTGGGTACGTAAGAATCAGCCGTGCTGGGCCGCGACGGGCACCCCGGCGGAGGTCTCGACCTCCAGCAGGGACGCGCTGTGCCGCTCGGCGTCGAAGGCCGCGCGTCCGCCCCGCAGCCCGAAGAGCCGCTTGGTGACCGCGATGTAGAGCACTGCCAGGATATTGATCACCAGTGTGGCGATCTTCAGCCAGCTGACCTTCTCGGTGAGCTCGTAGATCTCCAGCGGCAAGAAGGCCGCGGTGGCCACCACCGTCAGGTACTCCGCCCAGCGCTTGGCGCGCCACAGGCCGACGCCCTCGACGATCTCCACCAGGGCGTAGACCAGCAGCAGCGCGGCCACCAGCAGCAGGGTGGAGTGCCGGTAGCCGAAGGTCTTCTGGATGGTGCCGACGACCGGTGACTGGTCCAGGTCGTAGTGGAAGTGCCGGGCCACCGGGCGGAGCACGGCGATGTACTCGTCGAAGAACCGGCGGACGGCGTCCTTGCGGTTGCTGAACTGCCATACCCCGACCGCGGCCAGCACGATGAACACCCCGCGCACCGCCCGCTCGACGGCCAGGAAGCGCAGGATGAACAGGTCCCGCAGGACCTTGCCGCGCGGGACCAGCGGGGCGTCGGCGGCCGGCCCGGAGCCATGCGGGGCGCCCAGTGCGAAGTCGCCGCAGCGCAGACAGCGCCAGGCCTCACCGAGGGCGGTGTCCGCCCGCAGCTTCTCCGCGAGGTGCGCCTCTTGCGGGAGGTAGGTGATGTGCCCGCGGCGCGCGCAGGTACGCCGGTCCCAGTCGATCCTCATCGTTGGAGTCCGTGTTCCTCTCATCGTCCCCGGCCGCCGTCCCGCGGGGCGCCCGGCCGTGGCCATTTCTGTCGCGTACATGATGCCCGGCGCGCACCTCGTACGGGGTGAGGGACGCAGGGCGCCGGGCCGCCGGTTGCGTCCCGCCCCAGGTGTCACACCGGCCCCCGCGCGCACGACGGAGCCCCGGCCCCACGCCGGGCACATCGGCGCGGAGCCGGGGCTCCAGGTCGGTCGGGGGAAACGGCATCGGGGGGACAACCGCTCCCCCCGGTGCGGACCGCGCCCCCAGGCCCACGCCGTTGCCGGGGGGAACCCGTGGCGTGGACCCCGCAGAGAGGCCCTGGTCCGGCTCGTGGATTCCTGCCAGATCCACGAGCCATGTCACTCATGGTGCCCCCACCGGCCGTCCCAACAGACGGACAAAGGGCCTCGTTTGGCGGGGCTTTGGTCCATAAAGTCCTGATCAGTGCCGACAGCCGTCCACCGCAGCGACTGCCGCCCCCGAACACGTGTGGTTACACTCGCCCGACTGCAACCAGGGGTGCAGCACGCCGCAGGAAACTGCCACAGGGGAGACAGCACGATGGCGCAGGCGAAGAAGATCGCGATGTACATACTCATCGTCTTCGTGCTGTACACGATCATCACCTCCCCACAGCGGGCCGCCCAGCTGGTCCAGATAGGCTTCGAGGGCATCTCGTCCGCTGCTCAGGGCGTCGGCGAGTTCATGACCCAGCTGATCAGCTAGAGCCGGTCCGCCCCGCCGGCGGTTCTGCTGATCGCCCGCCCGCACGGAGGCCCCTGTGATCCGCCACCTGGTCCTGTTCAAGCTCAATGACGGCGTCTCCCGCGACGAGGAGCGGGTGCAGGCCGGCGTCCGGGCGTTCGCGGCGCTCAAGGACGAGATCCCGGAGCTGACGTTCTGGGAGTGCGCCTGGAACATCACCGAGCGCCCGATCGCCCATGACTTCGCCATCAACTCGGCCGTGGCCGACAAGGATGCCCTCACGCGCTACCTGGACCACCCGGCCCACCAGGCGGCCGCCGCCCAGTGGCGCGAATTCGCCACCTGGGTGATCGCCGACTACGAGTTCTGAGCCGCGGCTCCCCCGAACGCCGTACGCCGAAGCCCCCGCCGCACCACGGTCGGGGGCTTCGCCATACCCCGGCCCGGTACCACCCGCCACCCGCCCCGCGCGCCTCCCCCATGCACCGCTCCCACCACTCAACTCTCTGTTCAACACGGCGTTATGGGGTGCTTGCACACAGTGCACATGTCTTGTGATGCTATGACCGCTTTTGCCGGATACATCCACTACACGTAGATGCACTGCGAGCACTGTGAAGGGTGGCGTGACCGTGACGGCCCGTACTGCGCCCAAGGCTCCATCCCGCGAGAGCCGGAGCGCGGACACGCGGGCGCTCACCCAGGTGCTGTTCGCGGAGCTGGCGGATCTGGAACCCGGCACCCCGGAGCACACCCGCGTCCGGGCCGCACTGATCGAGGCCAACCTGCCGCTGGTGCGCTACGCCGCGGCCCGCTTCCGCAGCCGCAACGAGCCGATGGAGGACGTCATCCAGGTCGGCACGATCGGTCTGATCAATGCGATCGACCGGTTCGATCCGGACCGGGGCGTCCAGTTCCCGACCTTTGCGATGCCCACCGTCGTCGGCGAGATCAAACGCTACTTTCGAGACAATGTCCGGACGGTCCATGTGCCGCGCCGCCTCCACGAGCTGTGGGTGCAGGTCAACGGCGCCACCGAGGACCTGACGGTGCTGCACGGGCGCTCCCCGACCACCGCCGAGATCGCCGAGCGGCTGAAGATCGGCGAGGACGAGGTGCTGGCCTGCCTGGAGGCCGGCCGCTCGTATCACGCCACCTCGCTGGAGGCCGCCCAGGAGGGCGACGGGCTGCCCGGCCTGCTGGACCGCCTCGGCTACGAGGACCCCGAACTCGCCGGCGTCGAGCACCGCGACCTGGTGCGGCACCTCCTGGTCCAGCTCCCCGAGCGCGAGCAGCGGATCCTCCTGCTGCGTTACTACAGCAATCTGACGCAGTCCCAGATCAGTGCCGAACTGGGGGTGTCGCAGATGCACGTCTCACGGCTACTGTCGCGGAGCTTCGCTCGACTGCGATCCGCAAACAGGATCGACGCCTAACCGGCACGGGCTACCGACACCGGCGCGGCCTGCGCAGATATGTCGACAAGGCGCTACAGCGTGTTGCCGACATGTGACATTCTGCAGAAACCGCGTTTGCCGTAGCTCTTGCTCCGGTATTCAGGTGGAGGTATCCCTCCTCGGTCCGCCCTGGGCCGGGGACGCCGCAGCGACCCGTCCGCGACCTCAAGGGGGTGGCATGTCCGTAGAACTGGGCAGCTCAAAGGTGCTTCCCGCGATTCCCGCGCCCGCACCGCACGTGCATGACGACGACTCCATCAACACCCGCACGCTCTCCCGCTCCCTGTTCATGCGGCTCGCCTCGCTCGACAAGGACTGCACGGAGCGCACCTACGTCCGTGACACCCTCATCGAGCTGAACCTCCCTCTGGTGCGCTACGCGGCGGCCCGGTTCCGCAGCCGCAACGAGCCGATGGAGGACATCGTCCAGGTCGGCACGATCGGTCTGATCAAGGCGATCGACCGTTTCGACTGCGAACGCGGGGTGGAATTCCCGACGTTCGCGATGCCCACCGTGGTCGGCGAGATCAAGCGCTTCTTCCGCGACACCTCGTGGTCGGTACGGGTCCCGCGCCGCCTCCAGGAGCTTCGACTCGCCCTCACCAAGGCCAGCGATGAGCTCTCCCAGAAGCTCGACCGCTCGCCCACCGTCGCCGAACTCGCCCTGTGCCTGGGGGTGTCGGAGGAGGACGTGGTCGACGGGCTGGCCGTCGGCAATGCGTACACCGCCTCCTCGCTGGACTCCCCGTCCCCGGAGGACGACGGCGGCGAGGGCTCCCTCGCGGACCGCCTCGGGTACGAGGACACCGCCCTGGAGGGCGTGGAGTACCGCGAGTCGCTCAAGCCGCTGCTGGCCAAACTCCCGCCCCGCGAGCGCCAGATCATCATGCTGCGCTTCTTCGCCAACATGACCCAGTCTCAGATCGGCGAGGAGGTCGGCATCTCCCAGATGCACGTCTCCCGCCTGCTCACCCGCACCCTTGCGCAGCTGCGCGAGGGGCTCATCTCCGACTGAGGAACGGTCCGCCGAGGGGCATCGCCAGACGCTCCGCGCCGCTCGGCGGACAGTTGTAGAGCCGGAGGGTCCGAGGACCGGGGAGTCCGAGGGCCAGAGAACCCCAGGCGGTGGAGTTCGAGGCCGTGGGTCCGAGGCCTTGGAGTCCGCTCGTGGAGTCCGCTCGTGGAGTCCGCTCGTGGAGTCCGCTCGTGGAGTCCGCTCGTGGAGTCCGCTCGTGGAGTCCGAGGATCGAAGGGTCCCGGAAGTGCTCCGGCCACCTTCCCCACCTTCCCCACCACCCTTGCCGCCGCCGTCCGTTCCGCCGCCGTCCGTTCCGCCATCGACCGGGCCGCCACCGCACCGGGCCCATCCGAGCCGCCCGCGCCCGGATCTCGTCGGCCACCGGCGCCTCCACCGGCGCGCCCCTATACACCTGATGCTCCGTCAGCAACACTGTGCCGATGCGACGGACGACAACGACTCTTGCCGCCGCCTCGGCGGCTGCGCTGTGTCTGGGTGTCCTGCTCACCGGCTGTGGGAGCACGGCCGGCAGGGGCTATGTCGCGGTGGGCGCGGCAGGCCCCGCCGACGGCCGCGCACCGACCGGGCCGGTACCGCCCCGGGACGGCATCGAGTTGACCCCCTTGGACGGCGGCCGCGACCAGAACCGCGGCACCCACGGGAACGACCGGGGCGACGGCACGCCGGCCCCGGACCGCACCGGCTCCGCCACGGGTTCCGCGCCGGCCCCCGCCCGGCCCTCCGGACACGACGCCCCGGAGACTCCCGGTAGCTCGGCCACCCCGTCCAATCCCGGGCCCGCGCCCGGCAGTTCCGCCCCCTCGCACGGCTCCCCCAGCAGCCCGGGCGGCTCCGGTGGTGGCAGCTCCGGCGGTGGCGGCTCCGACGGTCCGGGCAGACCGGGAGGCTCGCCCGCCCCCAAGCCCCCCTCCCCCACCATCCCGCCCGGTGAGGGCGCCCCCGCCGGGCTCGTCGTGGGCAGGCCCAGGCTCGCCGACACCGACGTCCGCTGGTGCGAAAAGGTCAGCGTCGTCTTCCTCAACACCGGCAAGCGCCCGGTGACCGCCGGCACGGTCGCCTTCGGCACCCACATCATCGGCGGCCTGGGCGTCGACTGGGCCACGATCACCTCCACCCACCCCCTCCCGCTGCCGCTCGCCCCCGGCGAGGAGAAGACCGGCACCTGGCGGGTGTGCGTGGACGCCTGGCGGGTGCCGCTGGGCATGCACATCGACACCAGGGACACCTCCTTCCGCTGGAAGTGACCGCGTCCTTCCCCGGGAAGTGACCGCGTCCTTGCGCCGGGCAGTGACGGCGGCGGTCCGGACCGGACGGTACGCCGGGCCGGGCCGGGCATCCGTACCGCCGAAGGCGGCATTGCGGCGGTCCGTCCGGATGCCCGTCCCGACACCGATGAGTTTCCTCCGGCGCGAACGTCAATACAGGTAGCGGTCCGCCCCCGCCGGGGCGGGCCACCCCTCACGACGACGCCAGGAGAGTGCCATGCCCCGCATCACGCCCAGCCTCTGGTTCGACACCCAGGGCAAGGAGGCCGCCGAGTTCTACTGCTCGGTCTTCCCCAACTCGCGGATCACCGATGTCACCTACTACAACGAGGCGGGCCCGCGCCCGGCCGGCACCGTGCTGACCGTCGAGTTCGAGCTGGACGGGCAGCCGTACCTCGCGATCAACGGCGGTCCCCAGTTCACCTTCGACGAGGCGATCTCCCTCATGATCAACTGCGCCGACCAGGACGAGATCGACCACTACTGGTCCAAGCTCACCGAGGGCGGCGAGGAGGGCCCCTGCGGCTGGCTGAAGGACAAGTACGGGCTGTCCTGGCAGGTCGCCCCGGAGGGCATGGCCGAGCTGCTCAACGACCCGGACCAGGAGCGCGCCGCCCGTGCCATGAAGGCCATGTTCGGCATGAAGAAGATCGACATCGCCGCCCTGGAGGCCGCGGCGGACGCGGCGTAACAGCCCAGGAGCACGTACGGCGGAGGCGGCCCCGCCTGATGGGCGCACGGCGGGGGCGGACGTAGCGGGGCGTCGCGGCCGGCGGAATGCAGCAGGGGTCCGGCGCGGGTGCGCCGGACCCCTGCGGGTGAAGTGGGTGGGGGAGGTTGGCCGTTGGCGTCAGGACAGGGCCAGCCAGGCGGCGCCCGCGACGACCAGGATGGCGACGATCACGCCGACGATGACGCCCACGCGGGGCCCGGCGGGCTGCTGGGGAGCCGGGGCGCGGCGGCTGCCGGCCTGGGGGGTGCCGCCCTCGGACACGAAGGCCTGGAACATCTGCGTGCTGCCCGCCGGGTCGTAGTTCCCGTCGGCCTGGTTCTGCGGGTTGGTCGCCATGGGCAAGGACCCTAGCGAACGGTGCCCACCAGGGCACCCCTGGGGCACGTACGAAACGACGGCCGCGGGCCGGGGTGCGGCGTGAGATGCGCCACTGCGGGGCGTTATTCCACCGGCTGTCCGACATGCGCCCCGACCTGCGACTTTACAAATGATTGAACGTTCACCCAGTCGTCCGGAGGGCGGGCTTGGGCGGTCCTTTACCTGCATCTGACACCCAATCGTTTGCCTTCAGCAACCAACCTTGTTTATGGTTGCCCCAAGCAACAAAAGAGGGTCGGGATACCCACCCGGGAGATTCCCGATCGGGGCGCGCGGATGATGCATGGAGGAGCGGTGGCCACTCACGGTCAGTACGAGGAGCTGGCCAGGCAACTCAGCGCCATCGGTGCCGTGAAGCGGGAGCTGGGCCGGCTCCTGCCCCAGGACTGCCCGCCTGCTTCGGCCGGTGTGCTCACGCTGCTCGACCGGCACGGTGAGATGCGGATGAGTCAGCTCGCCGAGCTGCTCGCCATCGACATGTCGGTGACCAGCCGGCACGTCGCACACGTCTGCGAGCGCGGCTGGATCGAGCGGAAGCCCGACCCGGCCGACAAGCGGTCGCGGCTGCTGCGCCTGACGCCCAGCGGGCGGGAGCTCCTGGCGGAGCTCTCCGAGCGCTACGCCGCGGCACTCGCCCGCTACCTGAGCGACTGGTCCGACGACGACGTCAGGCTCCTCAACGAACTACTCGGCCGGCTCCGTTCGAGCTTCGGCGACTGCCGGACCCGGCCGTCGCACCACGATGCGGGCCACCGGGCACCGCATCACCACTCCACCACCCGTACACCCGCAGGATGAAAAGGAACCACATGGCTACGACCACACCAGCCGGTGTGCGGGGCGGCCACGCCAGGCACGGAGGCGGCGGACACGCCGCCTCCCACGGGGCGCCCATGACGCACCGTCAGATCATGGAGGCGCTGTCCGGGCTGCTGCTCGGCATGTTCGTCGCCATTCTGTCGTCGACGATCGTGTCCAACGCGCTGCCGGAGATCATTCACGATCTGGACGGCGGACAGAGCGCCTACACCTGGGTGGTCACCGCCTCGCTGCTGGCGATGACCGCGACCACCCCGCTGTGGGGCAAGCTCTCCGACCTCTTCAGCAAGAAGCTGCTGGTGCAGTTCGCGCTGGTCATCTATGTCGCGGGATCGGTCGTCGCCGGTCTGTCGCAGAACACCGGGATGCTGATCGCCTGCCGTGTGGTGCAGGGCATAGGCGTGGGCGGTCTGTCCGCCCTGGCCCAGATCGTGATGGCCGCGATGATCTCGCCGCGGGAGCGCGGCCGTTACAGCGGTTACCTCGGCGCCACCTTCGCCGTCGCCACCGTCGGCGGCCCGCTGCTGGGCGGCGTCATCACCGACACCGACTGGCTCGGCTGGCGCTGGTGCTTCTACGTGGGTGTGCCGTTCGCGGTGATCGCCCTGATCGTGCTGCAGAAGACCCTGAAGCTGCCGGTCGTCAAGCGCGAGGGCGTCAAGGTCGACTGGGCGGGCGCCTTCTTCATCAGCGCGGCGGTCTCGCTGCTGCTGGTGTGGGTGACGCTGGCCGGTGACAAGTACGACTGGATGTCGTGGCAGACCGCCGCGATGGTCGGCGGCGCGGTGGTGCTCGGCGCGCTCTTCATCCTGGTCGAGACCAAGGCTGCGGAGCCGATCATCCCGTTGCGGCTGTTCCGCAACAAGACGATCACCCTCGCCTCGCTGGCCTCGCTGTTCGTCGGCGTCGCGATGTTCACCGGCACCGTCTTCTTCAGCCAGTACTTCCAGCTGGCACGCGGCAAGTCGCCGACGATGTCCGGCGTGATGACGATCCCGATGATCGGCGGGCTTTTCATCTCCTCCACCATCTCGGGCCAGATCATCACCAAGACCGGCCGCTGGAAGGCCTGGCTGGTCTCCGGTGGCGTGCTGGTGACCGCTGGCCTGGGCCTGCTGGGCACCATCCGCTACGACACCGAGTACTGGCACATCGCGATCTTCATGGCCCTGATGGGTCTCGGCATCGGCATGATGATGCAGAACCTGGTGCTCGCCACGCAGAACCAGGTCGCCCCCGAGGACCTCGGCTCCGCCTCGTCCGTCGTGACCTTCTTCCGCTCCCTCGGCGGTGCGGTGGGCGTCTCCGCCCTCGGTGCGGTGCTCGCCAACCGGGTCACCGACTACGTCAAGGATGGGCTGGCCGAGCTCGGCCCCAAGGCCGCCAAGGCCGCCGCACACGCCGCCGGCAACAGCGGCGGCATCCCGGACCTGGACGCCCTCCCGGCGCCGCTGCGCACCGTCATGGAGAGCGCCTACGGCCACGGTGTGGCGGATGTGTTCCTCTTCGCGGCGCCCTGCGCGCTGCTCGCCTTCCTCTTCACCCTGTTCATCAAGGAGGTCGCGTTGAAGTCACATGGCGGCATGGCCCAGAGCAGCGAGGAGGCCGCGGCGGCCCCCTCGGCGGCACCGGCGGACACCACCGTCCCGGTGACGGCCGAGGCGACGGCCCCGGCGGCTGCCGCAGCGGCGGCCGTCCCGACGCAGGCCGAAGAGCGGGAGCTCGCCCTGGTGGGCGCCCCGGTCGGCGGCGACTCGTACGACGACGGTGCGCACACGCCCTCCTGGGCGCAGCCGGCCGCCGCCACGGCCACCCGGCCGCTGACCGCGTACGCCTCGGCCGGCGGTGACGGCGCGGCCCCCACCGGCCCGTCCGTCCACGGCTTCGTGCGCAATGCGGAGGGCAGCCCGGTGCCGCGCTCCGCGGTCACCCTGATCTCCCTCGGCGGGCGTCAGCTGGGCCGCGCGGTGGCCCAGGCCAACGGCTCCTACGCGCTGAGCGCCCCCGGCGCCGGCTCGTACGTGCTGATCGCCGCCGCCGACGGCCACCAGCCGCAGGCCTCCACGGTCGTCATCGGCGAGCAGCCCTTCGGCTACGACATCCTGCTCAGCGGCGTCAGCGGCCTCGGCGGTCAGGTCCGCAGCGCGGTCACCGGCGAGCCGGTGGACGGGGCGATGGTCGTCGTCACCGACGTCCGCGGGGAGGTGCTGGCCACCGGGACGACCGGTGCCGAGGGCCAGTTCGCCTTCGACGAGCTGACGCCGGGCACCTACACCGTCGCCGTCAACGCCGCCAGCTACCGTCCGGCGGCCCAGCCGGTGGAGATCGGTGGCCAGGGCACGACCCGTATCGAGGTCGAGCTGCGCTCCGGCGCGCGGGTGCAGGGCGTGGTGCGGGCGGACAGCCAGGACGGGCTCCGCCGGCCGCTGCCGGACGCCCGGGTGACGCTGGTGGACGCCGCGGGCAATGTCGTGGCCACCTCGACGACCGGGGAGGACGGGGCGTACGCCTTCACCGACCTGGACGCCGGCGACTACACGGTCATCGCGAGCGGCTACCCGCCGGTCGCCACCGGCCTCGCGGTCGAGGCCCACGGGGTGGACGGCTACGACATCGAGCTGGCCCACCCCGGGGACTGACCCGGACCGAGCCCGGGAACGGTCCCCCAGGGACCCGTCCTCCGGGCGGCAAGACCCCGGACCGGGGCGCGCGTCGAGCGGAGACGCGTCCCGGACCGGACCCCAGGGTTCCGGCGGCGGTGCTGCGCACAGGCAGGGGACGGCCTGCACGCCGCCGCCGGAGCCCGATACTCCCCCCGGTTCCGACGGATTCGCCGGAGCGGGGCCCCGACCAGGCAACACACAGGAGAAGGCAATGGATGCGACGGGCGCGGCAGCGGCGGGCGTCAGGGCCCAGATCCGCACACGCGACGGCTGGGCGGTCCAGCACGCCGTACTGACCGTCACCGACATGACGGGCGCGCAGGTGCTGCGCGCTGCGGCGGACGAGCAGGGCACCATCCGCAGCGCGGAGCCGCTGCCCGCCGGCCCGTACACGGTGATCGTGACGGCCGTCGGCTACGCACCGGTGGCCTCCAGCGCGATCGTGACGGCGAGCGGCCGGATGGACGTGGGCGCCGTGGTGCTGGCCCGGCAGGGCGGGGCCGAGCTGCCGCCGCCCGGCGCGTGGACCATCGACCCGATGCACTCGACGGTGGCCGCGGTCGCCCAGCACCTGGGGATCTCCAGCGTGCACGGCCGGTTCACCGAGTTCAGCGGCCGGATCGAGATCGCCGAGGACCTGGAGAAGTCGCGGGTCGAGGCGGCCATCAAGGCCGCCACCATCGACACCGGCAACGGCATGCGGGACGGCCACCTGCGCTCCGAGGACTTCCTCAACGTCGAGGAGTACCCCGAGATCACCTTCCGCAGCTCGGGCCTGGCGCCGGCCGGTCCGGACCGCTGGACGGTGCACGGCGAGCTGGCGCTGCACGGCGTGGTCCGCCCGGTGGACCTCGACCTGAGCTACCTCGGCACCGGCCCGGACCCCTGGGGCGGGGTGCGGGCCGCGTTCCGCGCCACCGCGGAACTGCGCCGCGAGGACTTCAAGATGAACTACAACCAGGTCGTGGCGGCCGGCATCGCGGCGATCGGCACCACGCTGAAGGTGGAGTTGGACATCCAGGCGGTGCAGGGCGAGACCTTGCCGATGGCCTGAGGCCACGCGCGGAGCGTCACACGGGGTCCCCCAGGGGACCTCACTCGGGCCGGGTTCCCTCCGGGGAGCCCGGCCCGCGGTCGTCGCCCCGGTCCCGCAGCGCCTCGATGCCCGCGATCTGCAGATCGAGCGCGAAGGCGAAATCCCGGTCCCGCATCTCCTCCACGGTGGAGCCGCCGCGGGCCTCCATCACCTTGGTGGAGTTCTCCATGGTCTCGGCGAACTCCGGACGGTCCTGGACCGCGGCCATCACCTGATGGAAGTAGGTGTCGACGGACACCCCCGCCTCCGCACAGCGGGCGTTGAACAGGCCCTCGACGGTGGCGAAGCCGTAGACGAACTGGAACACGGCGGCCAGCGCACCGGAGATCTGATCCAGCGACAGCCCGCTCTCCTTCATCACCCGCAAACTGGCATTGGAGAAGGCGATCGAGTGCGGGCCGATGTTGATGTACGTGCCCACCAGCCGGGACGACCAGGGGTGAGCGATCATCAGGTTGCGGTACTCACCGGCCAGTTCCCGCAGGTGGTCCCGCCAGTCCCGGTCCGGGGCGCTCTCGTCCGGCAGCCGCATCTCGCCCATGACGCTGTCCAGGGCGAACTCCAGCAGGTCGTCCTTGGTGTTCACGTACCAGTAGACGGACATCGCGGTGACGCCGAGCTCGGCGGCGAGCCGGCGCATCGAGAACTTCGCCAGCCCCTCGGCGTCCAGCAGCCGGACCGTGGCCGTCACGATCTTGTCGAGGTCGAGCCCGGCCGGCTGCTCCGCCTTCCGTTTCACCGGGGGGCGTGCGCTCAGCCAGATGCTGCTCGGCCGCTTTCCGGCGCTGCTGTCCGTCGCTGCCATGGCGCCCCTCCCTGTTCCTGGGCGTCTTCGATGCCCGAGCCCGTACGGATGCCGGTACGGGCGTGTGCACCCGGTCCGGCGAACGGTGCGTGCGGGTGCGGACGCCCGCACCGTGCGAGGGGGTCCGCCCACACCGTGCGGGCGGTGTCCGCCGCCACGGTGCCAGCGGTTATCCGTCCGCACGGTGCAGGCAGTGCCCGTCCGCACGGTGCGAGCGGTGCCCGTCCTCACCGTGCGATACGTAGCGCCCGCACGCGCCGTTCACGATCACTTACCCCCGATGCTATTCCGCGGCGACGGCGGCCGGGTCCTGGCCGGTCAACGCCCCGGGCGCCGCCGGCTCCCGGCCGGCCCGCTCCGCCCGGTGCAGCAGGACGGCGGCGACCAGCCCGCCGAGCAGGACCGCGGCCGCGCCGACCAGCTGGCTGGTGCCGATGCCGGAGGCGAAGGCGTCCTGGACAGCGGCGCGTTCGGCATCCGTACGGGTCCGGCCGAGCGCCGCGGGCAGCGAACCGGCGCCGGCGGCGACCAACGGAAGCAGCGCCACGAAGCGGGAGTTGAGGACCGCGCCGAGGACCGCGACGCCCAGGCCCTGGCCGAACTCCATCAGGGTGCCGTTGACGCCGGCGCCCACCCCCGCCTTGGCCGGCGGGATGGCGGACATGATGGCGTTGGCCATCGTCGGCATGGCGAAGGCGACGCCGACACCCATCACGATCAGGCCGGTCAGCATGCCGCCGTAGCTGTGGCCGCCGAGCAGCGCTATGGCGGTGAGCCCGGCGGCGAGCAGCGACATCCCCGAGACGATCATTCCGGGGGTGCCGAGCCGGGGTGCCAGGCGGGCGCTCAGTCCGGTGAAGTTGATCAGGATGACCGTGACGGCGAGCGGCGCCATCCGCAGACCCGCGTCCAACGGGCCGTAACCGAGCACCAGTTGGAGGTGCTGGGTGAGCAGGAACATCGAGCCGCCCATCCCGAAGGCGACCAGGATGCCGCCGGAGACGGCCCCGATGAACCGGCGGTTGCGGAAGAAGTGCATGTCCAGCATGGGGTACGGGACATGCAGCTCCCACAGCGCGAAGGCGGCGAGGCCGACCAGGCCGATCGCGGCGGAGATCAGCACCCGGCCGGAGAGCCAGCCGGACTGCGGCCCGGAGATGATCGCGAAGACCACCCCGCCCATGCCGATCATGGACAGCAGGGCGCCCAGCAGGTCCGGACGTTCGCTGCCGCGGCTCTTGGACTCGGGGACCAGGGTGACGACGGCCGCCAGTGCACCCACCGCGACCGGCAGGTTGACCAGGAACAGCGAACCCCACCAGAAGTGGTCGAGCAGCGCTCCGCCGATCAGCGGCCCGGCGGCGAAGCCGAGGGAGTTGACGGAGCTCCAGATGCCGATGGCCTTCGGACGCTCCTGGTCGTCGAAGACCTGCATCACGACGGCCAGGGTGGTGGTCACCAGCAGCGCCCCGCCGACCCCCATACCGGCCCGGGCGGCGATCAGCTGCCCGGGGGACGCGGCGAGCGCCGCGCCGAGCGAGGCGACACCGAAGAGCAGCAGGCCGACGGCGAGCATCTTCTTGCGCCCGTAGCGGTCGGCGGAGTTGCCGGCGGTGAGCAGCAGACCCGACTGGACCAGCGAATAGGCGTTGATCATCCACTGGACGTCGGCGGTGGTCGCGCCCATCTCCTCGGTAAGGGAGGGGACGGCGACGTTGAGGACGGTGTTGTCGAGCACGACCGTGAGCTGCGCGAGGCAGATCACGGCCAGGATCAGCCAGCGGGCGGAGTGCCGGCCAGCGGGCTGGAGGGTGGTGGCGCCGGAGGCCACGGCGGTCATACGGGCTCCCTGTACGGTGCGAGCGGATGTTTTACACCGTACAGGGAGCCTTATACGTCGTACATTTCTTTTTCGGCCGGGTGGGTGGGATGGGGTGGGGTGGGGGTGTGCTGTGGGGGGACGCGCTGTGGGGGGATGCGCTGTGGGAGACGGGCCCTTCGCCGGGCGGCGAAGGGCCCGGTGGGTCAGCGCCGCTTCGTCAGGTCGTAGAGGGTGGCCTTGCCGACCGTGACCTTCTGGAAGTTCCGCTCCACCCAGGAGCTGATCTCCGACGAGTGCCCCATGCCGCCACCGGGGCCGGCGGTGCGGGCGGCACCAGCGGTACCGCCTTGGCCGCCGCGGCCTCCCTTGGCTGCCTTGCCTGCCTGGCTGCTCTTGCCGCCCTGGGTGCCGGGGCCGCCCGAGCCTCCGAAGGCGCCCCGTCCGCCGCCGATGAAGTAGTGGATCTTCCCTTCCGCGACGTACTTCTTGAACTGCGCCAGGGTCGGCGAGGGGTCGCTCCCGTTGAAGCCACCCATCGCCATCACCGGCTTCTCGGTGGCGAGTTGATAGCTCGCGGCGGTCTGGGAGCCGACGGCCGCGGCGGCCCAGGTGTAGTCCCCCGCGTCCTTCTCCAGCAGCGCCTTGGCCTTGGCACTCACCTTCGTACCGCCGAGCAGACCGCCCATGCCGCCCATCCGGCCGGCGCCGCGCTCGCCGAAGCCGCCCATGCCGCCCATCGCGCCGGGGAAGAACTGCGAGCGCCCGCCCTGGCCGGCGGCCCCGTTCCTGCCCTGCCCCTGGCCGGGGAACGGTGCACCCCCGGGCATGCCGCCGTGGCCGCCCCGCCCGCCCTGTACGGCCGGCCCGGCCGTGATGATCGAACCGCCCTTGGGCGTGTTCACTGTGTCGAGCGTGTACGCCACGGGCCCGGCCAGCGCCGTCACCAGCCCGACCCCGGCCGCCACCACGGCCAGCCGCCGACGTCGGGGGGTGGCATCGGCACGGTCGGTGGCTGCGGAGCCCGCAGTGGCGGGGGAGTGTGCCGTGGCGGGGGAGTGTGCCGTGACTGCGGCAGCGTCGGTGGGTGCGGCGGTGTCGGAGGGTGCGGAGTATCCCGTCCGGTCTTCCTGAGCCTGCCGGGTCTGCTGGATCTGGTGAAGCTGCTGGGTCTGCCGATCCTTCTTGCCGGCCCGGGACAGCAACAGCCCCAGCGCCGCCAGCAGACCGCACACCAGCACCGTCCAGCGCAGCCACGGCAGCCACTGCGGCGACCGGTCGAGCAGCACGAACGACCAGGCAGCGGTCACCGCGACGACCGCGGCCAGCACGCTCGTACCGAGCGCACCGCCCCGCCGCCACATCAGCGTCGCCCCCATCCCGACCAGCGCCGCGATGTAAGGGGCCAGCGCGATGTTGTAGTACTGGTGGAAGATCCCGGACATGAAGCTGAAGACCGTGAAGGTCATCAGCAGGGCCCCGCCCCAGACGAGAAACTCCGCCCGCTGAGCGGCCTGTTCGGCCGCCACCGCACGCCGCGCCCGCCACAGCACCCACACCGCCGCGGCCAGCAGGATCAGCGCCGCCGGCAGCAGCCAGGAGATCTGTCCGCCCATGTCGGACGAGAAGAGCCGGGTGATCCCGGTCTCCCCCCAGCGGCCCCCGCCGCCCGGACCGCCGCCCTGGCCGCCGACGCTGCCCGTCTCATTGCCGCTGATCCGGCCGAAGCCGTTGTAGCCGAAGGTCAGCTCCAGGAAGCTGTTGTGCTGCGAGCCGCCGATGTACGGGCGCGAGGACGCCGGCCACAGCTCGACGATCGCCACCCACCAGCCGCCGGACACCACCATCACCAGCCCGGCGAGCAGCAGTTGACCGGACCGCCGGCGCAGCGCCACCGGCGCACAGCAGGCGTAGACCACGGCGAGCACCGGCAGGATCAGCCACGCCTGGAGCGTCTTGGTGAGGAAGCCGAACCCGAAGCAGGCCCCGGCCAGCAGCAGCCACTTCGTACGGCCGTCCTCCAGGGCGCGCAGCACCGCGGCGACGGCGCACACCATCAGCAGGCACAGCAGCGCATCGGGGTTGTTGAAGCGGAACATCAGGGCCGCGACCGGCGTGACCGCCAGCGCCCCACCCGCCAGCAGCCCGGCGCCCGCCCCGAACCGCCGCCGTACCGCGGCGTACAGCACGCCCACCGTGGCCACGCCCATCAGTGCCTGGGGCACCAGGATCGACCAGGAGCTGAGGCCGAAGAGCCGGACGGACAGCCCCATCGGCCACAGCGCGGCCGGCGGCTTGTCGACGGTGATGGAGTTCGCCGCATCGGAGGAGCCGAAGAAGAACGCCTTCCAGCTCTCGCTGCCGGCCTGTGCGGCGGCCGCGTAGAACTGGTTGGCGTACCCGGATGCGGACAGGCTCCAGAGGTAGAGCGCGGCCGTGACCAGCAGCAACGCCAGTAGCGCGGGGCGCGCCCAGCGCGGATCCGGCTGCGGTGGCCGCACGGCGGCGCCGACCGATGCCGACGCCGTTCCCGACGCCGTCCCCGATGCCGTCTTCGACGCCGTCTCCGACGCGCCGTCCGACGGGCTCTGCGGGTCCCTCTCCTGCGCCCTCTCCCGTGGGGTGCGCAGGGGCGTACCCGACGGTGGCGTTCCGGGCGGTGACGGGTTCATCGGGGACTCCTGGGAAGTTCGTTCGGGTGGTTCTGTTGGTTCGGGTGGCTCTGTTGGTTCGAGGGATTCAAAGGGTTCAAGGGGTTCAAGGGGTTCAAGGGGTTCAAGGGGTTCGAGGGGTTGAGAGGAATCGGACCGTCCTGGCTGGTCCGGTCCTTCGAGTCGGTCCGTTCAGCCCGGTCGGTCGGTTCAGTCCGGTCGGCCCGGTCGGTCGGTTCAGCCCGGTCGGTCCGGTCGGGAAACACCCAGGCGCGGAAGAGCAGGAACCGCAGCACCGTCGCCGCCAGGTTGGCCGCGACCAGCACCGCCAGTTCGGTGCCGTGCGAAGGGTTGCCGCTGGCGGAGTCGAGGGCGGCGAGCGAGCCGCTGGTCAGCACCAGCCCGATGGCGAAGACCACCAGCCCCTGTGCCTGATGGCGGACCGCTCGGTCCCGCCCCCGTACGCCGAAGGTCAGCCGGCGGTTGGCTGCCGTATTGCCGAAGGCAGAGAGCAACAGCGCGGCGCCATTGGCCAGTTGGGGCCCCACACCGAGCCGGAAGAGGGAGTAGAGGCCGAGGTAGAGCAGGGTGCTGAGCGCGCCGACGACGCAGAAGCCCACCAGTTGGCGGGCCAGTCCGCCCGGCACCCCCGAGAGCTCACGGTCCCGCGGGTCGTCCCCGAAGGGCCGGGCGAGCCGGTCCAGCGGCAGCGTGCCGGTCGCCAGCGCCCGTCCCACCCGCCATACGCCCTTGAGGTCATCGGTTGCCGTGCGCACGATGTGGACGGTGCTGTCGGGGTCGTCCACCCAGTCCACCGGGACCTCGTGGATCCGCAGCCCGGCCCGCTCCGCGAGCACCAGCATCTCGGTGTCGAAGAACCACCCGGTGTCCTCGATCATCGGCAGCAGGCGCGCCGCGACATCACCGCGCAGGGCCTTGAAGCCGCACTGCGCATCGGAGAAGCGGGCGGCGAGCGAACCGCGCAGGATGAGGTTGTAGCTGCGCGAGATGAACTCCCGCTTGGTGCCGCGAACGACCCGCGCGCTGCGGCTGAGCCGGGAGCCGATCGCCAGGTCCGAATGGCCGGAGATCAGCGGCGCGACCAGCGGCAGCAGCGCGTTGAGGTCGGTGGACAGATCGACGTCCATATAGGCCAGCACCGGCGCCTCGGAGAGCGACCACACGGTGCGTAGCGCCCGCCCCCGCCCCTTCTGCTTCAGTCTTACGGCCGTGACCTCGTCGATCGCCTCGTCGAGCCGCGCGGCGACCTCCGGCGTCCGGTCGGTGCTCGCGTTGTCGGCGATGGTGATCCGGAACCCGTACGGGAAGGTCCGGGACAGGTGCTCGTGCAGCCGGCGGACGCAGGGCTCCAGATCGGTCTCTTCGTTGTAGACCGGGATGACCACATCAAGGACGACCGCTGTCTGACCGAGACCCAGGTGCTCGCGAGGCGGCAGGGAGCCCAGAGGCGTTCCGGGCGGCTGTGTCATCGTCATAGCGCTGACACTCGCCAACTGCGCTGTCATGACCGTGTGCTGGACCTGTGGCCGGGCTGTGAACCGACGGCCCGGTCGACGTGGCTGTGGTCGACACGGCTGTGGTCGACACGGCTGTGGTCGACACGGCTGTGGTCGACACGGCTGTGGTCGACACGGCTGTGGTCGACGTGGCCGCGGTCAGTGAACCTGCGGTCGTCATGGCCGCGGTCGGCCCGGCCCGGGTGCGGGCGTCGCGGGCACAGGCGTCGCGGGCCCGGGCGCAGGCGCGGTCGACGGAGCAGCCGGCACGGTCCCCGGCACCGGCTCGGCCGTCACAGGAGCAGCCGGCACGGGCGCACCGGTTACAGGCGCAGCCGCCACGGGCGCAGCCGTCGCGCATGCAGCCGTGCCGCTTCCCCGAAGGGCCATATGCGGTCGTGCCGCCGGCAGCGTCACCGTGAAGACCGTGCGCCCCGGGACGCTCGCGACCTCCACCGTTCCGCCGTGCGCGGCCACCACCGCGTGCACGATCGCCAGACCGAGCCCGGTGCTTCCGGCGGCCCGCGACCGCGAGGCGTCTCCGCGCGCGAAGCGCTCGAAGACGTGCGGGAGGAGGCCGGCCGGGATACCGGGGCCGTCGTCCTCCACCTCCAACTGGACGACGGACCCGAGGCCTGGCCCCCGACCGCCGTCTCCACGCACACGGGCCGTGACCGTCGTCCCCACCGGCGTATGCGTACGCGCATTGGCCAGCAGGTTCACCAGGATCTGGTGCAACCGCCCGCCGTCCCCGTGCACCAGTACCGGCTCTTCGGGCAGCTCCAGCCGCCACCGGTGGTCCGGCCCGGCCACCCGGGCGTCGCTCACCGCGTCCACCACCAACGGCGAGAGATCGGTGCTCTCGTACGAGAGCGGGCGTCCGGAATCGAGCCTGGCGAGCAACAACAGGTCCTCCACCAGCCCCGTCATCCGCTCCGCCTCCGACTCGATCCGCCCCAGGGCGTGCCGGGTCTCGGGGCCCGGCTGCTCCCGGCCGCGCCGGGTCAGCTCGGCGTAGCCCCGGATCGACGCCAGCGGCGTCCGCAGCTCATGGCTGGCATCGGCGACGAACCGCCGCACCCGCATCTCGCTCTCCTGGCGGGCCGAGAGCGCCGAGCCGACGTGGCCCAGCATCCGGTTCAGCGCCGCGCCCACCTGCCCCACCTCGGTACGTGCATCCGCCTCGGACGCGGGGACCCGTTCGTGCAGCGCCACCTCGCCCTGGTGGAGCGGGAGTTCGGAGACGCGGGTGGCGGTGGCGGCGACCCGGCGCAGCGGGCGCAGCGCTATCCCGACCATGCTGGAACCTGCGATTCCGGCCGCGATCAGCCCGGCCGCGGTCAGACACGCCTCGATGCCCACCAGCCGGCCGACCGTCTGCTCGACCTCGTCCAGCGGCAGCCCGATCACCAGCGCCCCCTCACCGGCGGACTGCACCCGGTAGTCGCCGAGCCCGGGGATCTCCGTGCTGTGCGGGTCTCCGTCCCGCGGTACCGCATCCAGTGCGGCGACCTGCGCCCCGTTCAGAGGGGCCAGCCGTTCCGAGGGCAGCCGATTGGTCGAGTTGCTCAGCTTCGCCCCGGCGTCGATCGTGCCGTCCGGCCCGGTCCGCGCCCCCACCGTGCCGATGGGCTGGCCGGGCAACGCCACGAAGTCGAGCGTCTCGTTCCGCAGCGGATCGTGCGGCCGCGGCGCCTGCGCCCGTCCGACGAATTCCGTCAGCCGGTTGTCCAACTGCTCCTGCAGATAGGAGCGCAGCGCGATCGTCGTCACCACCCCGATGACCGCGCCCATGACGGCGACCAGCGCCACCGCCGACACCACGAGCCGCGTCCGGAGCGTCCAGCGACGACGGGGGGCCGGGGCGGGGGTGGCGGGTCCGTGCGGGGCGGCACCACTAGGGGTACCCGCCTCCGGGGCAACGCCGGTGCGAGCGGGTATGTCCGGGGCAGCACCACCGGGGACACGCACCTCCGGGTCAGCGCCACGGGAGACAGGCCCACCCGAGGCAGCACCACCGCGGGCACGCACCTTCGCCTCAGCCCCACCGAAGGCAGGCACCTCCGAGGCAACGCCACCGGAGACAGGCGCTCCCGGGGTGGCGCCCGGTGCGTCCGGCTTCCCGTTCGTCACCGCCCGCTACCCGGCCGGCTTGATCAGGTAGCCCGCACCCCGGCGGGTGTGGATCATCGGCGTCCGCCCGGCGTCGATCTTCCGTCGCAGATACGAGATGTACAGCTCCACGACATTGGCCTGGCCGCCGAAGTCATAGCTCCAGACCCGGTCCAGGATCTGCGTCTTGCTCAGCACCCGCCGCGGATTGCGCATCAGGTAGCGCAACAGCTCGAACTCGGTGGCGGTGAGATGGATCTCCTGGCCGTCCCGCCACACCTCGTGGCTGTCCTCGTCCAGGACGAGATCGCCCACCGCCAGTCGCGATTCGCTCCGTGCGGCCGCCGCCCCGGCCCGTCGCAGCAGGCCCCGCAGCCTGGCCACCACCTCCTCCAGGCTGAACGGCTTGGTGACGTAGTCGTCGCCCCCTGCCGTCAGCCCGGCGATCCGGTCCTCGACGGCGTCCTTGGCCGTCAGGAACAGCACCGGCACGTCGGGGAGTTCGCTCCGCAGCCGGCCGAGCAGCGTCAGCCCGTCCATGTCCGGCAGCATGACGTCCAGCAGGACCGCATCCGGCCGCCAGTCACGGGCACGGCGCAGCGCCCCCGCGCCGTCCCCCTCCGCGCGGATGTCCCAGCCCTCGTACCGCAGCGCGAGCGACAACAGCTCGGCGAGCGAGGACTCGTCGTCCACGACCAGCACCCGCAGCGGACTGCCGTCGGCGCGCAGCAGCTCCGGCTGCTTTGCGGGCGTGCCCCTGGTGGACGCGGCCGTAGCCGACACACGGGAGGGCGCTGAGGACGACGAAGTCAGGGTCATGGCCCTGACCCTGGCCCGGGCCCGTGAGAGCTCTCTTTCGCCTTTCTGTGAATCTCCTGAGAATCCCCCGTGCCAGCGTGCAGGCTCCCTCCCCCAACTCACAGCGCCCGGCGTGCCATTCCCCTCCCGCCACGACGTCCACCGGGCCCTCCCCCTTCTTCCCCTCCCCCCTCCAGCCCCCTACAGGCCCTCTCTCGGCCCCGTCCAACTCCCCCGTCTGTTCCCCCGTCTTTTCCCCCGCCAGCTCCCCGATCGGGGCCGCGACCGGCCTGGGCCGCCCCCCGCGCGGTCCAGGCCGTTCACCGTGCTCCAAGCATGGCACCCACCACTGACAATCGCCCTGACCAGCGCCTTTCCCTCCTTGCCCTCGCCCCCTCACCAGAGCGCCCCACCAGAGCGCTCCCCCTCCACACCGCCGGGGCCCACCATCACCCCGCCGGGACGCCCCGCCGCCCCAACCGTCCGCACCGTCACCCGGCTCCCCACCACTCGGTGGTGCGCCCCACCCCGTACCGTCACCCCATGAGACTCCTCGCCCTCTCCGGCAGCCTGCGCGCCCGCTCCTCCAATGGGGCGGTCCTGCGTTCCGCACTCGGCCTCTGGGACGGGCCGTCCACCACCGCGGACATCGGTGCACTCCCGCACTTCAACCCCGACCTCGACGGCGAGGACGCCACCGCACCCGCCCCCGTGGCCGCCCTGCGCACCGCCGTCGCCGCCGCCGACGCGCTGCTCGTGGTCAGCCCCGAGTACGTCCACGGAGTCCCCGGGGTGCTCAAGAACGCGCTCGACTGGCTCGTCAGCAGCGGTGAATGCGTCCACAAGCCGGTCGCAGTGATCACCGCCTCCCCCTCTCCCACCGGCGGCGACCACGCCAACGCCCAGCTCCGCGAGACCCTGGGCATGATGACCGGTGAGGTCGTCACGGCGGCCTGCCGCGAGATCCCCGCCATCGGCCCGAAGGTCGACGCCACCACGCAACGCGTCACGGACGAGCCCACCCTCACCGACCTGGCCTCCGCCCTGTCTCACCTGGCGAAGGCCGTCACCCTGCCCGCCGCCGGAACCCCCTGACCAGCGACGTAGGCGGCGAGGAACACCTGCCCGGAACCGCACGGGTGGGTGCCGCCACTACCGGCGGGACCTTCCTCGTCGTGGCCGTCCTGGACGATTGGGACCACCTCACCTCGCTCACCCTCATCGGATCGAACCCGAGCGCCTTCCCCCTCACGAGGCCACCGCCACCCGCAGGTTCGGCACACACCGACGTTCAGACTCCGCGGACCCGCTGGTTCCCCCGCCCCGGGCCACCGGACCCCGCCGGTCCTCACGCCCCCGACCCCCTGGCCCCGTCCGTCCTCACACCCCCGACCCCCTGGCCCCGCCCGTCCTCACACCCCCAACCGCCGGACCCCGCCCGCCCCGCCCCGGCGCCCGGCTACAGCGACCCGTTCACCCCGAACAACCGCGCCGCGTTCCCGTAACAGACCCCCCGCAGCCACTCCTCCCCCATCTCCCACCGCGCCAGCGCCTGCAGCGCATGGGCGTACCCGTAGGGGATGTTGGGGAAGTCGCTGCCGAACAGCACCCGGTCCCCGAGATCCGCGAGCCGGCCCCGCTCGGCCCGCGGGAACGGCGCGGCCCGCTCGGCGAAGTCCGTGAAGGTCATCGTCGTATCGAGGAGCACACCGGGATGGCGCTGCGCCAGGTCCAGGAAGTCCGTGTACTCCGGCATGCCCATATGCGCGACGATCAGCCGCAGCCGGGGATGACGGGCCAGCACCCGGGCCATCGGCTCCGGCCCGGTGTGCTTCCCCGGCGCGGGCCCCGACCCGCAGTGGACGACCACCGGCACCCCGGCCTCCGCGAGCGCCCCCCACACCGGATCGAGCAACGCGTCCGTCGGGTCGTACGCCCCCACCTGCACATGCGCCTTGAAGACCCGTGCTCCGTCCGCGAGTTCGGCCCGTACGTACGCCTCGGCGCCGTCCTCCGGGAAGAAGGTCGCGGTCCGCAGACAGTCCGGCGTACGACGCGCGAAGTCGGCCGCCCAGCCGTTCAGCCACTGCGCCATCCCCGGCTTGTGGGGATAGACCATCGACGTGAACGCCCGGACGCCGAAGCCGCGCAGCACCGCCAGCCGCTCGTCCTCCTCGAAGCGGTACTCGATCGGCCACTCCCGGCCGACCAGCGGTCCGGCGGCGTCGAAGTACGCCCAGACCTTCGCCATCACCCGCTCGGGCATGAAGTGCGTATGCACATCGATCAGGCCCGGCAGCCCCAACTCCCGCCAGAACGCCGCGACCTGCTCATCGCCGTCCGCCACCCCGAGCCCTCCCCTACGCATCCGGCACCCACCGCGCGGGCGCCCCACCCGACCAACCACCTGCCCCATCTACCTGCACCCAGCATCTAAACGCCCCACCCCACCCCGAACAACCCCCGTCCCCCACTCACCTCGAACAACATCGCCCTCTCAGAACAGCCCCTCCTGCTCCCCGGCCCCCTCCCCCGGCCGCTCACCACCCCCGCTCCCGCTCCCTCTCCCGCCCCCACTCCCCCTGCCGCTTCCCGCCCCGTACGCCGCCTCCCGCACGGGAACCGTCGTCACCCGTCCCGCAGCCGCCCCCAGCACCCACCCCGACAACAACCGCGCGTCCATCACCGCAACCACCCCGCCCCCGGGACCACCACCCGGGGAACCGCCCCCATCGCAGCCACCACCAGCCTCAGCCGCCGCACCGACCCCAGCCCCCACATCCCCATCGACACCCCTGCCCCCATCGGCATCCCCGTCCCCCTCCCCGTCCCCCTCTGCCCCGACGCCGCCCCCGGCCTCGACCCCGGCCCCGGCCCCCTCCGCCACCAGCCGCAGGTAGACATCCGCCCCCACCCCGGCCAGCACCTCCCCCACGATTTCCGCCCCCGCCGTCATCCCACCCAGCTCCGCCACCGCACGCGGAATCCGGTCGAGCCCGAACAGCTCCGTGTGATCCACACCGGCGAACTCCAGCGGCTCCAACGTCTCCGGCCATCCAGCCAACTCCCGTGCAGCATGATGCAGTTGCCCCAGCTCCGCGAGCCGGTCCGACACCGGCGGCAGCGCCCCGCGCACCGCCCGCTTGGCCTCCTTGGCGAACCGGTCCGGCACTCCCAGCGCACTCCCCAGCACCGTCTCCGCCCGCCGCGCCGCCATCAGGGGCCCGCGCCCCAGCCAGGCGTACGCCACCGCGCCCTGCTCCACCAGGCGCGCCGGCCCCCGCTCGGCGGCCGTGATCCCCACCTTGAGCAGACCGGGCCCGAAGTACGCGAGGTAGACGGCGTACGGGCGCGGATCATCGGCCATGGTGTCCGCAGCCACCGAACGCGACCGGTCCAGCTGGGCACAGTCGTCACACTGGTCCCTGGCACCGGCTCCGTCCAGGACCGCCGCATACGGGCACACGATCCACCGCCCGGCCCGCCGCACCCCCAGGCAACGCCGCTCACCCCGCGCCGCGAACGCCAGCAGCTTGCCGGCCGGCAGCGCGCTGTTCCGCTCCTCCCCGCGCTCGGCGCAGTACCACCCCAACCGCTGCTCGAACCGCCCGCCGGCTCCCGCCGTCGTCCCAGCACCTGACCAGCGCGGTCCCGTACATCGCCACACAACGCCAGCGTACGACCACCCACCGACACCGCCACTTACACCCCCACCGCCCCACGCACCCCACCCAACCCCACACCGCAAACTTCCCCACACACCGCAAACTTCCCCCGCCCCCGCCCCCACCCTGCACGCCGACCTTGAACCTCACCCCACCCCTTGAAGGCCCGCCCCACCCCTTGAACGCCGCCCCACCCCTTGAACCTCACACCGCGTCAGGACGCATGGTGTCCCCATGACTCCTTCCGACACCTGGAAAGTCGGTCAGCTCGCCACTGCCAGCGGGCTGACCGTGCGCACCCTGCACTACTGGGACACCATCGGTCTGCTCAGCCCCTCCCGGCGCACCGCGGGCGGACACCGGGAGTACACCGAAGCGGACCTGGGCCGCCTGTACCAGGTGCTGGCCCTCCGCGACCTGGGACTGAGCCTGGAGACCATCGCCGTCTGCCTGGACACCGGCGTCGATCCGACGCGGCTGATCCAGCACCACCTGACCGGGGTCGAGGCGTCCCTCGCCGCCCTCGACACCTTGCGGCAACGGCTCCTGCGGCTGGCCAGCGAACTGGCGGCCGGTCGGGCCCCGACGGCCGGCCAGTTGCTCGACGCGCTCCAGGCGATCGGCGGCACCGGCCCGGACGGCGACGAGGCCTTGCGCCGGCACCTGGACCCTGACCAGCTGAACGTACTGGCGACCCGCACTGCGGCCATCGGCCCCGCGGCGCACTACCTGCTGGAGGTCGAATGGCCCGAGCTGTACCGCCGGGCCGACCGGCTCCGTACGGCCGGAACGCCGCCCACCGACCCCAAGGTCCGGAAGCTGGTGGCGCGCATGGACGAGCTGTCCACGCTGTTCACCGGCGGCGACGCCGCCCTTTCCGCCGGCGTACGGAAGGCCTGGCACGACGCCCCGGCCGCCATGTCAGGTGAGGCCACCGCCCCGGCCGACGACTGGCGCGACCTGGCCGACTACCTGGACCGCGCCCGCCAAAACACCACCCACCCCACCTGACCCGCCCCACCACCTGCCCACCCGACCCCCCCGACCACCTGACCACCCGACCCGCGCCCGCCCCTCCCCGACATCGCATCGCATCGCATCGCCCCCTACCGCTACACCGCCCGCTCCCCCGCCCGCCCCTCCCCGTACGCCCGAAGGAGCCCGACCATGGACCGTGACCGCCGAAACCGCATCCGCACCGCCCTGGCATCGACGTTCCCCACCCTCCTCACCGTCCCGCTCTGCTGCCTCCTGGCCGCAGCCGGCGCCCTGCCATGGGACAGCCTCCTCGCCCTACCGCTCGCCCTCCCCGTGCACGCCCTGATCACCTTCCTCCGGCTCCGCCCGGCCGCCCCCCTGCCCGACACCCCGACCGACCGTCCCGCCCCCGTCTGAGATCCCGTCTGAGACCACCCCGGCCCCCCGGAACGTCCTCCGGTAGGCCCGCGGCGACACCCCCAGCGCCGATTGCAGATGCTGCCGCAGCGAGGCCGCCGTCCCGAAGCCCGCCTCGGCCGCGATCCGATCCACCGTCAGATCCGTCTCCTCCAGCAACTGCCGCGCCCGTTCGATCCGTTGCTGGGTCAGCCACTGCACCGGCGACACCCCGGCCTCCTCCCGGAACCGCCGGGTGAAGGTCCGTACGCTCATCGCCTCCCGCGCCGCCAGCTCCCGCAGGGTCAGCGCCCGGTCCAGGTGTTCCAGCGCCCAGGCCCGTGCCGCCCCCGTCGAGGAGCGCTGCGGTTCGGGCACGGGCCGCCGGACGTACTGCGCCTGACCACCGTCCCGATGCGGCGGTACGACGGTCCGCCGCGCCACGTCATTGGCCACCGCAGCCCCGTGATCGCACCGGACCATGTGCAGACACAGATCGATCCCGGACGCGACCCCGGCCGCGGTCAGCACCTCCCCCTCGTCCGTGTACAGCACGTCCGCATCGACCGCGACGCCCGGGAACAACCGCCGGAAGGCCTCCACCGACCGCCAGTGCGTGGTCGCCCGCCGCCCGTCCAACAACCCCGCCGCGGCCAGCACGAACGCCCCCGTACAGATCGACGCGATCCGCGTCCCCGGCCGGATCCGCGCCAACGCCTCGGCCATCCCGTCACCCAGCAGCCCGGAACAAGCGTCCTCCCCCGGGTCGTAGTCGCTGCCGGCCGCCGGTACGACCACGGTGTCGGCATCCGCCAGCGCCTCCGGACCGTGTGCGACGTTCACCGTGAAGTCGGTGTCCGTACGCACCTCACCGGGCCGCAGCGCACACGTCACCAGCTCGTACAACCGCTCCCCGGAGGCCGACCTGGCCTCCCCGAAGATCCGGTGCACGATCCCCACCTCGATCGGCAGCATCCCGTCCCGCACCAGCACCACCACCCGATGCCGCCGCCCACCACGCCCCTCACCCGCACCCTCGCCCACACCACTCACTCCCTCACTCTCCAGCCCCTCCCCTGCCGTCCCCCTGCCGTCCCCCTGCCTTCCCCCTACCTCCCTCCCCTGGCCCGATCCTTGCACTACATGTCCATCCGGCCACTCGTCGCTCTCCCACCCCCGCACGCACAGTGGACGCCATGAAGGTCCTCTGGCTGTTCGCCCACCCCGACCAGCGCTCCCTGAGCGGCGCCCTCAAGACCGAAGGCCTGCGCGCCCTCGAAGCAGACGGCCACCAGCACCAGGTCTCCGACCTGTACGCCATGAAGTGGAACCCGGTGGTCGACGCCGCCGACTACGACCACGACCCGTCCGACCGCCTACTGGTGGGTGCCGCCTCCGAACATGCCTACACCCACGGCAAGTTGAGTCCCGACATCGCCGCCGAACAGCAGAAACTCACCTGGGCCGACACCCTGATCGTCCAGTTCCCGCTCTGGTGGTACGGAATGCCGGCCATCCTCAAAGGCTGGTTCGACCGCGTCTTCGTCAAGGGCTTCGCCTTCGGCCTCACCGACCCGGCCACCGGCCGCCCCCGCCGCTACGGCGACGGCCGGCTCACCGGCAAGCGCGCCATGGTCCTCACCACCGCCGGCGCCCGCGCCGCGACCCTCGGCCCCCGCGGCGTCAGCGGCGACCTCAACGACCTCCTCTTCCCCCTCCAGCACGGCACCCTCTGGTACACGGGGATCTCCGTCGTCCCGCCCCTCCTGATCCCCAGCGCCGACCGGGCCACCCCCACCGCCTACGCAGCGGCCGCCGCCCGCCTGCGCGAGCGCCTCCGCACCCTCCCCACCACCGACCCCCTGGCCTTCCGCCACCAGAACACCGGCGACTACGACGACAACCTTCTCCTCCACCCCCACCTCCCCCCGGCCCCCACCGGCCCGGGCGCCCACTACACCTCGCCACCACCCCCACCCCACGCCTAAGCCCCGCCCACCTCGCCCCCTCCCCACCCCACCGACAACGCAAAAACGCCGTAGGCCCAGCGGACAAAGTCCACTGGGCCTACGGCTTCAGTAGCGGGGACAGGATTTGAACCTGCGACCTCTGGGTTATGAGCCCAGCGAGCTACCGAGCTGCTCCACCCCGCGTCGGCAGACCAAACACTACGCGACTCCCGGCCCCACACCTAATCGTTTTCCCGCCGCACCGAATCCCCCTGTCCCCCACCCTGCCGAACGTGACCCACCACCGGGCATCACCACCTGGCATCCCCCCGGCTTCGAGGACATCGACGGCCGGCACACATGACCACGCAACAGGCTCCCCGCTCCCCTACCGCCCATCGCCGCACCCCTGCAGCATCTCGACGAAGTCCCCTTCCCTACCTGCCGTTGAAAAGGTGAGCGATCCCGTGAAGTCCTCAACAGAACCCGCGAACTGGGAATCGCTATCGGAACCACGGCACCGTTGGCACCGGCGCCGACGAAGACGACAACGACATCAACGACGCCCAGGAAGACGCGGATAGGCAGAACCAGAAGGGCGCTGACGCGGTGCAGGACAAGCCGGATACGAGTGAGTTCGGAGCCTTCGGGTGAGCGCCGGAGCGGTGTGGCTCGGACGCGCCGTGACCGTACTGGGCCTGCCGGCCCTCCTCGCCCTCCCCTCGTCCTGGCTCCTGTTGGGCGCGGGGCCGCTCCGTACGACCGCGGAGTGGACCGCGCTCGCCGTACTCGCCGGGTGCGCACTGGCCCTGACCGGACACGCCCTGCGGGTCGGCCGGGTGAGGCAGGCGCGCGCGTACGAGCTGGCCCTGATGTCCGTGGCACGCCCCGCGGATCCCGGGGCGCGGGCCACGATCCCCGCCGCGCTCCGCGGCTCCTCCTGGCCCTGGGCCCGCGTCACCGCCGCCACTCTCGCCGTCCCCACCGCCCTGGTGCTGTTCGGCACCCTGGGTGCCGGCGTCCCGGACCGCGCCCCCACGGCCGGCCGGATCGCCGACGCCCACCACGTGATCAGGGAGCTGCCGGTCGTCGCCGTTCACCACGTCGAGCACGCCGGCAGCAGCCCCCACTCCACGTCCGAGGCCGACTACACCGTCCGGCTGCCGGTGCCCGGCGGCGGCAGGGGCGTGGCCGCGACCTTCCGCACGGAGGTCCAGCGCGGTGTCCGGGACGTGGGGGAGACCCTCGTCGTGGCGTACGCGCCGGAGCACCCGGACGTGGGTGCGGTCGGCGCCACCACCACCTCCGCCGTCGAGGCCCAGCTCGCCGGCCGCCCCCTCGCTCACGGCGACGCACTGATCGTCGGCATCATGTGGGCGCTCACCGCCGTGGTGGCGGTCGGCTCGGCGACGGCCGTGACCGGCCCGCCGCGCCGAAGCCGCCGGGTCGACGCGCGCTGGGGCGCCCTGCGCGCGGTGGCGACCGGTGTCGCGGAACACGTGGAACGCCCGTCGCACGACGACTCCGGGGCCGAAGCCGGTGCCGACTCCGGGGCCGACTCCGGGGCCAAGAAGAGTCCGCCGCGCTACGCATGCCTGATCCTGCGCACCGAGACCGGCGAGGTCCCACTCCGCCTCACCGCCACGCACAAGAGCGCCGGCCCCCTCCTCACCGGCGCCGAGGGCTGGCTGCTCTGGGACCCCGCCGGCTCCCGGGGCAAGGTGCCCGCCGACTTCGTCGCGGACGACGGCTGGCAACTCCCGGGCCGGATCCCCCGCGACAAAGCCGCCCGGCTCGCCCCCGCCCCGCCACACGAACCGCTCCCGCTGGACGCCGCCCGTCGCCCCCACTTGCTGGAACTCGGCAGCCAGTGGACGCGTACGGTGCCGCTCGGCGCGCTGTTCGGGCTGCTCCTCTCGCTGGCCGCCGCGGGAGCACTGCTCCTCCCAGTGGACGGGGGATGGCGCACCTGGACGGCAGCGGCCGGTGTCCTCGCCCCGCTCGTCGCCCGGCTGCTCTCCGAACGGTCCACCACTCCGCCCGCGGAGAAGGACACCTCGCCCATCGCACCGGACGCGTCAGCGGCGGAGGCCACCCCGCCGACCTGACCGCTCCACACTGCCCGCCGACTCCCCCTCGCTGACGCCCCTCGCCCGGGGAGGAGCCTCAGCACGTCACAACCCACGAGAGCGCCCCCCTGTGGATCCTGCGCTGACGACTACCTCTGGGCAGATACCCATATCCCAGCGCGGAAGCGGCCTTTGGGACGGTCCGGCGGAGCCGATCGAGCCCACCACTCACTGCCGTCAAGAAAAACACCAGAGGCCCCGTTCGATTCGAACGGGGCCTCTGGCCTGCTGTGCGCTCGGCAGGATTCGAACCTGCAACCTTCTGATCCGTAGCTTTGGGCAGGCCGTTGGCCGCGGGCTCCGTTTCCCTCCCGGCTGATCGCTGATCGCCGTTATCAACAGCCTCTGTGTGCCGTCGTCGCCGTCAGGGTTGCCGTCAGCTCGGAACGGTGGCACGGCCTGTAACGACCGCCGTCAAGCCTGTTCCGCTCAGGCCCTCGGACACACCCCACACCGTCCACCTGGGACAGGGCCGGTAAGGCAGCCGCTTTGGGGCGAGCCGCTGGCCAACGCGTCCGAGCGCAGCCGAGCGATAAGTCGGCGACGCACACGCAACGACCACCAGGAATGGCCCTATTCGGGACGACGCTTCCTTCTCTCAAGTTCACGCTTAACGTAGAACGTCAAGAGGGTGAGTAAACCGAAGTGAGAGATCAGCACGCTGGCAATCACTAGGGACTCACCCATCCACCCTGGGGAACTACCCTTATCTATCACCGGAATCCATAGGAATAGTGAAGAAATGCTGATCAGCCAGTTCCCTGTCTCTTTAGGGCGTCGCCCTGCGCGCAGCTCAAAGAAGATGGTAAGCACCATCCAAGAAATGAGAATATACAGACTTCCGACACTGAGAACGGGATTCAGATCGGTGTAGTTTGTGACAAAATGCACCTGATAGGGCCACTCAAACACCAGCAGGCTGGCGATCAACAGGAGGGGGCAGACCTGAAGCACTAACCGCGCGAGCCGCTTCATCAGTACCTCGTGACGAAATAACAGCTCCGCCCACCCTTCAAAAAGAGGATTCGGCACATTGTTAGGATCAAGGCCGTCCAGGGCGCGCGAAACAGCTGCGAATGCTTCCTCAAGCGTGAAGTCTCTGAGTCTCATTCCGGTCGAATCGATATACCTCTCGATCGCGGAGATGAAATCAGGGATGGAATTCGACACCAAATGGGATGTGCGGGGTATGTAAACCCGCTTGACGGTACCCTTGGAGCTTCTGAGCTTCGCAGTCAGGTTCACCCAATATAGCTTCTTCGTCTCGACATCGAAGACGATGCCCACCACAGGGATTCTGCTGTTTCTCCAGTCGTCGTAATGATCCTCGACCGGAATGCTATAACCCTTTGCGCGCCTATATTTGCCACCAGATTTCACCTGGATAGCAAGAACATGCCCGGTTCGTCGCCCATCTCTTGTCAGCAAGACATGCAGATCCTCGCCGTGATCGTTGCCCCCATCGATCTCTTGGACGATGTGATCATGCTCTTCCAGCAGCGTCCGTACGGCGTTCACGCCGGCTCGCTCGATGCGGCGGTTTGCCCTAACCCGTGCCATGCTCCCCCTAAGGTTGTTCTCACGATATCGAGGGCCTTGCGGTGAAGTTGCGAACTCCTGGCTTCAGGCAGGGTGACGGCACCGCCGGACTGCGAGCCGTCTGGTGGGGACGACTGTGCAATAGAGACGCTGACGGCGATGAGCTTGGGCGTTGATGAGGCTCGCGGCCCATTCCACGGTGGTGACATGGGACGGTCCGTCCCGGTCACACAGGTAACTGAGTACCGTGCCCACGCAGACCGGCCCTGAGCGCAGGTACCTTTAGTCGAAGGAATCTCCGGAAATCGAACCGATCAGTCGAACTGATCATCTGCTCCGGGCTCTTCAGTCCGGAGCAGAGGGCTTCCTTGAGGCTCATGCCAAGGTGCCCGATGTTCCTGAGCCGACCGCCCCTGTTCCACGAGCTCGTGGCCGGGCCTGATGCGCAGTGGTGGCTCAAGGGTGCTGGCGTCTGCTCTGCGTGAGGTGCGCAAACGCCCCCAGCAGTCAAACCGTTGGGGGCGCAGATGGGCGGGAAGCTCACACGAACAGGAGGGTGTCCTCGGCGAGGATGTCCCTGTTCAGTTCGCTCTTGTAGATCAGGTCGATGCTGCCGAAGCGGGCTTCGCCGTAATCGAAGCCAAGTTCAGCCGCCGCTGCGCGCACCGCCTGCTCCGAGGAACCCTCGATTTCCATGAAGGTCGGCAGGCCGGGCCACGTGTCGAAGTCGTAGGTGACGCCGTCGAGCTGCCACTCCTCCCGGTAGTTCTGCTGGTAGCGCACCTGGCGCAGCCCGAGGGCCTTGAGGAGTTCTGCGGTCTTCTCCAGGTCGCTGACCTCGACCTCGATTTCCGTGGTGCCGTTGATGTGGCTGGCGTCGGTGACCTGCTTCAACGTCAGGGTGGTCTTGCCTCCCTCATCGCGCAGCCGCAGCCACTGCTCGCCTTGAACGGTGTCGTTCTCGAAGATCAGGCGGGTGAACAGGGTCTTGGGGAAGACCTGCTCTGCGCCGGCGACCTTCAGGTGGTCGCGCAGGGCGTCCACGTCGATCTCCAGGAACTTGGCCTCGTACTCGTGCTGTGCCATCTCTCTCCTCTGGTCGCGGGGGCTACGCAGTGAGGTCGTGATAGTCCTGCTCGCGCAGCTTCCTGATCTCGCTGCACACGGTGCTGGTGACGAACTCTTCGAGCGGCAGGCACAGGTCCATGCGCTGGATACATACGCCAACGTGGAACGTTCCGCGCGGGTCACGGTAGAGCCGAACGCCGTAGTAGCCCTCGTGGCAATCAGTGTTGTTGTTGAACCGACAGCCGACGCACGTCTCCGGCAGCCGCAGCGATCGTATGTGCTTCACGAAAAGCGTGCGCCCGTCCGGGAGTTGGTAGCCGACCCGGAAGCCTGACGTGCCTGCGATCAGCCTCACCTCGGTCGGCCGAGCTTGCAGTTCCTCCAGGAGGAGATCGATGGCTTGCAGCGACTCCTCCCCGTCGGCGAGGGAGGACAGGACGCGGACCGAGAGCTGGGGTGAGTACTTCTCTAGGAGCCGGTGCACGCGACGGAGGTGGCGTCGGTTCGGAATGACGACGTTCGCCCGAGCGCCAAGTCCCAGGTCGAGCGACAGGCTGATTGATCTCTCCAGCGCATCGATCTTGCGTCCTGCCAGGGAGTGCGAGCGGTAGCGGGTGTTCTGCACCTGGGCCAGTTCTTCGGCAGTGGTTCCGAAGATGGAGAAGTTCACGTGGTCCAGGCCGGCTGTGGCGCAGCCAGGGAGGACGCGCCCGCCGTTCTCCCCGTTCGATGTGACGCTGACCTTGTAGCCAGCCGATCGGGACACGTCCACGATCTGAGGTAGGCGGGGGTGGAGCGTCGGTTCTCCGCCGGTCAGGTGGACCTCGTCGAAGTCCAGCACGTCGCGGAGCTGTGTGAGCGCCGCGTGAAACGTGTCATCGGGGAATACAGGTGCGGTGGTGAAACGAGCACCGTTGGTGGCGAGGTAGATCGAGACCCGGCCGGAGCGGCCTGCTGCCCCGAACTCTCCCACGTGGTCCTCGTGGTTGTCCGCGCTAACCGGCGTTCCTTCGTTGTGGCAGAAGGTGCAGGTCATGCCACAGGCGTCGATGACCTTGACGCGGAGGGTCCGGTCCACCGTGACACGGACAGGCACGGCATGGCTGATGTTCCTTAAAGCGGGGTGATCGATCACGTATCTCTGCTCCTTCGTCGTCGGAGGGCGAGAGTGAAGGGATTCGGTGTCCTGCCGCTGCGAGCTTGAGTGCCGGCAGGCCCTGCGAGTTGTGACGCAGCCCCTGCGCGTGGCGGGAAGCCTCCTGGGCCAGACCGTTCAGGCGACGTGAGCGAATTCAGCTCTGGAGGGCGGCTTCGTCGGGCAAGGTTCGAGCGGCCGAGGCCCACGCCCCCGGATGCCTGTCGAGGTCGTTGTGGACGAGCTGGAGGAGCAAAATCATCGCGGTGACTGTCCCCAGTGCCCACGTCCATTCCAGACACCGGGTGACCACATCGCCGCGACGGGATGTGGCTCGCGCGCCGGTGTGCCTCCCGGCGGATGACAGCACTTTCACATCAGATCCTTCCTTCTCGTGCGTGGCTAAGGTGAGCTTCCGGCAGTCCGCGGCCGGGCGTGCAGCACATTCGTTTATGCGTCGGCTCATCGCGGTCGAGTGGCCTGAGCGCATGGCCCGTCGGTATCCGCGACCGCGGCCACAGGTCTCGCCTCGGTCGGCGAACCACCGACCGCGATTTCGAACCAGACCACTTTTCCCGCCGGGCCCTGCTTCGTTCCCCAAGCAGTTGCCAAGGCGGAGACGAGCCACAAGCCTCTGCCGCTTTCCGATGCCGGTACGGTGCTGACGACATGCAGGAGCTGCGGATCGGGGTCGGTCACTTCGACCCTCACTTCCGCGCCGGTCCACTGCACGCACACCACACAGGTCACGCCCGTATGGGTCACGGCGTTGGTGATCACCTCACTGCTCAACAGCAAGAGGTCGTCGGCCTGGACAGCGGTGATTCCCGTGCGCCAGCGACAGACACGTTCTGCGATCCGCCGCCGGGCGTCGCCAACTGACCTGGTGGCAGGCGTCACGCGAAACCCGTAGGACGGCGGTGAGGAAAGTCGTGTGGGCATGGTGGATCGCACCTCCGCATGCCTTGTCCGTCACTGCCCGGGAACTCCGGACAGGACAAGAACATCCACCCGCGGTCCCTCAACTCATAAGGTTTCAGAGGGTTTCAGGGCTCTCCGTACCTGGACCCAGCAAGCATCGGCAGCGCTATGTTGAGTGTGCATGCGGGCCGATGGGAGGACCTGATGACCGGGTATCCGGCGGAGTTGTTACACCACCCCCTGTCCTACGCGCGGGTCGAGGCCGGCCTGGGCAAGACCAAGTTCGCCCAGTTGATCCGCCTTGAGGGGCGGGGTCTGGGGTACAACCTGGGGACCACCCGTTCGACGGTCTTCAAGTGGGAACGCGGCGACCATGCGCCTGACGACATCACCCAGATGGTTATCGGGCGGGTGCTTCGAATCTCTGACGCCGTGCGCTTGTCGGAGCCATGGCCGCGCTGGTTGCTTGCGGGGGACAACACCTTCGACCTTGCTGCGCCTTGGACGCAGGAGGCTACGCTGAAGTCCCTGACCTCACTTGCTGGGAGTGGACCTATGGACCGGAGGGCATTTCTCGGTATCGGTGGCATGGCACTCGTGGGTATCGGTGCCCAGTGGGCGACGGCCGATCCAGCCATCGCCGCAGCTGCGTCAGGTGACAGGGTCACCTCTGCCACCGTGGATCACATGCGCGGCAGAGTGGAGTCTCTGCGCAGCATGGAGCAGGTGACGGGCGGCGGTGAATTCCTGGAGTCCGCCCGGACAGATCTCCGGCTGATCATGCGCATGTTGGAGAACGGCCGGTACACAGAGGAGACGGCGAAACAGCTCTACGCGCTAGCCGCCGAGGTGTGTTGCCTCCTGGGCTGGATGAGCTACGACGCCAGCCTCCACAGTGCCGCCCAGCAGCACTATGCCGTGGCTCTCCGTTCGGCCAAGACTGCGGGTGACGACACCCTCGGGGCGCACACTCTGTGCTTCATGGCCACCCAGGCGGCCAATCACCAAGAACAGCTCGCTGCTGTCGGGTTGATGGATACCGCAGAAGCCATCCGGGGCCGGGTGCCTGCCATCATGCGGGCCTCGCTCGCTGCCCACCAGACCACCGTCTACAACAAGGCCGGCGACAAGCGGAAGGCAGCAGCGGCGCTCAACCGCGCGTTCGATGCCCTAGGTCGAGTCGATGCCTCGGACACTCCTTCCTACTTGGCCTGGTTCGGTGAGGCGCAGCTCCGGTCCACGGAGGGGCGCTTCCTCCTCACCACGGGGCAGGCAGAAAGGGCCACCGAGGCGCTGGAACGCTCGGTCACCGAGGCTGCGCCACGCGACAAGGCGGTCCGTTACGGCACCTTGGCTCTGGCCTATCAGAAGTCCGGTGACCTGGACGGTGCGCTCGACGCCACGTACAAGGCCGCCGATCTCATCGAAGACGGCATCCACTCGCGTCGTGGCGTGGAACGCCTGCAAGATGTCCGTCGCGCCTTTCGGCCCGTCAAGAATGAGCCGAAGGTCCGGGAGGTCTCGGAGCGAATCGCCGCTCTGGCTGCGTAGCCGTCGCTTGGCGCCGCCGTTGACTTGCGCCTGTCAGTTCGCCCCGCCCGTCTGCTCTCTCGCAGCAAACGAGCGGGGCCTTCTCATGCCTGGCTCCTAACCGGGCGGCAGAAGCCGGAGGTAGGAGCGGGTGCGGTCCTGGGCCTCAGCCACAGAAAGTCAGCTACGACGCTCCCGCGCAGTGGGGAGCACCTGCCACGTGTGTCACCCGCGCCCCCTCCGGCCTGGGCCACGCTGCCCTGTTTGGATTGGCCCGCGAACTGCGAGGTGTCACCGCGAATTCGGCGTGGCCTGGCTGGGGGTCGTGTGCGCCTGGTTGTGGTGGCTGTGTGGGGCGCTGCCATGGTGTCGGCCCGATGGTGCTGGTCGGGCTGGTCGGGTTGCTTCCTGGGCTCTGTCGGCACGCTTGCTGTCCTTGCGCGCTGAGTTGCCAGGGGCTGCCGAGAGCGGGGCGGTAGACAGGAGCGTCGGCGGCCTTCGGCCGCCCAGCGCGCGCGGCCCGCGGAGCGGGCCGCCTTGATCCAGTAAAGAAACTCTGAACAGTTCGGCTGTTGCCTACCTTGGCCGTGGCTCGTGGCGCCATGCGAGCTGATCACCACAACCGGCGATTGTGGGCGCGGTCGATCGCCTCCTGGAGCTCTTGAAGATTCGCCGTGTGCTGCTCGGGTGTGATTTCTCCTTCGAGGCGCTGTGTGGCCGTGCCGGGGTCCGTAAGGCCCGCTTCCATGACCTGCGTCACACGTGCGCGTCCCTGCTCCACGAACAGGGCGCTGATGCCCGCATGATCATGGAGGTCCTGGGCCACAGCTCGATCCGCGTGACCATGGACATCTACACCTTCGTGCGGCTCGACTCCCAGCGCTCTGCATTCGATCGCGTCGGGGACGCGCTGAGGGGTGACGGCAACCCGCCGGACGACGAAGACGGCACGGCTGGCGCCCTCGTAGCCGTCTGACCGCGCTCGCATCAGCCCTGCACGGCGGTTGCCTTCAAACACCTCCGTCAACACAAAAGCCAGAGACCCTGTCGATCACTCGACAGGGCCTCTGGCCTGCTGTGCGCTCGGCAGGATTCGAACCTGCAACCTTCTGATCCGTAGTCAGATGCTCTATCCGTTAAGCTACGAGCGCTTGGCTTTCCGGCGGTTTTTCTTGCCGGTCGGCGTTGCGGGAACAACATTACATGACCTGCGCCGTCACGCGAAATCCATTGGCCGTAGCCCCTCTGACCTGCGGAAATGCGGTTATGGGGGTCGAGCGGGGCGCGCCGGGGCGTGGGGGTGGATCGGCGATCCGGGTGAAGTTCGGGTGGCTGGAGCCCTCTTCGGGGCGGACGGGGAGACCCGATTCGGGGGCGGGTGTGACCGGGGCCACTTCCGGGGGCGTTTCCGGGTCCCCGTCGCGGGGCGTTGCGCTCGGCCGGGCGATCAGCAGAAGCCGGGGAGCGGGCAGCGGGCGGCGGGGAAGTGCGTCGGGCTGCGGGGCACGGGGTGGGGCGCAGAATCGGTCGCCGGGAGAGGCGGCTGGGTCAGCACGGCTCGCGGCGCAGCGTGGCTCGCGGCAGCCGGCTCGTGAGGTGCAGAACCGATCGCCGGGCGGGGCCGCTGGGCTCGGTGGGGCTCGGGCCGGCCGGCTCGTGAGGTGCGGAACCCTTCGTCGGGCGAGTGGCGGAATGAGACGTGAGCCGTGGGTGAGTCGTGGGGCCTGAGTGAGTCGTGGGGCCAGGGTGGGGTGAGGGCGGGGTGAGCGATCCGGGGATGGCGAGGCATCCCGGGAGGGGTGAGCGGTGTGGGGCGTGGCGGGGGGCGTGGTGAGGGGCGTGGAGCGCTGTGAAGGTGTTGGTTCCGGGAATCGTCTCGGGGGGAATCGCTCAGGGAAACACTCAGCGGGAAATCACTCAGGCCCCGGTCGGAGTGACCGGGGCCTGAGAAAGAGGAGCGGAGGCGGAGGGATTTGAACCCTCGATGGGGGGTAAGCCCCAAACCGCATTAGCAGTGCGGCGCCATAGACCGGACTAGGCGACGCCTCCATACACCTCACCTCGTGCGCGTACGCACGCTGTGTTGTGTCCAGATGATGGCACAGCCACAAGGGCTGTCACCAATCGCCCCCTACGGTACCCGGCGCGCGGGCCACCCGGCAAAGACGTTCCTGCAGCGCAACGTCGGGGGCGGCGGCGCGTTAAGAGGAGTGGGGCCGTAATGACACGGATGTCGTGCGCCCCCGGCGCGTACGTATCGCGTACGCGCCTCGCTCTCGCCTCTCTGGAGCCTGTGATGTCGTACCGCCGGTCCTCGTCACTCTTCGCCGCGGCCGCCACCGCCGCCACCGCCGTCCTGACCCTGGGGGCGTCCGCCGCCTCCGCCGCCCCGATCCCGCTGCCGCACCACCGCTCCGAGGACGGCATCACCGGGGCGGGCCACCACGGCCCCGACGGCCGTCGCGTGTCCGGGCGGGACCTCGGGGACGCCGGGCTCTCCGGTCCCGCGCCCCTGGCCCGGGCCCCGCACGACCACCTCACCGTCACCGTCCGCGACTCCGGGTCGGAGCGCACCGACGGGACCTTCGAGTTGTTCTGCCACCCGCACCACGGCAGCACCCACCACGACGCCCAGGCCGCCTGCAAGAAGCTGGACTCGATGACCAGGTGGGGCAGGGACCCGTTCGCGCCGGTGCCGCAGAACGCGCAGTGCACGATGATGTACGGCGGCCCGGCGACCGCACATGTGACCGGGACCTGGGCGGGACGCCCCGTCAACGCGGACTTCCGGCGCACCAACGGGTGTGAGATCAACCGCTGGGGCCGCTTCGAACCCCTGCTCCCCGTGACCACTTCCTGACCCCTTTCATGCCGTAGTAGCGGCCCAGGTCAGGATGCAGGGCACATGTCGGGCGTGCGGCGAGTCGCACCGGACCGCGGCATTACCTCCTCGTCATCCGCCTCCGCGCGGCGGGCAAGTGGCCGTAGACTCCCTCCCAGCGATCCGCCGCGGTGGGTCGGCACGGTGCGGTAAAAGGGAGGAAGCGTCTCGTGAGCAGCAGGCCATCCCGAGGCGCTGCTCGCCTCGCAGCCATACTCGACGCTCTTCCCGACGCGCTGCTGCTGGTGAACTGCAACGGCACGGTCGTCAACGCCAACACCATCGCCCTGGAGACGTTCGAGGCGCCGGGTACCGCGCTGGTCGGGCGCGGGCTTCTCGATCTGCTGCCGTCGTTCGACTCCAAGCGGATCCCGGGCTCCATGCGGCGCCGGGACGAGGAGGTCGAGGGGCGGACCAAGCCGACGCGGATGGTCGCGCGGCGCACCGACGGCACCGAGCTGCTGGTCGAGGTGACCAGCGCCAACCTGGAGGACGGGCGCACCCCGTACGAGTCCGCCTTCGAGGCCGCGTACGCCGATCACCGCAACGGCTATACGGGCGACGAGCTGCTGATGCTGGTGGTCCGCGATCTGACCGGGACGCTGGACACCGAGACCGAGCTGGCCCGCCAGCAGCGGCAGACCGAGATGATCCTGCGGGCCGCGGCCGAGGGCGTGGTCGGGGTGGACGCCGAGGGCAAGGTCGTCCTGGTCAATCCGTCCGCGGCGCAGATCCTCGGCTACCGGGCCAGTGAGCTGGGCGGCAAGGAGCTGCATCCGCTGATCCACCACTCACGGGCGGACGGCGCGACGCTGCCGTGGGAGGACACTCCGCTGGCCGACACGCTCAAGTCCGGGCGCAAGCACCGGGTGCGCGGTCAGGTGTTGTGGGCCAAGGACGGGCGCTCGGTGGCGGTCGACCTGACCACGGCGCCGGTGCGGGACGGCGATCAGCTCGTCGGTGCGGTGATGACCTTCACCGACCGGCGCCCCCTGGACGCGCTGGTGGCGCGGCACGCGCAGTTGCTGGCCGTGCTGGAGCAGGCGCTGCGCGGGCCGCTGGAGGAGCTGAAGGGCGAGCTGGGCACGCTCGCCTCCGACCCGGCCGGCCAGCTGTGGCCCGAGGCGAACCAGATCCTGCACCACCTCGCGGCCGGCCACGCCCGGATGACGACGCTGGTGGACAACGTCCTGAGCTACCAGCGGCTGGACTCCGGCACGGAGAAGCTCAACCGCAAGAAGGTGTCGCTGGACGGCGTCGTCGCGGCGGGCGTCGAGGGCGCGATTGAGCTGATCGGGCCGGGGCGGGCGCAGTTCGCGGTGCACGCGCCGCCGATAGAGGCAGTGGTGGACGCGGAGCGGATCGCGCAGGCGCTGTCGCACCTGATCGCGGACGTCGCGGGCGTGGACTCCACGGGCCGGATGCCGGCGGGCCAGAGCGTGTCGGGCGCGGGCGGGCGCGGACCGATCCCCGGGGACTCCACGATCGTGGTGGCGGCGGCCAAGCGCGGCGATGTCGTACGGATCGAGGTGCGCGGGCCGTTCGGCGGTGGCGACCCGGTCCACGAGCCGATCGTCCGCGGGATCGTGCGGCGGCACGGCGGGCTGATGCAGACCCACGAGGTGCCGGGGGCGCCCGGCGGCGGTCCCGGCGCGGGCGGCAGCGCGTACGTGCTGGAGCTGCCGGTGGGGATGGACGGTGCGCCCGCGGAGAGCGCGGAGCAGCCGACCGGCAACGAGACGACCGTGATGCCGGTGCCGACCGCCCGTGCACGGGGCACCCAGGGCACCGCGGGCGGTCCCCGGCCGACCGGGGACAAGGGCGAGGAGGGCCACGGGCCCGGCGACGGCGGTACCGACGGGGCCGGTGCGTCCCTCGGTGACGGTACGGAGGGCGGTGTGACGCTGCCGGCCCAGGCGGGCGCGCAGCCCACCGGCCGCCGGCGCGCCCGGCACTCGGGCGCGGCACCGACCATGGACAACGGCCCGGCGGGCGGCGGTACGGACGGTGCCGGTGTGCCGCACGGTGCGCCGGCTGATGCCGCGCAGGGCGAGGCCGGTGACGGCGGGCCGGGCACGGACGGGACGGGGCTGCCGGCGGGCATGGCGGCGGCCGAGCCGGTCCCGGCGGCCGGCCGGCGACGGGCTCGGCAGGGCGCCCCGGAGGAGGGCGGGCCGCGTGCGCTGCCCGCCGGCCCGCAGCAGACGTCCGGCCCGCAGGCCGGCGCCCCGGCAGCCGAGGCCCAGGCGCCCGCTGCGGGCGCTGGGGGCGGGGCGCCGGAGCAGACCCCGGCCGCCGCCTCGGCGACTCCCGTTCAGGCCCGTCCGCAGGTTCCGGGGCAGTCCGCTCCGGGGCAGCCGCAGGGCCTGGGGCCCGTGCAGCCAGCCGGACGACGGGCGCGCCGGGCACTGGCCGAGGCGCCCGAGCGCACCGCGCAGGGCGAGCGGACCCCGGCGCCGGCGGCGGCCGGTGCCCAGCAGTCACGCGGTGGCCAGCAGCCGGCCGGTGCGCGGACGGCCTTTGCGCTGCCGCCGGCCGCGGCGGACCGGGCCCCGCAGCCCGCGGAGTCGTCGCTGCCGGCGCTGCCCGCGGCCGGCGACCAGGTGCCCGCGCAGGCGGACGCCCCCCAGGACGGTGCCGGCACGGGACGCCGGCGAGCCCGGCGCCCGGTGGCCGGCGGCCCGGAGGCGGCGGCCGACTCCGCCGAGGCGCAGGCCGGTTGGGACGCCGAGCCGACCGGGCGGCGGCGGGCCCGACGGGCCGCGGCCGAGGAGCGCGCGGCGGCCGCGATGGCCGACGCCGAGTCCTCCGGCACCTTCGTCGCGGGGCCGGAGGGCCTGGTGGCCCAGCCGGCCGAGCCCGGCGTTCCGTCCGGCAGCACAGGGACGGGGTCCGGGCCGGCGCCCGCCATCGCCCCGGTGGGCCCGGAGGCGCCCCCGGCGCCGGGTGCGCAGGCGCCCGAGGCCCCCGCGCCCACCGGCCGGCGGCGTGGGCGCCCCAGCCCGGCCGAAGAGGCGGCGGGGCAGCCCGCCGTACCCGTTCAGGCCACCCCCCAGCGTCAGCCGCTGCCGCCCGCGGCCGACGACGACGCGAACGCCGCGGGCCGGGGGTTCAGCGTGCGCACGCTCGGCCAGGGCGTGCCGTTCGCCCAGCAGATCGTCGATCCGCAGCGTCCGCCGGCGCCCCCCGGCAGCACCCCGCCCGGTGGTACGTCCGCCGGTTCGGGCCGTCGCCGTAAGCTCGCCACGCCTCCGCAGGAGGGCGAGCGGCCGGCCGCCGGGGCCACGCCGGCCGAGGCGCGCCCGCACCCCGGCGCCGCACCGGCCGGCCAGCCGGACCGGCCCCAGCCGGCGGACCGGCAGCAGCCGCATCTGATGGACGCGAGCGAGGGCCGGGCCTTTGCGATCTCGGCGCCCGACGACGGCAGCGAGGGGCCGGAGCCGCTGGACGGGCCGAACGGCGCGGTAGAGGTGATGAACCGTCAGCCGATGCCGATGGATGATGAGTTGCCGCCGGAGCCGCTGGACAACCCGCGTCGGCTGCTGGTCTGGCCGGCGCCGGACGCCGCCACCCAGCAGGCGCTCAGCGACCGCGGCTACCGCCCGGTGATCGTCAACTCCCGGGAGGAGGTCGACGCGCAGATCGCGGCGTACCCCGCGGCGCTCTTCGTCGACCCGCTGACCGGGCCGATCACCCGTACCGCACTGCAGTCGCTGCGCCAGGCGGCGGGGGCGGCCGAGGTGCCGGTGCTGGTGACCGCCGGCCTGGGGCAGGCCACCCGGGAGGCGGCGTACGGCGCCGACCCCGCGGTGCTGCTCAAGGCGCTGGCCCCGCGCGACAGCGAGAACCATCCGCCGCGGGTCCTGCTGATCGAGCAGCAGGACGCCATCGCCGGCGCCCTGGTCACCTCGCTGGAGCGGCGGGGGATGCAGGTCGCACGGGCCGGCACGGACGCCGACGCGGTCACCCTGGCGTCGCAGATGCGGCCGAATCTCGTCGTGATGGACCTGATGCAGGTGCGCCGGCGGCGGGCCGGGATCGTCGACTGGCTGCGCGCCAACGGGCTGCTGGACCGCACCCCGCTGGTCGTCTACACCTCCGCCGACATGGACCCGGCGCAGCTGCCGCTGCTGGCGTCCGGCGAGACGGTGCTCTTCCTCGCGGAGCGCTCGACGAGCGCCGAGGTGCAGGCCCGGATCGTCGATCTGCTCGCCAAGATCGGTACGAACTGAGCCGAGGGCGCCGGGCGCGGCGGCGCCGAGGCGTTCGAGGACCGGCGGGACCGGGGCGTTCGAGGACTGGGGCGGGGCCGGGTGGGCGTGTGCTGCCCGCCCGGCCCCGCCGCTGCCGGCTCAGGCCAGCAGGGTCACATCCAACTCCCCGGCCGCGTACTGCTTGCGCAGCACCTTCTTGTCGAACTTGCCCACGCTGGTCTTGGGCACCGCCGGGATCACCGCCCACCGCTCCGGCAGCTGCCAGCGCGCGATCCGCTCACCGAGGAACGCCTTCAGCTCCTCGTAGCCAATGGTGGCGCCCTCGCGGAGCACCACCGTGGCCAGCGGCCGCTCGCCCCACTTGTCGTCCGGCACGGCGACCACCGCGGCCTCGGCGACGTGGGGGTGGGCCATCAGGTGGTTCTCCAACTCGACGGAGGAGATCCACTCCCCACCGGACTTGATGACGTCCTTGGCGCGGTCGGTCAGGGTCAGGTAGCCGTCGGGGGTGATGGTGCCGACGTCCCCGGTGCGCAGCCAGCCGTCGGGGCTGAACTTGTCGTCGGGGCACAGCGGTTCGCCCTGGGCACCGCCGTAGTAGGCGCCCGCGATCCAGGGGCCACGGACCTCCAGCTCGCCGGCCGCCCGCCCGTCGTGCGGCAGCCGCTCGCCGTCCGGGCCGATCAACCGGGCTTCGACGGAGGCGGGGAAGCGGCCCTGGGTGGCGCGGTAGGCCCACTCGTCCTCGCCGCTCGCCCCGGCCGGCGGGTGGGCGACGGAGCCCAGCGGGGAGGTCTCGGTCATGCCCCAGGCGTGCACCACACGGATGCCGTGCCGCTCCTCGAACCCGCGCATCAGGGACGGCGGACAGGCCGAGCCGCCGATGACGACCGTCTGCAGACAGGCAACATCACGCTGCCCGGCGTCGAGTTCGGCGAGCAGGCCCTGCCAGATGGTGGGGACGGCGGCGCCGATGGTGGGCCGTACGGTCTCGATCATCTCGGCGAGCGGGCCGGGCTGGAGGAAGCGGTCCGGCATCAGCACGGAGGCGCCGGACATGAAGGCGGCGTGCGGCAGGCCCCAGGCGTTCACGTGGAACATCGGCACGACGGGGAGGGTGATGTCCCGCGAGCTGAGCGCGAACGCCTCGGCGGTGTTCACCTGCAGCGAGTGCAGGTAGAGCGAACGGTGGCTGTACAGGACGCCCTTGGGCTCTCCGGTGGTGCCGGAGGTGTAACAGAGGGTCGCGGCCTCCCGCTCGTCGATCTCCGGCCAGTCGTAGCTCTCCGGCCGGCCGGAGATCAGCTCCTCGTAGTCGTGCACCCGGGCCCGCGCGCCCTGGAGGACGGAGGTGTCCCCGGGGCCGGCGACCACGATGTGCTCGACCTTCGGCAGCTGCGGCAGCAGCGGAGCCAGCAGGGGCAGCAGGCTGCCGTTGACCAGGACGACCCGGTCCTCGGCGTGGTTGACGATCCACACCAACTGCTCGGCGGGCAGCCGCAGGTTGAGGGTGTGCAGCACCGCGCCCAGGGAGGGGATCGCGAGGTAGGCCTCCATGTGCTCGGCGTTGTTCCACATGAGTGTCCCGACCCGCTCCTCGGCGGACACTGACAGCTCGTCGCGCAGGGCGTGGGCGAGTTGGGCGGCGCGGTTGCCGATCTCGGCGAAGGTGCGGCGATGGGGTTCCGGCTCGCCGGTCCACGTCGTCACGGTCGACTGTCCGTGAACCGTGCGCCCGTGCTCAAGAATCCGGCTGATCAGCAGGGGTACATCTTGCATGGTGCTGTACACAGAACCTCCCGAGGGTGCCGTCGCCGCATCGCGACCGGTGGGACGATTCTGCGCACATACCATGCGGTATGTCACTACCCGGCGGTAGCGCCACCCTTTTCGATGTCGGCCACGCGTCCGGTTCCCCACCCGGGGCGTATGCGGATCTCGTGATTCTCGGCCCCGGGACCGTGATGCACGAGGGCGACACGGCGTATGACGACCCGGCGGCCCGGCGACCGTGTGCCCGAATCCGCGTACGTCAACGCTGCGTACCGCGTGGATCCGCGGCCATGTCCGGACCCTCCCCATGTCCCCCCGACCGGAGACCGCTGGTCAGGGGGCGTCCCGCAGGCCGTTTGTCAGGGGCCGTCGTGCGGCGTGCGTGGCGGCCAGTGCGGCGCCAGGCCATTACGGGAAGGCCAGCCGTGGCCCTCATGGGAAGGTCGGTGCGGCGGCATCGCGACTGGCTTTTGGGCTTCACTGTCGCCGTAGACCGAGAAAATTCGCGCGGCTCCCGCAAACGCCGCCAGGATGAATGCGAAGACCGCGCAACCCAAAACCGTGTCTCCCGCACCAGGTTTCCCTTGGGCCCAGGTCACGATGTTGGCCGCACCCACGACCACATAGACATTGCACCACAGGAACAGGAGCCAAAAAGCGATCCGCCATATCTGGGCACCCGCTCCGTGAAGTCGCCGAAGCAGGAGCAGCCGACGCAGGACACCGATCCGCTTCGGGGGTGACAGCAACACCTTTCTCTGCGCATCCTCAACCGACTCATAGCATCTGTCCAACCACTCTTGGGCCACTCGGGAATCCATCCCCAACGGACCCAACAGCTGACGGGCCTGTATCCACGCGTGAATGAATTTCACCTCCGCCTGACCTATTTCCACTTGACGCCGAAGTTGGTGATCGAGACTCTTTTCCCTGCGGCGATCTTTTGCAAGGATGCCAAGGGCGCCCATTGCAGCCGTCAGCAAGGGCGCCACGAGTGGAACGACGGCCACGAGTATGTCTTTTCCCGTCATAGGCTTCATTCACCCGCTTGATGAAATGCATCCCATGTCAGCAAAACAAGGGCCGACAAGGCCACGTATCCAGCCTGCGCCTTCGCGTCGCTGAGAGCACGTCGAACGCCCCGCGGAGCCGGCGGTGGACCGCTGCGGGCCGGCCGGGGCGGCGGGGCCTGACCGCGGACCGCCCGCGGCTCACAGCTTCGGGTCGACGGTCGGTGCCACCGCCTGGAGGACCAGTACCGACAGGTCGTCCTCGACCGGGCCGGTGCCGAAGTCGTGCGCCGCGCGCCGTACGTGCTCGGCGAGCGCCTTGGCGCCCAGGCCCATGCCGTCCTTGAGGACCCCGATCAGACCGTCGTTGTCGTCCAACTGCCAGTTGCCGCAGCGCCGTTCGGTGACCCCGTCGGTCACGCACAGCAGCGTCTCGCCGGGGGCCAGGGCGAAGGTGCTGGCGTGGTACTCGGTGCCCTCGTCGATGCCGAGCAGCATCTGGGGATCGGCGGCCGGCTCGACGGTGCCGTCGACGAACAGGTGCAGCGGTGGGGGGTGGCCGGCGCTGGCGACCGTGCAGCGGGCCCCGGGGACGCCCGGGTCGACCTCCAGCTCACCGTAGAGCAGGCTCAGGAAGCGGGAGCCGGCCTGCTCGCCACCGAGCTCCAGGGCCTCCGCGCTCTCCTCGGCCATCGCCAGGTTCAGCCGGCCCAGGACCGATTCCACCCCGTGGCCCTCGCGGGCCAGCAGCCGTACGAGGTGCCGGGCCAGACCGGTCACCGACATCGCCTCGGGGTCCTTGCCCTGGACGTCGCCGAGCAGGAAGCACCACCGGCGGTCGCCCATCGGGAAGACGTCGTAGAAGTCGCCGCCCACGGTCTGGCCCTCGCCGTGCGGCTCGTAGACGATCGCGGTGTCCACACCGACGATGCTGGCCAGCGAGGCGGGCAGCTGACGGCGCTGGAGGGCCAGGCTGATGCTGGTCTGCCGGGTGTACTGGCGGGCGGTGAGGACGGCCTGTGCGACCCGGCGGGCCACGTCCTCGACCATCCGCACCACGGTGTCGGTCATCCGGAGCTGACCGGCCCGGCCGAGCAGCAGGATGCCCAGGTCGGTGTCCCGGGTGACCAGGGGGAAGGCGAGCGCGGAACCGCCCCCAGGGGTGGCGCCGGCGGTCTCCGGCCAGGGCCAGGGGGTGCCGGCGGTGCGGACCATGTCGGTGGGCGGGTCGCGCTCCAGGTCGGCGCGGAGCGGGGTGATCCGCCGCTCGTCGACGTGCCAGACGCGGGAGAGCTGCATCCCGCCGCCCTCGCAGGTCAGCCAGATCGCGCACCAGTCGGCGAGCCGGGGGACCAGCAGCTGGGCGGCGAGCGCGGTGACCATGTCCTGGTCGAGCTGCCCGGCCAGCAGTTCGCTGGTCTCGGCGAGGAAGGAGGGGCCGCCGCGGTCGGCCCATTCGGCGGCGTGCCCGAGCACCCGGCCGCCGCCGGTCACCGGGTGGGCCATGCGGACCGGCGGTTCGGACCGGCGCTCGGGGGTGGCGGGGCGGGGCCGGCCCTCGGTGCCCTCCAGGCGGAACCAGACCGTCTTGACCGCCGGCCGGTAGGTGACACCCCAGGACTCCGCCAGCGCGCTCACCAGCTGGAGGCCGTAGCCTGGCTCGCCGGTACGGGCGTCCACTCCACCGCGTACGCCCCGGGAGGGGTGCCGGTCGGAGACCTCCACCACCACTCCGACCGTGGCCCGGTCCTCGCCCGCCTCGGAGCCGGGGGGCGGACCGTGCTCGATCCGGCAGGTCACGTCGATGTCGGTGCCCGCGTACATCACGGCGTTGGTGACCAGCTCGCTGGTGAGCAGCACCGCGGTGTGGATGAGCTCTGAGCTGATCGCCGCCACCCCGGGGCCGGCCGTGGCGGGCGGGGCCGCCGCGCGTTCGGTGAGCAGTGCGCGCACGAATTTGCGCGCCCCGGAGGCTGCGAGCTGATTGGCGGGCAGGCCCTTTCGGGACACGGATTCGGTCGCGTACGGGGAGGACAGCGGTACCACTGCGCCCCCTGAAGATGCCGGGAAAATCTCGTTACGGGCGCTTTATACTATGTCATATCCAGCCAAGTTGATCACTTTCCTGACATAGGCCTCTCCGTCACGATCACTGGGGGGATGGTGCGCCATGGCTCTCGATCCGAACCGGCCCGAGCCTGCCCCGTCGCCCCCCACCCCGGGGGCATCGGAGCCGGCCGGGACCACCGACCCGCCCGCGACGCTGGGGACTCCCGTGCCGCCGGGGACTCCCCCGCCGCAGCCCGCCGGCGGTGACCAGTGGGTCCGGACCAGCGAGCTCCGGCCGCTGCTCGCCGCGATGAACGCCCTGCGTGACGGCGACTTCACCACCAGCGCGGTGGTCTCACCGGACGGCAGCGGGGCGGACGGGGTGCTGGCCGACATGGTCAGCGCCTTCAACCAGGTCGTGGCGCGCAACGCCCATCTCGCCTCCGAGCTCCAGCGCGTCCGCGGCGAGATCATCCGCCAGGGCCGGCTGGACGAACGGATCTCCGCGAGCCCCGGCCAGGGCACCTGGACCACGAACATCGACGCGGCCAACACCGTCCTGGAGGCGCTGGTCGTCCCGCTCGCCAAGGCCACCCGGGTGCTGGACGCGGTGGCCGGCGGCGATCTGACCCAGCACGTCGATCTGCACGACGGCAGCCGTGAGCTCCGCGGCGATCTGCGCCGGCTGGGCAACGGGGTGAACCGCATGGTCGACCAGCTGTCGCTGTTCACCGGCGAGGTCACCCGGGTCGCCCGCGAGGTCGGCACCGAGGGCCGGCTCGGCGGCCGGGCCAAGGTCCAGGGGCTCTCGGGCGACTGGCTGCATGTGACCGAGGCGGTCAACACCATGGCGTCGCGGCTGACCGCGCAGGTCCGGGACATCGCCGTGGTGACCACGGCGGTGGCGACCGGCGACCTGACCCAGCAGGTGACGGTCGAGGCGACCGGGGAGCTGCTGGAGCTGAAGATGACCGTCAACAAGATGGTCGACCAGCTGCGGGCGTTCGCCGACGAGGTCACCCGGGTGGCCCGCGAGGTCGGCACCGAGGGGCAGCTGGGCGGCCGGGCGCAGGTCAGGGGCGTCTCCGGGGTCTGGAAGGACCTCACCGACAACGTCAACTTCATGGCGTCCAACCTGACCTGGCAGGTCCGCAACATCGCCCAGGTGACCACCGCGGTGGCCAACGGCGACCTGAGCCAGAAGATCACCGTGGACGCCCGAGGGGAGATCCTGGAGCTGAAGTCGACCATCAACACCATGGTCGACCAACTCTCCGCGTTCGCCGACGAGGTCACCCGCGTCGCCCGCGAGGTCGGCACCGAGGGGCGGCTCGGCGGCCGGGCCCAGGTCAGGGACGTCTCCGGGGTCTGGAAGGACCTCACCGAGAGCGTCAACTTCATGGCCGACAACCTGACGTCCCAGGTCCGCAACATCGCCCTGGTCGCCACCGCGGTCGCCGAGGGCGACCTCGGCAAGAAGATCACCGTCGAGGCGAAGGGCGAGATCCTGGAGCTGAAGTCGACCATCAACACCATGGTCGACCAACTCTCCGCCTTCGCCGACGAGGTCACCCGGGTCGCCCGCGAGGTCGGCACCGAGGGCAACCTCGGCGGCCAGGCCCAGGTCAGAGGCGTCTCCGGGGTCTGGAAGGACCTCACCGACAACGTCAACTCGATGGCGCTGAACCTGACCTCGCAGGTCCGCAACATCGCCCAGGTGACCACCGCGGTGGCCAACGGCGACCTGTCGAAGAAGATCGACGTCGACGCCCGCGGCGAGATCCTGGAGCTCAAGGAAACCGTCAACACCATGGTCCAACAGCTGCGGGCGTTCGCCGACGAGGTCACCCGGGTCGCCCGCGAGGTCGGCACCGAGGGCCGGCTCGGCGGCCGGGCCCAGGTCCACGGCGTATCGGGCGTCTGGAAGAACCTCACCGACAACGTCAACTTCATGGCCGACAACCTGACCTCGCAGGTCCGCAACATCGCCCAGGTCGCCACCGCGGTCGCCAAGGGCGACCTGTCGAAGAAGATCGACGTCGACGCCCGCGGCGAGATCCTCGAACTGAAGACGACCATCAACACGATGGTCGACACCCTCTCCTCCTTCTCCTCCGAGGTGACCCGCGTCGCCCGCGAGGTCGGCAGCGAGGGCCAGCTGGGCGGCCAGGCCCGGGTCGAGGGCGTCTACGGCACCTGGAAGCGGCTGACCACCAGCGTCAACGAGCTGGCGCTGAACCTGACGACGCAGGTCCGCGCGATCGCCGAGGTGGCCAGCGCGGTCACCCAGGGCGATATGTCCGGCTCGATCACGGTGGACGCACAGGGCGAGGTCGCGGCCCTGAAGAACAACGTCAACCTGATGGTCGCCAACCTCCGCGAGACCACCCGGGCCAAGGACTGGCTGGAGTCCAACCTGGCCCGTATCGCCAGCCTGATGCAGGGCCACCGCGACCTGGTCGAGGTCGCCGACCTGATCCTGCGCGAGCTGACCCCGCTGGTGAACGCGCAGTTCGGCGCCTTCTTCCTGGCTGAGGCGGGCGCCGAGCCGGGCGAGGGCCTGGAGCTGATCGCCGGCTACGGCACCGGGCAGCCGGAGGGCCGCCGCTCGCTGCCGCGGCTACGGCTGGGCACCCCCGGCTGGGGGCTGATCACCCAGGCCGCGATGGAGAAGAAGCGGATCGTGGTCGACGCCGTGCCGCCCGACTACATCACCATCAGCTCCGGGCTCGGCGCCGCCGCCCCCGCCAGCATCGTCATCTACCCGATCCTCTTCGAGGACCAGGTGCTGGGCGTCATCGAGCTGGCCTCCGTCAGCCGCTTCAGCGACGTCCACCTCGCCTTCATCGACCAGTTCGTGAACACCATCGGTGTCTCCATCAACACCATCATCGCCAACTCCCGTACCGAGGCCCTGCTGTCGGAGTCCCAGCGGCTGACCGCCGAGCTGCGCCAGCGCTCCGACGAGCTGCAGCTGACCAACGCCGAGCTGGAGGAGAAGGCCGCACTGCTGGCCACCTCCTCCCAGTACAAGTCGGAGTTCCTGGCGAACATGTCGCACGAGCTGCGCACCCCGCTCAACTCCCTGCTGGTGCTCTCCCGACTGCTCGCCGACAACCCCGACGGCCGGCTCTCCCCACAGGAGGTGGAGTTCGCCGTCACCATCCACCGCGCCGGCTCCGACCTCCTCCAGCTGATCAACGACATCCTCGACCTGTCGAAGATCGAGGCCGGCCGGATGGACGTGCACCCCAAGCCGCTCCCGCTCATCAAGCTCCTCGACTACGTCCGGGCGACGTTCAAGCCACTCACCGTCGACCGCGGCCTCACCTTCGACATCAAGGTCGGCGACGACGTCCCCAAGGAGCTCTACTCCGACGAGCAGCGCCTCCAGCAGATCCTGCGCAACCTGCTCTCCAACGCGGTCAAGTTCACCTCCACGGGCGGGGTGGAGCTCATCGTCCAGCGGGTCCCGGGCGGCCACTTCGAGGAGGATTCGCTGCGCACCGCCGACGATGTCATCGCGCTCTCCGTGAAGGACACCGGCATCGGCATCCCGCCCGAGAAGCTCGACGGCATCTTCGAGGCGTTCCAGCAGTCCGACGGCACCACCAACCGCAAGTACGGCGGCACCGGCCTGGGCCTGTCGATCAGCCGGGACATGGCGGCGCTGCTCGGCGGCCGGATCACCGCCGAGAGCGAGCCCGACGTCGGCTCGACGTTCACGCTGTACGTGCCCGCCCGCTACACCGCCCCGCTCCCGTCGCCCAGCCCCGCCGCGCCGGGCCGCCCCTCGGATGGCACCGCCCAGCCCACCCCCGCGGCCACGGCCCCCCGTCCGATCCTCGCCGAACAGCTCTCCACCCGGCCCGCCGCGCACACCGCCGCGGCCGACCGGGGCGCGATCAGCGGCGATGTCTTCAGCAGCGAGGAGGACGAGGAGTCGGCGCCGCGCAGCGGGTCCCGCTCCGCCGACGGCGGCGACGTCACCTGGCCCGAGACCACCCGGCTCAAGGACTGGCTCAGCGGACGCCCCGGGCAGGTGCTGGCCGACCGCCGGATCCTGATCGTCGACGACGACATCCGCAATGTCTTCGCGCTCACGCATGTGCTCGGACGGATCGGCATCCGCGTGAAGTACGCCGAGAACGGCCGCGAGGGCCTGGAGGTCCTCGACCGGACACCGGACGTGTCCCTGGTGCTGATGGACATCATGATGCCCGAGATGGACGGATACGAGATGATCAAGGCGATCCGTCAGACCCCCCGGTTCGCGGACCTGCCGGTGATCGCCCTCACCGCCAAGGCCATGCCGGGCGACCGCGAGAAGGCCATCGAGAGCGGGGTCAGCGACTACATCCCCAAGCCGGTGGACGTGGATCGCCTGCTGTCGGTGATCTGCCGCCTGCTGGACCCCGAAGACTCCACTCCGTATCCACAGCCCGACCTCTCCGAGGAGGCCGGTTCGGGCGCCGGGGCGGGCACCGGCCCCGACGACCAGGGAACGGGAGGGCAGCAGCGATGACCACCGCATCGGACACCGCCGGCATCCTCATCGTCGACGACATGGAGGAGAACCTCGTCGCCCTGGAAGCCGTCCTCGGCTCGCTCTCCCACCGTGTGGTGCGCGCCCGGTCCGGCGAGGAAGCCCTCAAGGCCATGCTCCGCGAGGAGTTCGCCGTGGTGCTCATCGACGTCCTCATGCCGGGCATGAACGGGTTCGAGACCGCGGCCAACATCAAGGGCCTGGACCAGACGAAGGACGTGCCGATCATCCTGCTGACGGGCGCCTCGGTCGATCCCAACTACGCCTACCGCGGCTACACGGTCGGCGCCGCCGACTTCCTCATCAAGCCGTTCGACCCCTGGCTGCTGCGCACCAAGGTGAACGTCTTCCTGGAACTGCACCGCAAGAACCAGCAACTGGCCGCCCAGGCCGATCAGTTGAAACGACTGCTCACCTCGGAGAACCGGCCCGGCGGGGAGCCGGCGGGCACCGCCCCCGGGGGGCCCCGGGGGGCCCAGGAGGGCGAGGAACCGGCGACCGTCGCTTCGGGCACCCCAGAGGCCGGGCCCGGCGAGGAGAGGCGCCTGACCGACATCACCGCCCAACTCGCCGAACTGGAACTGCTGTTGCGCGACGCTCGGGGCACCGACCAGTCGAACCTCGCCGACCGGGTCGCCGAACTGGAACGGTCCGTGGGGCGGCTGATGACGAGCCGGGGCGGGTAGTAGGCGCCGGGCCGGGGAACGGGGGCGGAAACGGGGCGGGCAGGTGCTGGCCCGGGGAACCGGGATGGGTGGGTGCTGGCCCGGGGAACCGGGATGGGTGGGTGCTGGCCGGGACAGACGGGCGCTGGCCCGGGGAATCGGGGCGGGTAGGTACTGGCCCGGGACGGGCAGGTGCTGGCCCGGGCCTAGCCGCGGCCCCGTCCGCCCCGGAAGCGGCCTCGGCCCGGGCGCTCCGGTGGGCGGGGGATGTACGGCAGCCGGTCGCGGGTCTCGCTCGTACGGCTCCAGGCGCGGCTCAGCGCCGGGCGGACATGGGTGAGGTCCGTGCGCGGCGCCCGGGCCTCGTCGAACTCGGCCGGGTCCTGGCCCGCGACCGCCATCAGGTCCAGCAGCATCCGCTCCGCCAGATCCGGCTCCAGCTGGACCCCCACCCCTTCGGAGCCCCAGCGCAGCACCAGCTCCGCGGCCCGGGTCAGCCCCTCGTCGGTGGCGGTCGGGAACGCCAGGGCCAGCGAGGCCCGGACGATCTCCACTGCGCTCTCGGCCTGCATCACACGCCGTCCTCTCCCCCGGAGCTACCCGACCCCACCCGCCGCGCCCTCACGGCTTCCGGGCCACACACACCACACACAGCCCGACCAGTGCCGCCGGGCGCATATGGATGAGCGTGGCATCCTGCGCCTGGCGCAGGCACTCGTGCCGGTCGAGCTTGGCGAACTGCTGGGTGCTCATGGTGTCCCTGATGATGACTTCCCAGTGGTCCTGCGCCTTGACCCAGTCGTTGCGGTGAGCGATCCGTACGAAGGCGTCGACGAAGACCTGCTCCGCCAGCGTCCCGTGGAAGTAGCTGCCCAGGAAGTGGATCCGGGACGGCGGCCGGAGCCGGGCACCCCAGCTGCGCCGCTGGAACAGGGTGCTGGTCGCCATCGACTTCACGCTCTGGATCCGGGTGGCGATCACATGGCCGGCGACCCCACCGAGCACCGCCGGTACGGCCAGCCAGCCGATCACCGATGCCAGCCACAGCAGGGTGTGCCGGGGCGCGTCGATGAGGGTGAAGGTCCGGTACACCTCGCTGGGGCTCGCCGCGCGCGCGGCGAAGACGTACAGCACGGTGATCACGGCGGCGAACGGCAGCCCCCAGTCGATGATCCACTGCGTCAGCCCGGCCAGGGCCTTCCGGGAGCGCCACAGCCGGCGCAGCCTCCCCAGGGGGCGGGTCGGCGGCAACGCCAGGTCCAGGGGTATCGGGATCGGGTTGTTCAACTGCGCCCCCGTCGGCTCGCTCGGGCGACCGGACCCCGCCCCGGTCACCGCGCCTGTGCACCACGGACGAGTCTAGGGAACCGGACCCTGCGTCATGCCCAATTCCTGCTTTCCGGGCGGTCGTTGCCGATCCACTGCGGGGTGCGGGTGGTGCTGGCGTGGTCGGGGCAGGCATCTGGCGCGGGGCGGGGGCGGGGTGCGATGTGGCTCGAGGCACGCGCGGGGTGCGGGGCGGCCCGAGGCTCGCGGGGCGGCCCCGGGAGCGCGGCGCGGCCCCGGGAGCGCGGCGCGGGCCCGAGGAACGCGGCGCGGCCCCGGGAGCGCGGCGCGGGCCCGAGGAACGCGGGGCGGGTCGGTCAGGCCGGGTCCCAGGTGACCGGGAGGCGGTGCACGCCGTAGATGTTCATGTCGGTGCGCAGGGGTATTTCCGCCGGGGGCACGGCCAGGCGCAGCGAAGGGAAGCGGGTGAGGAGGGCGGGGAGGGCCACCCGCATCTCCACCCGGGCCAGTTGCTGGCCGAGGCACTGGTGGATGCCGTGGCCGAAGCCCAGATGGCCGGTGGCCCTGCGGTGGAGGTCGAGGGTGTCGGGGTCGGGGAAGGCCTCGGGGTCGCGGTTGGCGGCCTCGACCGAGAGGACGACCGACTCTCCGGACGAGATGCGCCGGCCGTCCACTTCGACGTCCTCCAGCGCCACCCGCACCATGGTGTGGGCGACGGTCAGATAGCGCATCAGCTCTTCGACGGCCCGGTCGGCGAGGTCCGGTTCGTTGCGCAGCGCGGCGGCCTGCGCGGGGTTGCTCAGCAGGGCGAAGGTCCCGTGGGCGAGCATATTGGCGGTGGTGTCGAGGCCGGCGACGAGCAGGAAGGTGCCGAGGCCGCTGAGTTCCTCGTCGCTGAGGTCGGAGTCCCGGGCCAGGTCGCCGAGCAGGTCGTCGGTGGGTTCGGCGCGCTTGGCGAGGACCAGCCCGTGCAGGTACTCCTGCAGCGCCTGGTAGGCGGCGGCCTGTTCCGCGGGCGGCACGCCCATGGTCATCAGGGTGGCGGCATGCCGGTGGAAGGTGTCGCGGTCGGCGTACGGCACCCCCAGCAGTTCGCAGATCATCAGCGCCGGGACGGGCTGGGCGAACGCCGTCACCAGGTCGGCCCCAGGGCCGTTGCGCTCCATGACGTCCAGGTGCTCGGCGGTGATCTGCTCGACGCGTGCGGTGAGTTGGCGCATCCGGCGGACCGTGAACTTGCCCATGAGCAGCCGCCGGTAGCGGGTGTGCTCGGGGGCGTCGATACCGGTCATGTCGCCGACCGGTGCCGGCGGCAGGCCGCCCTCGGGGCCGCTGGGGAAGGGGTAGTGCATCAGCTCGTAGCGTGAGCTGAAGCGGGAGTCGGCCAGGATCGCGCGGACGGTGCGGTGGCCGGTGGCCAGCCAGCCCAGGTGCCCGTCGGGGTAGCGCAGCCGGCTGAGCGGGTGCTCCGCGCGGAGCCGCGTCAGGCCCTGGGGCGGATCGAAGGGGCAGCCCGCGGCGCGGGTGCTCGGCAGTTGGGTCGTCGGGGCCGGATCGGTGTGCACGGAATCGGTAGGGCCGGAATCGGTGCGCACGGAGCCGGCGTGCGGGCAGTCAGCCTGCGGGGAGGCAGTGTGCACGGAGTCTGCGTGCGGGGAGTCGGCGTGCGGGGAGTGGGTTTCCCTGGAAGCGGGGCGGGTCGATGGTTCGTGCTGCATGGTGTCCTCCGGTGTGAAGTGACGTACGGAGCGAGGTACCGGGCGCGGCGTGCAGGGCGTGGCGTGCGGTTCGGGGCGCGCCCCGTCCGGGGCACGGCCGAGGGGTCCACGCGGCGAGCGGGCAGGCCGATGGGGCGAGCGGCAAGCAGCCAGGCCGGTGGGGCGAGCGGCGAGCGGCCAGGCCGGTGGGCCGGCACGGCGGCGTACGAGGGACCGTGACGTACGGGGGCACGGGGTGCGGCGGGCCGAGACGGCTGGCCGGTGCTCCGGGCCACCGGCCAGCGGGTTTCGATGCGGCGAGGCGGCCAACGGTTGCCGGTACGGGGGGCGGCCAGCGGGTGCCCGTGTGGCTGGCCGGCCAGCGGGTGCCCGTGTGGCGGGCCGGCCAGCGGGTGCCGGTACGGGGGGCCGGCCAGCGGGTGCCGGTCGGTGGGCCGGCTAGCGGGTGCCGGTGCGGTGGAAGGCCCGGCGGGCCCAGAGGTAGCCGGTCAGGGCGAGGCCGAGGCACCAGGCGAGGGCCAGGTAGCCGCTGTTGCCTATGCCGGTGCCCAGCAGCAGACCGCGCAGGGTCTCGATGACCGGGGTGAAGGGCTGGTACTCGGCGAACCAGCGCAGCCCCGACGGCATGGACTCCGGCGGCACGATGGCACTGCCCAGGAAGGGCAGGAACGTCAGCGGCATGGGCAGGTTGCTCGCCGACTCGGGCGTCTTGGCCACCAGGCCCATCCCGGCCGCTAGCCAGGTCAGTGCCAGGGTGAGCAGGGTGAGGAGGCCGATGGCGGCGAGCCATTCGACGGCCGTGGCATCGGGCCGGAAGCCCATGGCCAGGGCGACGCCGATGACCAGCGCGATACCCACCAGGGTCTGTAGGACGCTGCCGACGACATGGCCGGTCAGAAAGGCGGCGCGGGAGATCGCCATCGTACGGAAGCGGTTGACGATGCCCTCGGTCATATCGACGCAGATGCTCACCGCGGTGGCCAGCGCCCCGGAGGTCGCGGCCATCAGGATGATGCCGGGGGCGACATAGTCGATGTAGGCCCCGTCACCCTTGGGCTGGCCGGCGATTCCGCTGCCCAGGGCGCCACCGAACACGTAGTTGAACAACAGCAGGATGACGACCGGCATGGCGACGACGGAGAACGTCAAGGAGGGGTAGCGCAGTGCGTGCTTCACATTGCGCCGCAGCATCGTCGCCGCGTCCCGGGCCGCGAAGGACAGGGTGCTCATCGGGCGTTCTCCTTCTGCTGGCCGGACCGGCCGGTGAGGGTGAGGAAGACGTCGTCGAGGCCGGGGGTGTGCACAGTGAGCGACTCGGCCTCGATCTCCACCGTGTCCAGGGCCTCGAGCACGGACCGCAGGGCGGGGATGCTGCCGTCACTGGGGATGTGCAGGGCCAGCGCCTCACCGTCGCGGGCCGCATGGCCGAAGAGGTCGGCGGCCGAGGCCAGGCCGCGCTCGTCGGCGAACCGGAGGCGGATGTGGCCGCCGGGGGTCAGGCGCTTGAGCTCGTCTGCGGTGCCCTCGGCGACCAGCTGCCCGCGGTCCAGTACGGCGATCCGGTCGGCGAGTTGATCGGCCTCCTCCAGGTACTGCGTGGTCAGGAAGATGGTGACGCCGTGGTCGGCGACCAGGCTGCGGATGATCTCCCACATCGTGCGCCGACTGCGGGGATCGAGTCCGGTGGTCGGCTCGTCGAGGAAGATGATGCGGGGCCGGCCGACCAGGGTCATCGCGAGGTCGAGCTTGCGGCGCATGCCGCCGGAGAAGGTACTGGCCGACTGTGCGGCCACCGCGGTCAGTTCGAACCGGTGCAGCAGCTCGTGCACACGGCGGCGGCCCTCGCGGCGGGGCAGGTGGTGCAGGTCCGCCATCAACAGGAGGTTCTCCTCAGCGGTGAGGAGGTTGTCCACGGCGGCGAACTGGCCGGTGACGCCGATCGCGGCGCGTACCGCATCGGCCTCCCGGACCAGGTCGTGGCCCGCGAGCCGGGCCCGGCCGGCGTCGGCGGGGAGGAGGGTGGAGAGGATCTGCACGGTGGTGGTCTTGCCGGCGCCGTTGGGCCCGAGCAGGGCGAACACCGTGCCCTCGGGGATGTGCAGGTCGATGCCGTCCAGGACGGTCTTGTCGCCGTAGGACTTGCGGAGGCCTTCGGCGGTGATCGCCGCGGCGGTGGTCGCCGGTGCGGCGGCGGTGGATGCTGCGGTCATGGCGGTGAACTTCCCCCTAAGGTATGGCGGTTCATCTCTCTCGGTTTCCGTGCGGCGGTGCAGGTGCTCATCGGTGCTCGGTCGTTGCTCGGTGAGGGCTCGGTGGGTGGTCGGTACGGCCCGGTGGGGGCGGCGGTAGGGCCGGGCGGGGGTTCGGTAGAGCCCCGATGGGGCACGGTGGGGCACGGTGGGTGGTTGGTACGCGCCCGGTGGGCGGTTGGTACGTGGCCGGTGGCGCGGAGGGGAGGCCCGGGGAGGGCGGGCCAGGCCTGCCTGCCGGGCCGTCAGGCGCGGCGGATGATGATGTCGCCGAGGGCGGTACGGGCGCGCACCTCGACGGTCTCGTCGGAGGCTTCGGGCCCGTCGGCCGAACCGAGGGAGTTGTGTACAGCGCCAAGCTTGGTGCGTACGTCGAGCCAGGCGGCGGCGTGCTCCCGGATACCGACCTCGATATCACCGGCCGCCACCTCCAGGGCGACCCGGCCGCGGGCGACCTCGCCGACCCGGATGTCACCGTTGGCGGACCTGGCGTCGACATCGGCGTGGGCGACACCGACCGAGATCTGGCCGTTGGCGGAGTTGGACCGCAGGTTGCCGTGGACCTCGCCGAGCACGGTCTCGCCATTGCTGTTCTTGACCGTCGCGGTGCCGCCGATCTCCCGGACGTCGATCCGGCCCCCCGCCGTGACTTCGGCCTCGCCGGTGACCCGGTCCACGCGGATGATGCCGTGGTCGGTGCGCAGCTTCACCGTGCTCGCCTCGTCCAGCCGGACGGCCCCGACCGAGATCTTCAGCCGGCAGTCGCCGAAACGCCCTTCGCAGGTGTAGTCCGCCACGGGTGAGGTGCCCTGGATGTCCGAGCCGGCCGGCAGCTCGATGGTCACCGCGATGGAGCCGTTCATACCGAACAGCGAGCGCTTCTTGGGGCCCTTCACCGTCAACTGACCGCCGGACAGGGTGACATCGGTCTGCTGCGCGGCCTTCACATCGGCGCCCTCGGCACCGTTGGCCGGCTGCACCTCGACCACGGTGTCGGTGCGCTCGGTCGCGATGATCCGGGCGGAACCGACGTCGAATTCCAGGATCACGGAGATCGGGTTGGGAGTGTCGAAATGTGGCATGGCTGTGCCGTCCTTATGGCTGTGGTCTGCGTTCCCGCTGGTCGGGCGGGTGTGGAAGAAGAGCTGTGGTGCGGAGGAAGAGCTCGGGCCTGGCAGGAAAACGGGCCTGGCAGGAAGCTCTGGCCTGGCAGGAAATCGGGCGGAGAACCGGGGTCGGGGGTTGAGGAATCGGAGGAGGGGCTGGAGGCGGGACTGGGGCGGGGCCGGGGGGGGCGCCGGGCCGGGGAGCTCGCCGGGGCTGTACTCCGGGATGGGCCCGGCGATGCGGACCCGGCCATTACGGACCTGGCCCGCTCCCCCGGCTAGCGGAGCCGGCTAACGGACCCAGCCGGTGTACCCCTGGCGGCCCCAGTGACGCGCTCCGCCGGATGGTCGGGCGGCGGGCCGCTCGCCCGGTTCCAGCGCGGTGGCGACCGCCCGCACCAGCCAGGCGTTGACCGAGAGGCCCTCCTGGCCCGCGGCTTCCTCGGCCTTGGTCTTGAGGTGGGCCGGGAGGCGGAGGTTGATCCGCGCCGTACCGCCCTCGTCCCCCTCTGGAACGACCGGCGTCGGGTGCACCGGCGCCGGTCCGGCCGCGCTCCCCGGCCCCTCGGGCTCCTCGTAGGGGTCCAGTCGCGGTGGCAGTGTCACCACGAACTCCGGATCGACACCGCGCAGCCGCACATCGACCGACCCCGGGGCGAGGTCACGGGTGATCTCACCCATGGCGGCGGAGAGTGCATTGAGCAGCGTGAGCCGGGCGGCCGACTCCAGGGGAGTAGTGAGTCTCTCGGCCAGCGCGCGGGCTTCGTCCCCGCCCGCGTCGGCAGCGACCGCGAGCTCGTGCCGGAGATTGTCGACGTAGGGCGTGAGGTCCATGACGCCATGATGGCATCACCATGGCACCACCGCAAGCCTCGCTTGGCACGCATACGGCACCATGAAGAGAAAAGACCAGGTCATAGGCGACACCATGACCCCAGAAGACTTCACTCAACGAACCCATGAAGGGAGCATCCACGCCGGGCTGACGCCATCACGGCACCACCTTGGCCCCTCCATGGCACCTCCACGGCACCGCGTGGCACTCCAGCACCGCGTGGCGCACCAGCATCGTGTGGCACACCGACATCGAGCGGCAGAGCGGCACACCTGCGTCGAGCAGCACACCGGCGTCGAGCGGCAACCAGCACCCGACCGGGCGCACCGAGTTGACCTTCACCTTGCGGCAAGCCACAGCATCGTCGGCGCCGGCCGGGCGCCGCGCCCGGCAACGAGGAGGGGTGGACATGCGGTTGCTGACCATCGAGGCGTGCACGGAGGTGTCGGGGCTCATCCGGGCAGCGGACGAGTACCGCCTCGCCCGCGAGGCACGGCAAGGCCGGAGGGCCGCCCACCGCGACATCGGCAAGGGCATCGACAGGGCCGCCTACAGGCATGCCAACGGGGTGGCAGGAGAAGGCACTGTGGCTCCTGGCGGCGCGAGCGAGGCAGCGCCGGCGGGCCGCTCGGCGGCCCAGCCCGCAAACCGGTCGGCAGCAGGATCCGGAGGCCGGGCAGCAGCCGAGTCCGGAGGCCCGTGGGCAGCCGGGTCCGAAGGCCAGTGGGCAGCCGGGCCCGGAGGCCGGGCAGCAGCCGGGTCCCGGGGCCGGTGGGCAGCCGAGTCCGCACCCGCTCGGCGGCCGGGTCCGGAGGACGATGGGCGGTGACCGCGGCCGGAGGCCTACGCGATCATCGCCAGCTCCGGGTCCTCCCGGAGCTTGGCCAGGGCACGGGAGACGGCGCTCTTGACCGTCCCGATGGAGACCTCCATGACCTCGGCGGTCTGGGCCTCGCTGAGGTCCTCGTAGTACCGGAGGACGACCATGGCCCGCTGACGGGCGGGCAGCCGCATCACCGCCCGCCACATCGCGTCCCGCAGCCCCTCCAGCTCGGCCGGGTCCGGCGCCGGCAGCGGGTCCGGCTCGGGGAGCTCGTCGACGGCGAACTCCTCGACCTTGCGCTTGCGCCACTGGGAGGTGCGGGTGTTGATCAACGCGCGGCGGACATAGCCGTCCAGCGCACGGTGGTCCTCGATGCGTTCCCAGGCCACGAAGGTCTTGGTCAGCGCCGTCTGGAGGAGGTCCTCGGCGTCGTTGGGGTTGGCGGACAGCGACCGCGCGGCGCGCAGCAAGACCGGCCCCCGGGCCCGTACATAGGAGGAGAACGACGGGAACACAGCGGCGGTCGAAGCGCTTGTGCACACTGGCGTGGTCATAGGCCCCACGCTAGAAGCGGGGGCGGGTAACGGGGATCGGCCCCAGGTGCCGAAGCGCCCTCCCCCTCAAGTTGTACGGGTGGCGCCGGCCCGACCTCCTTTGGGGGGATGGGCGGGGAGGCGCCACCTAGGTGGTGCGCGACGCCTGTCCGGACACCGGGCCTCCTCAACCGTCCGCGCCGAGGACGAGCCCGGACGTGGGCACCCCGGTGCCCGCGGTGACCAGGACGCGGGCGGCGCCCGGCACCTGGTTCACCGAGGTGCCGCGGAGCTGGCGGACCGCCTCGGCGATGCCGTTCATGCCGTGGAGGTAGGCCTCGCCGAGCTGACCGCCGTGGGTATTCAGCGGGAGGGTGTCCGCGGCGACGAAGCCGGCGGCCTCCCCCCGGGCGCAGAAGCCGAACTCCTCCAACTGCATCAGCACGAACGGAGTGAAGTGGTCGTAGAGCACGGCGACGTCGATCTCCCCGGGACCGAGGCCGGCGGTGCGCCACAACTGGCCTGCCACCACGCCCATTTCGGGGAGTCCGGTCAGATCGTCGCGGGAGAAGCTGGTCATCTGTTCCTGGGCGCGGCCGGCGCCCTGGGCCGCCGCGGTGACGATCGCTGGCGGCTGCCGCAGATCGCGGGCGCGCTCGCACGAGGTGACCACCAGCGCCTGGCCGCCGTCGGTCTCCTGGCAACAGTCCAGCAGGCGCAGCGGCTCGACGATCCAACGGGACGCGGCGTGGTCGGCGAGGGTGATGGGCTTGCCGTAGAAGTACGCGGCTGGGTTGCGAGCGGCGTGCCGGCGGTCGGTGACCGCGACGTGCCCGAAGACCTCCGGGGTCAGCCCGTAGGTGTGGAGGTAGCGCTGGGCGGCCATCGCGACCCAAGAGGCGGGGGTGAGCAGCCCGAAGGGGAGCATCCAACCGAGCGCCGCCCCCTCGGCGGAGGGTTCGCGCTGCTGGACCCCGGAGCCGAAGCGGCGGCCGGAGCGCTCGTTGAAGGCGCGGTAGCAGACCACCACGTCCGCGATGCCGGCGGCGACGGCCAGCGCGGCCTGCTGGACGGTGGCGCAGGCCGCGCCGCCGCCGTAGTGGACCCGGGAGAAGAAGGACAGCTCCCCGATGCCCGCGGCCTGCGCGAGGGTGATCTCGGGGGTGGTGTCCATGGTGAAGGTGACCAGACCGTCGACGTCGGCGGGGGTCAGCCCGGCGTCGTCGAGCGCGGTGTGCACCGCCTCGACGGCGAGCTTGAGTTCGCTGCGCCCGGAGTCCTTGGAGAACTCGGTCGCGCCGATGCCGGCGATGGCGGCCCGGCCGGAGAGGCCGTCGGGGCGGGTCAGGCTCATACGGCGTCCTCGGGGAGGGACACGGTGACCGTGCCGGTGACGTGGTGGCCGAGGGAGTTCGCCCCGACGATCCGCACCGCCGCCGTCCGGCCGGTCCCCTGGGTCATGGTGTCTGGCGCCTCGGCCACCGTGCCGGCCACCTCAGCCACCGTGGCAGTCACCTCGGTCACCGTGCCTGGCACCTCGGCCACCGTGCCGGTCGCCCCGGCCACGGTGCCGGTCGCCTCGGTCACCGTGCCGGCCGCCTCGGCCACCGTGGCAGTCACCTCGGTCACCGTGCCGGTCAACGTCATGGTGTCCCCCGGGTAGTTGGGGACCCCCAGACGGATCGCGACCTTGCGCAGGGTGCAGCGCGGCCCGAAGTGGTCGGTGACATAGCGGCCGACCAGCCCGTTGGTGGTGAGGATGTTCATGAAGATGTCTGGGGAGCCCTTCTCCTTGGCCGCCTCGGCGTCGTGGTGCACGTCCTGGTAGTCGCGGGAGGCGAGCGCCCCGGCGACGATCAGGGTGCGGGTGATCGGGATCTCCAGGGGTGGCAGCGTGTCACCGGCCCTGACGCGCGGCACTGCGTCGCTGCGCCCTGCTGGACCATGCCCTTCTCGACCGTGCCGTTCTTGACCGCGCTCTTCTCGACCGTGCCGTGCCTGGCGAGCCCCTGTGCTGCTGCGCCCTGCCTGGCTATGACCTGCTTGACGGTGCCCCGCCTGGCTGTGCATCGACTATCACCTCACCGAGTTCTTCGAGGAGTCGGGCGCCGGACCCGAGGTAGGCATCGAGCTGCCGGCCCCACAGGAAGTGCCGGTGGACGGGGTGGTCCAGGGCGGCACCGAGCCCGCCGTGCAGGTGCTGGCCGGTGTGCACCACCCTCGTCCCCGCCTCCGACGCCCACCAGGCCGCGGTCAGCGCATGTCCGGCGCAGGGCAGCTGCTCGTCGTACCGCCAGGCCGCCTCGTAGGTGGTGACCCGGATCGCCTCGGTGTCCATATGGGCGTCGGCGGCTCGCAGTTGTACGCCCTGGTGGGTGCAGAGCGGGCGGCCGAACTGCTCGCGGGTGGTGGTGTGGGCCACGGCGTGGGCCAGGGAACCGGCACAGACCCCGGCCTGGAGGGCGGCGAAGGCGATCCGGCTCGCGGCCAGCACGCCTGGGTAGGCCCGCCCGTCCCGGTCGCCGATCCGCTCGGCCCGCGCCCCGTCGAGCACCAGCCGGCCGGCCGCCCAGGGCGCGGTGAGCTCGACCGGCTCGATCCGCGCCTCGGACCCGGACACCGGGACCCACCACAACACCGTGTCCGCGTCCGCGACCAGCACATGGGTGGCCTCGCGCACCCAGGGCACCCAGGGCACCACGCCCGTCAGCCGTCCGCCGTCGCCCTCCGCGTCCGCCGCCGCCCGTACCGACCCGGCCGGCAACAGGGCCCCGGTCGCCACGGTCGTGCCGTCCCGGAGGCCGGGCAGCAGCCGTTGCCGCTGGGCGTCGGTGCCGTGCCGGGCCAGGGGGAGCACCCCGTACGCGCAGGTGGCCGCGAGCGGCACCGGTGCCGTACGGCGCCCCTGCTCCTCCAGTACCAGCGCCAGACCGAGCAGCCCGATGTCCTCGACGGCCGCCGGCAGTCCGGCCGTACAGAGCGCCTTCCACAGCGCGGCGTCCGATCCGCCCCCGGCCGCCGCGAGCCGGTCGGGGGTGGCGAGATCGCCGAAGATCCGGGCCGCGAGCTGCTGGGCGGCCGACTGCTCTTCCGTGGGCGTGAAGTCCATCTCAGCCCGCACCGCCCTCGTCCGCCCGGAACACCGGCAGCTCCCACTCCTCGTCCACCCGCAGGAAGTCGAGCCGTACCGGCATCCCGATCCGCACCTCGTCGTAGGGCACGCCGGTCACATTGCTGACCATCCGTACGCCCTCGGCCAACTCGATCAGCCCCACCGCGTACGGCGGGTCGAAGGCCGGGAACGGCGGGTGGTGCATCACCACGTACGAGTGGACCGTCCCCGCGCCGCCCGCCTCGACGGTGTCCCAGTCGGGCGACCCGCAGGCTGCGCACCCGGGCAGCCAGGGGAAGCGCAGCGTCCGGCAGCCGGTGCACCGCTGGATCAGCAGCCGGTGCTGCCGGACGCCCTCCCAGAAGCCGGCGTTGTCCCGGTTGATCACCGGCCGGGGGCGCCGGGCCTTGGACGGGCGCCGGGCCGGTGCGTACTTGAGGATCCGGAAGCGGTGGGTGCCGGCCGGCTCGCCGTTCGCCCGCACGTCCATCCGCGTGGTGACGAAGTACCCGGTGCCCAGCTTGGTGGTCTTGCGCGCGGACACCGACTCGATCACCGCGTCGAAGGTGATCGCGTCGCCGGGCCGCAGCGGACGCAGGTACTCCTGCTCGCAGTCGGTGGCGACCACCGAGGTGCAGCCGGCGTCGTCGAGCAGCCGGGACAGCTCGTCGTACGCGCCCGAACGGTCCTGGTGCCCGGCGAGCCCGGCCATCGTCCAGGCCTGGAGCATGGTGGGCGGGGCGATGGCGTCCGGCCCGGTGTAGGCCGGGCTGCGGTCGCCCATCGCCTCGCACCAGTGCCTGATCATCGGGGCGTTGACCGGATCCCTGCCGATGCCGACGGTGCCGGTCGGTCGGCCCTCGTACGCCTTCAGCCGCCAGTACAGCCCGTCCGGGCCATCCGAACCAGCCTTCTTGGCAGCGGAGTTGGCGGCGTCCGCCCGGGCGGCGCCCACGCCCGGCCCGTCGCCCACGCCCGGCCCGTCGCCCTCGCGCCGGCCGCTCATCGCCGCCCCCTGGTCATCCCCAGCCGCGCCGTCGCGACGATCTCCCGCTGGATCTCGCTCACTCCGCCCCCGAAGGTGTTGATCTGCGCCGCCCGGTTCATCCGCTCCAGTTCGCCGTCCTGGTGGGCGCCCGGTGACCCGGCCCGCACCAGGGCGGTGTCGCCGACCACCTCCTGGCACATCCGGTAGACCTCGACGGCACTCTCGGTCCCGGCGAACTTGACCCCGCTGGCGTCCCCGGGGCTGAGCGTCCCGGCCCCCACCTCGCCCACCAGCCGCCAGTTCAGCAGCCGGGTGGCGGCCAGCCGGGCGTGCGCCTCGGCGAGCCTGGCCCGTACCCAGGGGCGGTCCGCCGGCCGTTCCCCGGTCCGCGGATCCGGCGTACGGGCGTGTGCCAGCGCCGCCTCGTAGGCGTCCTCGGCCTGCATCCCGATGGCCGCCAGCGCGACCCGCTCGTGGTTGAGCTGGTTGGTGATCAACTGCCAGCCGGCGTGCTCAGCGCCGACGAGGTTCCCGGCCGGGACGCGTACGTCGTCGTAGTAGGTGGCGGTGGTCATCAGCCCGCCGACCGTCTCGATCGGTGTCCAGGAGAAGCCGGGCGCGTCGGTGGGCACCAGGAGGATCGAGATGCCCCGGTGCTTGGGCGCGTCCGGGTCGGTGCGGCAGGCGAGCCAGATCCAGTCGGCCTGGTGGGCGTTGCTGGTGAAGGACTTGGCGCCGTTGATCAGCCAGTGGTCGCCGTCGACGGCGGGACGCCGCACCGCGCGGGTGCGCAGCGCGGCGAGGTCGGTGCCGGCCTCCGGTTCGGTGTAGCCGATCGCGAAGACCAGCTCGCCGCTGAGGATCCGGGGCAGGAAGTCGTCCTTCTGCTGCCGGGTTCCGTACTTCATCAGGGTCGGACCGACGGTGTTGAGGGTGACCATCGAGACCGGGGCGCCGGCCCGGTACGCCTCGTCGAAGAAGACGAACTGCTCGTCGGGGCCGCGGCCCTGCCCTCCGTACGCGGTCGGCCAGCCCAGGCCCAGCATGCCGTCGGCACCGATCCGGCGCAGCACCGCGCGCTGCGCCGCGGGGTCCTGGAGCGGTCCGTCGGGCAGCACGTCCCGGAAGTAGGCGCGGAGTTCGGTGCGCAGCCGATCGAGGCGCGCGGTGGGGGCGAGGTGCACGGTGGGCGTCCTCCCCTGATGGGGTCCGTACGTGCGGTGCGCGGGAGCCGCGGGCGCACACACGGACGAGCGGGTTTCTGACTGTCCGTCAGAAACCCGCTCGCTGTCAAGGCCGGCGCAGTGAACCCCGGAGCAGCCCCACTGCTCGGTGCACCGGCCCTGGACCTCACCCTCCGGTCGGCCGCCACTCCCCATGGCGGCGGGCCGGTCAGCCGATGTTGTTGCCGAAGCTGACGGTGGCATTGTCCTGGTCGATGGACGTGTAGCCGGAGCCGTTCACGCTCGCGGTGTTGTTCTGGTTGGAGGCACCGGCGCCGTTGGCGACCTGCTGGCCGTTGGTGGCGTTGCCGTGATTGTCGGCGCCGATGAGGACGCCCCCCTGGCTCGTCGCCGCGGAGCTGGAGCCGTTGTTCGCAAGGCCGCCGTTATCGGCCTGTGCCACGCCGGAAAGCAACGCAACCGCGAATGGCAGTGCGGCGGCCACGGCGATGGCGCGGGCAGTACGGGTGCTTGCCATGTCTCTTCCTCCTACGGAACACAGTTCTCTGGATCTGTCCTGCTGGATCCGACCTGCCGGACCCGCCTGCTCGATCCCGCTCGCTCCCGATCCGGATGTCATCAACTCCGTTTGTTCATCGGGTGGTTGGCCGACCACCGCGATGACCTTCTCGACGTCGCGACCTCAGGATTGCCCACCGGATCCGCGGCGGACCCGCGACGACGGGGCGATTCCCCCGCAAGCATGAGGAGCCCCGGGTAAACCCCGGCCGCACCACCTCACCCCGCCCACACCCCCGCGGCCGAGCCGCCACCCACGAGAGGCCCCATCCCCCAACGGCCGTACGCTCCCCCGCGCCGCCCCTGCACATCCGGCGCACGGGCCGCCCCGCACACGCCCCCCTGCCCTTTGTCGAACGTTCGTACGAAAATGGAGCCATGGCCACGCCCCGCCGCCATGCCGCACCACCGGCCACCCGCAACGCCCCCGGGCCCGGCGCCCCACCGCAGCCCGCCGCTCCGCCGTATCCCGCCCCCTCTCCACCGCCCGGTGCCGCGCCACCGCCCGACAGCTCCCGGCCGCCCGACAGCTCTCCGCCGCCCGCCGACGACCACACCGCCGCCCTCGCCGACGCCCTGCGCGCGGCCGAGCGCGGCTACCCCGTCATCCCGCTGACCCGCAGCAAGCTCCCCGCGATCCGGTCCCCGCACCGCGGCCACCCCGAGGTCCCGCCCTGCCGCGGCGGCTGTGGCCGGGTCGGGCACGGCGTCCATGACGCGAGCACCGACCCGCTCGTGGTCCGCCGGATGTTCGCCGCCGCCCCGTGGGCGACCGGCTACGGCATCGCCTGCGGGCGGCCCCCGCACCACCTCATCGGGGTCGACCTCGACACCAAGAACGGCGCCGACGGCCTCACCGCCCTGCACTTCCTCGCCCAGCAGCACGGCTTCCCGATCCCGCCCACGGTCACCGTCCACACCCCCAGCGGCGGCCGCCACCTCTGGCTCACCGGCCCGCCGTCCCCGCCCGTCCCCAACTCGGTCGGCAAGCTCGCCCCCGGAATCGACGTCCGCGGCACCGGCGGCTACCTGGTCGGCCCCGGCTCGCTCACCACTCACGGCCGGTACGTCCTCGCCCCGCACGCACCGCCCCGCCCGGCACCCGTGCCGGACGCGCTGTTCGCCCTCCTCACCGCCCCACCGCCGTCCGCCCACCGGGAGCCCGCGCCCGGCACCCCGCCACAGCCGGCCGGCGCCCTCGTACGGTTCGTCCGTACCTCGCCGGACGGCCAGCGCAACGCCCGGCTCTTCTGGGCCGCCTGCCGCGCCCACGAGTCCGGCCTGGGCCGGGAACTCGCCGAACGCCTGGTCACGGCCGCCTGCCACGCCGGCCTCTCCGAACAGGAGGCCCGCGCCACACTCGCCTCGGCGGCCCGCCGTTGACCCTTCTCCCCGCGGGCCCCGCCCGACGGAAAACCGGATGCACCCACCACCCCGCCCCACTACCCTCCCCACCATGTCCACGCCCCGGATCTCCTAGCTCGGAAACCCGCTTCCACGCCACCGGTGTGCCCACATCCGCCCGTGGCCCCCGCGTTTCCGAGCGTCCTCTCTTCCCTTTCCGGAGCGTTTTCCGTGATCACCGTGCGCGGTGTCGACGTACGCGTCGGCGCCCGACTCCTGCTGTCCGACCTCTCCTTCCACATCGCCCCCGGCGACCGCATCGGCCTCGTGGGCCGCAACGGCGCCGGAAAGACCACCCTGATGCACACCCTGACCGGCCGACACCGCCCGGCCGCCGGGAACATCACCCGCACCGGCTCCCTCGGGCACCTCGCCCAGGACTCCCGTACCGCCGCCCCGGAGACCACCGTCCTCGACCGGGTCCTCTCCGCCCGCGGCCTGGACCGTGCCGTACGGGCGCTGCGGGCCGCCGAGGCCGCGCTGGCCACGGCGGACGGCACCGCGCAGGAACAGGCGGCGCTGGCCTGCTACGCCCGCGCCGAGGCGGAGTTCCAGGTGTGCGGCGGCTACGCGGCCGAGGCCGAGGCGGCCCGGATCGCCGCCGGGGTGGGACTGCCGCAACGGGTCATCGACCAGCCGGTCGGCTCCCTCTCCGGCGGCCAGCGGCGTCGCGTCGAACTGGCCCGCATCCTCGCCGCCGACCACGACACCCTGCTGCTCGACGAGCCCACCAACCACCTGGACGCCGACTCCCTCGCCTGGCTGCGCACCTTTCTGGCGTCCCACCGGGGCGGCCTGGTCGTCATCAGCCACGACACCGAGCTGCTGGCCGGCGTCGTCAACCGCGTCTTCCACCTGGACCCCGGGCGCGCCACGGTCGACATCCACAACACCTCCTGGGACGCCTACCTCACCCAGCGCGCGGCCGACGAACGGCGCCGCACCCGCGAGCGCGCACAGGCGGAACGCAAGGCGACCGCACTGCGCACCCAGGCCGAGAAGATGCGCTCCCATGTCGCCACCGCGGTGGCCGCGAAGAACATGGCCCGCCGCGCCGACCGGCTGCTGGCGGACCTGGAACCGGCCCGGCGCACCGAGCGGACCGCCCGGATCCGGCTCCCCGAGCCCGCGCCGTGCGGCCGGGTGCCGCTGGGCGCCGTCAGCCTGGCCAAGTCCTACGGCGCGCATCGGGTGCTCCATGGGGTCGACCTGGCCGTCGACCGCGGCAGCCGGTTGGTGGTCCTCGGTCTCAACGGTGCGGGAAAGACCACCCTGTTGCGGCTGCTCGCCGGCCGCGAGACCCCCGACTCCGGTCGTCTGGTGCCCGGAGTCGGCCTGCGGCTCGGCTACTTCGCCCAGGAGCACGACACCCTCGACCCGGCCCGCAGCGTCCGTCAGAACCTCGCCGACGCCGCACCCCACCTCACCAACGGCGAGGCCCGCCAGGTCCTCGGCTCGTTCCTGTTCACCGGCGACGACGCCGACAAACCGGCCGGGGTGCTCTCCGGCGGCGAGAAGACCCGGCTGGCGCTGGCCGGCCTGGTCCACTCCGGCGCCAACGTCCTGCTGCTCGACGAGCCCACCAACAACCTCGATCCGGCCTCCCGGGACGAGGTGCTGACGGCGGTCGACGGCTACCCGGGCGCAATCGTGATGGTCACCCACGACCCCGGCGCGGTCGACGCCCTGCGCCCGGACCGCGTACTGCTGCTACCGGACGGCACGGAGGACCTGTGGAGCCCGGAATACGGGGAACTGGTCGGCCTTTCCTAGCTCCCCACACACCCCGGGGCCACTCCGGCCCCGGGGCCCCTACCCACCACCTCCCGCAGAATCGGGCGACGACAGCCCACAGAAGCACCAACCCAAAAATTGGAACCGAAACCCAAAACCAAACCAGCAGCAAAAACAAAAACAAAAACGGAACCGGAACCGGAACCGGAACCGGAAGCAGAAGCGGAAGCGGAAGCGGAAGCGGAAGCGGAAGCGGAAAAAGGCAAAACCAGACCCCCCGAATAAACCCCCGAATCCCCCCCAAAGAAACCCCCGAGAAACCCCCGCCACGCCGCACCTTCTTCACCTTCCCTGCACACATGCACACATGGCGGGGGATGGGCCAAACAATTTCCGTTCGCCCCTTCAATCAGTCGCTGCCCCACTGTTCAGGCGTCGGTTCCGGAACTCGCAACCGGTCCCATGAACTCCGCCCCGGCCAACCATCCGCATCGGGTCCCGAGAAACCCAATTGCTGCTGCCAGAGCGCGTAGGCCTGCCGATGCCTCTCGTTCCACCTGGGCCCGGGCCCGGAGAACCCATAGGGTTCACCGCAGCCTTCATCGGCGAGCCGCTGCCCCATGTTCAGGACGATGGGGCTCTCCGGCGGCGGCAGGGCCTTGAACCACTCCACACCAGGGAAGGGCACCAGCCCCGTCCCGGCCGGCGCGGGCTCGCCCACGGCCGACTTCCCCACGATCAGCTTCAGCCCGACGGGGATGATGTTCGGGTCCGGAATGTTGTTCCAGATCTGAAGCTGCTTCACGGTGGTATGGAAGCGATTGGCAAGCGCGCCCAGCGTGTCACCCGCCACCACGGTGTAGATCTTGTCGCCTGTTGTCTGTTGAGTGCTCATGGCACTCACGCTAGAAGCCTTTACCCGACTCCGCACCATTTCGCAAATGAACCGCGCCCGCCCGCACGGCAAATTGGTTGACGCCTCACTGAAAAATGCGCACAAAAATCACCCACAGTGATCCCGCCGCGAACCGCACTAGCGCAAGCACACGCACAATCCCCTAGCAACACCCGTCGGGAAATTCACCAAAATCACCTGGCGTTAATTGATTCCGCAAAAGAAATGGACCGGTCCGAGTTCTGGCCACAGGTTGGCCACACCCCGGCACAGGTGCGACCAACTGACTGCCACAGCGCCGAGCCCGAGCCGGGTGACACCGGTTCGTTCGCTACGCGTCACCCCGTGCCGGACAGGTCACGCCCGCGCCGGACGGAGCGGCCACACACGGCCAGCGGCCGTCAGCCACAGATCAACGGCGCCGAGAAAAGGGACCGGCCCCCGACCGGAAAATTCCTGGTCAGGGGCCGTTCCACCGTACTGAACTGCGGAGGCTGTGGGATTTGAACCCACGGTGACGTCGCCGCCACGACAGTTTTCAAGACTGTTCCCTTAGGCCGCTCGGGCAAGCCTCCCCACGACACTGGTGGCCCGTGCAGGGCGCTGGTGTCGCGGGGATCAGACTAGCGCGTCACTTGTCGCCCGTGCGCTGGCCCAGGGTGACTTTGACGGTGTGCTCCTTACCGCCGCGCTTGTAGGTCAGAGTGACCTGGTCGCCCGGCTTGTGCTGCCAGATCTCGCTGATCAGGGTGGGGCCGCTGTCGACGACCGTGTCGTCGAGCTTGGTGATGGTGTCACCGGGCCGCAGACCGGCCTTGTCGGCCGGGCCGTTCGGGGTGACCGCGTCGCTGCCGTTGTTGCCGGTCTGGGCGATGGTCGCGCCGTCGCCGGTGTCCCGCATGCCGACCTGGACGCCGATCTGGGGGTAGACCGGCTTGCCGGTCCTGATCAGGTCCTGGGCCACCCGCTTGGCCTGGTCGATGGGGATGGCGAAGCCCAGGCCGATGCTGCCGGACTGGCTGGACTCGCCGCCCAGGCCGCCGCCGTTGCCGGCCGACTGGATGGCGGAGTTGATGCCGATGACGTTGCCGCCGGCGTCCATCAGCGGGCCACCGGAGTTACCGGGGTTTATCGAGGCGTCCGTCTGCAGGGCGCTCATGTACGAGGCACTGCTGCCGCCGCCGTCGCTGGAGGCCACCGGGCGGTCCTTGGCGCTGATGATGCCGGTGGTGACCGTACCGGAGAGGCCGAACGGGGCACCGATGGCGATGGTGGCGTCGCCCACCTGGACCTGGGACGACTTGCCGAGCGGGAGCGGGTTGAGGGTGGCGCCGGAGGCGTTCTTGAGCTTGATCACGGCGACGTCGTAGCCCTGGGCGTGGCCGATGACCTCGGCGTCGTACTTCTTGCCGTTGGAGAACGTCGCGGTGAGCTTGCCGCCGTCGGCCGCACTGGCGACGACGTGGTTGTTGGTGAGGATGTGGCCCTGCTTGTCGTAGACGAAGCCGGTGCCGGTGCCGCCCTCACCGGTGGCGCCCTGCGCCTCGATCGTCACGACGCTGGGCAGCGCCCGCTGCGCTATCCCGGAGACCGAGGTGGGCTTGCGGTTGAGGGCACCGGCGTCGCCGGTTGCGGAGACCGTCGTCGAGTCGTCGTTCTGGCCGGCCGCCCAGAAACCGATGCCGCCGCCGATACCGCCGGCGACCAGTGCGGCCGCCAGGACGGCGGCGATCAGCCCACCGTTGCGCCGCTTGGGTGCAGGGTGCTCCGGAGCACCCCAGGGACCGCCGCCGTACGGGGGGCCGCCCCAGCCGCCGGACGAGGAGCCGTGGCCGGAGGGGTACGTCGGGATCTGCGCGGTCTGCTCCGTGCCGGGCACGGCGGTGCCGTCGCCGGGGTGACCGGGCTGCTGCGGCTGTCCGGCGGGCGGGTGGCCCTGGGCCGCGGCCGTCGGGGTGAAGCCCGGCGGCGGGGGCGCCGCCGGCGGCGTGCCCGGTACGGGCGGGGCCTGGGGAGCCTGGGCGCCGGAGGCGGACGCGGGGGCGCTGTCCGGCTTCGGCCCGGTCGGCGGCGCGGCCTCCGACGGGACGGCGGCTCCCTCGTTCTCGGTGCTCACAGCTCTCTCCTCAGCTTCCTGCGGGCCTTGCGGTCCCTACGGGCCCTCCGGTGGGCCCGTACGGGCGGTGCGGGTCGTACAGCTCCTGGCTGCGGGGCTCCGGTGAGCCCTACCCAGTACCCCAGGATTCAGGATCCGGGGGATCCGGGCGAGTCCCGTCCACTGGGCGGGCCGACGATCCGCGGGTCCCCGCCCATGGGCCGGGCCGGGACGTACGGTCCGTCCGGCGGCACAGGCGAGTCTCCGTCCCAGCCTTTCCCACCGCGCGTCAGAGCACCGTAAGCCGAGGCTGTGACTGTCCCCTCATCCTTTATGCCGGACAAAACCGGCGCATCCCCTGATCCGCCCTCGGGGTACGCACCGTCGGCCCGGGAACAGCGGATGGCACGATAACGCGGTGACCTCTGCGCACCCCGCTCAGGACGCCCGTCCGGGTCGTCCCCCGATCTCCGTCGTCGCCCACCGAGGTGCCTCCGAGGATGCCCCGGAGCACACCCTGGCCGCCTACCGCCAGGCGATCGAGGACGGCGCGGACGCCCTGGAGTGCGATGTCCGGCTGACCGCCGACGGCCATCTGGTGTGCGTCCACGACCGGCGGGTGAACCGCACCTCCAACGGGCGCGGTGCGGTCTCCACCCTGGAGCTCGCCGATCTCGCCACGCTCGACTTCGGGTCGTGGAAGGACGAGGCCTACGGGAACGAGGCGCCGGACCGTCAGCACGAGGACCCCGAGCGGACGTCCGTGCTGACGCTGGAGCGGCTGCTGGAGCTGGTCGCCGACGCCGACCGGCGGGTCGAGCTGGCCATCGAGACCAAGCACCCGACGCGCTGGGCCGGGCAGGTGGAGGAGCGGCTGGTCGAGTTGCTCGGCCGGTTCGGACATACGCATCCGGCCATGAACGCCGGCCGGGGCTCCGCGGTCCGGGTCATGAGCTTCTCGGCACGCTCGCTGCACCGCGTGCGGGCCGCGGCGCCCGGCCTGCCGGTCGTCTACCTGATGCAATTCCTCACGCCGCGGTACCGCGACGGCCGGCTGCCGGCCGGGGTCGGCATCGCGGGCCCCGGTATACGGATCCTCCGTTCGCACCCGGAGTACGTCGCCAGGGCGCACCGCGCGGGTCACCAGGTCCATGTGTGGACGGTCAATGACCCGGCCGATGTCGAGCTGTGCCAGGAATTGGGAGTGGACGCGGTTATTACAAATCGCCCCAGACAGGTACGAATGCAACTCGGCCTTGGCTAAAGCCCCTCACAGGGTGTGCACCGGCGCATTCGGCATGTATTCGATTATGTCTCTTGCGTCACTGCGTGCCGCTTGGCCGGTTTCCGGTCCAGTCCATTGGGGCATTCATCCCGTGGCGTGGGGCAAAGGAGGTCTCGGGGGTGGCGTTGGTGGTGGCACAAGAGGTGCCGACGTCGTCGATCATGGCCGTACCCCATGGTCCAGTGGGTGTGGGCATGGCCAGGCGACGCATGCGAGAAGAGCTTTTGGCAAGTGGAGTTCAGGACAGCGTCGTCGATGACGCGGTCCTCATCCTTTCGGAACTCCTGAGCAATGCGTGTCGTCATGCGCGTCCGATATGCGAAAACGGCTCGCTCAGTTCCGCGCGGGCCGTGCCCAAGGAGGCGTCGCAGGACGCCCCGTTGGCGTCCGTCCGGGCGTCCTGGCGCATCGACGCACAGGGCCGGCTGACCGTCGCGGTCACGGACGGCGGCGGCCCGACCCGGCCGCTTCCGGCCACTCCCTCGGTCACCGCGCACGGCGGCCGAGGGCTGGCGATCATCCGGTCGCTCGCCAAGGACTGGGGTGTGCGCGACACGGTGCCCGGTGAGGTGACGGTCTGGGCGGTGCTCTCCCTGCAGGGCGGCTTCGCTACGCGCGTGGATCTGACGCCCGGCGTGCCGTCCTCGCTTACGGGGCGCGGGACCACACTGGGCCCGGCCTTCGTGGACGTCGACGATCTGACGTAACGGCCTTACGGCAGGGGGGCTTTGGCCGACCGGCGCGGCCGGCGGGCCGAGTGGCCGCTCCCGGCCGGCCGGGAGCGGCCCGCGGCGCGGCGAGCACCCTTCCGGCACCGGCCGGGACACGGCGCCTGCCGAGCGAGGGCACCCCGGTACGCAATCCTCTAGGCTCGCGCCGACACGCGTCCGTACGCCGAGGATCGACCGGGAGACACCGCCGCCATGGCAAAGAAGCGCCGCCCCCAGCCCCAGGCCGCAGCACCGCAGATCAAGGACGGCGAGGTGCCGGTCGTCGGCGCTCGTGAGCCCTGTCCGTGCGGTTCGGGCCGCCGCTACAAGGCGTGCCACGGGCGGCGCGCCGCGCACGCCGTCACCGAGCTGGTGCAGCGCCCCTTCGAGGGCCTGCCCGGGGAGTGCGACTGGGTGGCGCTGCGCGAGTTGGTGCCGGCCGCCACCGCACCGCTGACGCTGAAGGGCGGGCTGCCCGAGGGCGTGCCGTCCGTGACGCTCGCCACCGTCCTGCCGATGGCCTGGCCCGCGCTGCGCCGGGACAACGGCGCGATCTTCCTCGGCCTGCAGAACGACACCGCCTCCGGCGACCTCAGCCGCGACCTCGCGGACACCCTGCAGCGCGCCCTGGTCGCCGAGCCGGGCAGCCCGGTCACCGCCGCCCGGCCCTCCGCCGACGGCCCCCGGCTGCAGGACCTGCTCGACCCGGACGCGCCGTTCGAGCCGACCGTCCACACCGGGTTCGAGTTCTGGGTGGAGAACGCCGAGAACGCCACCGGTGAGGTCGCCGCCTCCCTGGAGCGGGCCAATGCGGCGGCCGTCCCGACGGCCCGGATCCCCGGCCTGGAGGGCGCGTACTGGTGTGAGGCGCCGGAGAAGAACCATCTGCGCTGGGTCACCTCGCACCCCGAGGAGCAGCTGCTGGACGCGCTCGCCCGGCTGCACGCCGCGGGGGCCTCCTCGCTCGGCGACGACACCCGGCTGGTGGGGTCGTTCCGCGCCCACGGCCTGGTCGTTCCGGTGTGGGACCTGCCCTCGTCGATGGGGGCCGACGAGGTCGCCAAGCCGGCCGAGGCGTTCGCCGAGCGGCTGGCCGAGGCGCTGGCGGCCACCGCCCCGCTGACCCCCGACGAGCGCCGGGCGCGCGGCGGGCTCACCAACCGTCAGATCACCCTGAGCTGACCGCCCGGTCCTCGGTCGTGCGGCTCGTACGCCTCCCCGGTGCCCGGGTGACTCCGGTCACCACTTTCGGACTCCTTTCCTGAAGAGGCGTCCGGAATTCCACGATCGAATTTGCTAACCGCGGATCTCTTGTTACGGTTCTGGAAGCCCGGTCGCTGGTGCATCCCCCGTCGCCAGCGACCGGGCGCTTCCATGTCCGGAACCGGGCATTCCACTCGGACCGGGCACCGGCCCGACGCGGGCCCTCAGCGCCCCGAACCACTCCCGCCCACGGCAGAGTTGCTGCCGGCCCGCAGGCGCAGCCGCTCCCCCGACGCATCGGCGATCTCCGCCACCGCGCCGTACCCCGGCCGACCCCGGAGCACGGTCGCACCGGCCGGCGTCTCGCAGCCGCCGGGCACGTCGGCCGCCGGAACGTCGCAGGTCACCTGGAGGGTGCGACCGTCCGGCCGGAGCAGGGTGAGCACAGCGCGCAGCGGGCTGCCGGTGCGGTTGCGGTAGTACGTGCGCGCCCAGGTCCGGCCACGCTCGGCGAGCACACAGGTCTGCGCCTCGATCCCCCGGCCGGAGCCGAGTGCGGGTCCGCAGTGGGCGGTGCGGCCGGACCGCAACGGCAGTCCGAGGCCCCGGGACCGGTCGGCGGGCCGGCCGGCGGAGCGGGGGGAGCGGACGGCACCGGTGCGTCGTCCGTCCGCTCCGGAGCCGCGTTCCGCGGCGTCGACACCGGCGACCGAGGGGCTGTTTTCGGCCGTGCCGGCAGCCGGTGCTCCGGCACCCGGACCCGGGGTGCGCGGCCTTGACTCCTCCGCCGGGCCGGCCATCGCGGCGCCCAGGGGTACGGCGACGGCCAGCAGCGCCACGGCGGCGAGCCCGGTCATGCGGATGTTCTGCGCGCGCTGCACGGCCCCCACCTGGAGAGAGATGCCGCCGACGGCGGCTTGACGGTGAGCCGAACCTATCGGCCGGCGCGGGCACCTCCGGCCGCGTGAGGACCCGTTTCCCGTGGTGCGGGGGCCGGTCGCACCCGGACGGGTGAACTCTCAGTACGCGAGCTTGCTTCCGCCGTCCGGGGCGCTGGTGCTCGCCAGCACCAGGGCGTCGACGATCGTGGACACCTCCGGCAGCCACGGCGCGGCCGTGGTGGCGGCCGGCGGGCGCTCCCAGCGCACCCGGCCGGCGCCGATCTGGGACGGCGGAAGCACCAGATATCCGCCCTCGCCGTGGAAGCGCAGCGAGCTGGGCACCCAGCTCTGGGAGTGCAGCAATTCGCCCAACTCCGGCAGGCCGTAGGGGGATACCAGCAGCGACCAGCGGGTGGGCGTGGCGACGACCGGGCCGAGGCGGACGCCGAAGTGGTCCAGGGCCGCCAGGGCGCGGGCGCCGGCGACCGCCGGCAGACTCACCGCGCACGGCGCCCGTCCGCCGGTGGCCAGCACGACCGGGGCGTCCGGGCGGTTGGTCCACCACCAACGGACCATCCGGGCATCGGTGCTGGCCGCCAGCAGGCCCGGGTCGAAGGGGTGGGCACCGGGCACCACGCAGTCCGGGTCGGGACAGCTGCACTGCGGGGCGGGGCGCTCGCCGAGCCCGAGCCGGACACCGGCCGGCTGCCGGCCGCCCGACCGGAGCCCCACACCGGGGAGCACCGGCCACTGCCACTCGGTGGCGCAGTGGAGCGCCGCACCGAGCAGCGCCGACCGTCCGCCGCGGCGGAACAGGGGCTTGCGTCGCCTTCCGAGGATCTCGCGCATGAGCGCTCGTTCCTTTCCGTGAACGCCGAGGGCTTGTCCATCGCACTACAGGGCACTGCTTGCCACTCCGCCATCGGTCACGCCGCGCCGCTTCATGCCGCCTGGGTGGCGTTCTTGCGGCCCGGTGGTGCGACCCGGGGTCGATCGCGCGTCGATCACGCCACGTGGAGCTTTGGTCACCGCGTGTACGAGGCAGCGCATCACGCCGTACGTCGAGCGTGGAACATGGCGGGGGTGGCGCGCGCATGGCGCTTGAGCTTCCGTTGTGCGGTCCCCGCCACAAGGGAGTCCGTCGCGGTCTTCGCCGTATGAGACGCCGGTGCCCGCCGGAGAGTTCCGGTACGGGCGCAACCGGCCCCGCACCTATCCGATGACGTACCTGCCACTGTGAGGGTGACGCACTGTCGATCGCCGTCAGTCGACCTCAAATTGACGCTCGGGGGGCTTTTTTCAGGCCAATCTACAGACCCCGCTGACACCACAAACCCCAACGGGACAATGCTGGACATCGCATTGCTGGTGCGTGTACATGTGGAGGCATTGATAGCGGAGCAGCATGACATGGGGGTTTGCGATGCTATTGAGGAATTTGAGCGGCCAAACGGACCGCACAACATCACTCAACGAAATGTCACACTCCCTACCAAAATCCGGCCTGACCTGGGCCAATGCCTGGCGCGACGATAGCCGCCAACCATGACCACCCCGCACGTACCGAAAGTGGCTGGAATCGAACCAGCGCTTCCCGCGCCGGCTCACACTGCCAGCCCACATGTCGCGATGCCGCCCGCGGATCGCCCTTCTGACGCCCCGTCCGGCCCCCTTGCGGACGCCGTCCCGCACGCCGCCCCCGTCGCGTCCGGGGTGTGCGAGGAGGTCTCCGCCGTCGATCAACTCGCCGCCGTCCAGGACCGGCTGGCCGGCTGGATCTCCGACCTCAGCACCCTGCACGACCTGACCGAACGGCTCGCCCGTACCCGCACCCTGGAGGACGCCCTCCACGAGCTGCTGCGCGCCGGCGCCGCGCTGGTCGGCGCGCGCCGCGGCCTGGTCGTCGTCGCCCCCGCCGACGGCCTGGGCCCCGAGACCACGGTCGGACTCGGGCTCGGACACGCCGAGATCGGACACATCGAGACCATCCCGCGCCGCGCCCTGTCGTACGCGCGGATACTGGACGGCCTGCCGGAGCCGGGCGCCGCCGGTGACGACGCCCCCGACATCGCCGAGCCCGACATCCCCGGCGAGAAGGACCTCGACCCCCGCCTGCGCGAGGTCGCTGCCCGCCTGGGGTACGCGGCCAGTTACGCGGTACCGCTCACCGCCGCCCCGTTCGGCCGCACCGGTGCCGCGGTCTGGCTCTACGACGAACCGGCCGAACCCACCGAGCGCCAGCGCCATCTCGTCGGCGTCTACCGCGCGCACGCCGCCGAACACCTCGCCCGCCTCCTCGAACTGCACCGCAGTCGGCAGGCAGCACGAACCCTCCGGGAGGAGCTGCTGCCGCACCGCCTGCCGAGGGTGCCCGGCGTACGGCTGGCGGTACGGCACAGCACCGGCCCGCGCGGCGGCGGCGACTGGTACGACGCGCTGCCGCTGCCGGACGGCGCACTGGGCCTGGCCGTCGGCTCGGTCACCGGCTCCGGGCCGAGCGCGGTGGCCGCCATGGGGCGGCTGCGGGCATCACTGCGGGCCTATGCGGTCATGGAGGGCGAGGACCCGGTCGCCGTCCTCTCCGACCTGGAGCTGCTGCTGCGGCTGACCGAGCCGGCCCGCAGCGCCACCGCGCTGTTCGCCTTCACCGAGCCGCCGCCCGGTGCGCCGGGCGGGCCGCCCGCGGCGCCGATGCCGGACGGCATCACCGACCCCTTCGGCCGCAAGCTGGTGCTGGCCGGCGCCGGTCACTGTCCCCCGCTGATCCTGGGCGACCTGCGGACCGAGTTCGTGGAGACCTCGCTGTCCGCGCCGCTGGGCATGCTGGCCTGCTGGGAAGCGCCGAGCGTGGAGATCGAACCGGCCGGCGGCGAGACCCTGCTGCTCTACAGCGACGGGCTGCTGCACCGCACCGGCGAGCCCATGGACCGCGCCTTCGCCCGGCTGCACTCGGCCGCCGCAGGGGTCCCCCGGGCCGTCCGCCACGACCCGGAGGCGGTGCTCGACCACATCGTGCGCACGATGCTGCCGCAGGGCCTGGACGACGAGGAGTCGGAGGAGGACGTGGTGCTGCTGGCCGCGCACTTCGAGGAGTGACGCGGGGTGACCGCGCCGGAGCGCGGTGTCACACCGGCCGGCGCCGTCATGTCGAAGGGCGGAGTGCCGGAGAGGTCACACCTTCCTCCCTCTGGACCGCTTTGCCTCCAGCCATACGATGGAGGGCGGTTCAGTCTTTAAAGGAGGCATGGTGACCGACGCGCTCACGCCGGAGACCCCGGACGAGGACGAGCAGCCGATCAAGCAGCGCAAGAACGGCCTTTACCCGGGCGTCTCGGACGAGCTCGCGGAGAACATGAAGAGCGGCTGGGCCGATACCGAGCTGCGCGATCTGCAGCCGATCGAGCAGGCCCCGAACGCCGCCCGGCGCCGCGAGGCCCTCTCGGCGCAGTTCCCCGGCGAGCGACTGGTGATCCCGGCGGGCAACCTGAAGACCCGCTCCAACGACACCGAGTACGCCTTCCGGGCCGCGACGGAGTACGTCTACCTCACCGGCGACCAGACCGACGACAGCGTCCTGGTGCTGGAGCCCCGCAGGAAAGCGGCGGACGGCCACGACGCGACGCTCTACCGGCTGCCCCGCTCCGACCGCGAGAACGGCGAGTTCTGGCTGAGCGGCATGGGCGAGCTGTGGGTGGGCCGCCGGCACAGCCTGGCCGAGTCCGAGGCGCTGCTCGGCGTCCCCTGCAAGGACGTCCGCGAACTGCCCGAGCTGCTCAAGGAGGCCACCGGCCCGGTCCGCGTGGTGCGCGGGCACGACGCCGGCATCGAGGCCGCGCTGACCGACAAGGTCACCGCCGAGCGCGACGAGGAGCTGCGGGTCAACCTCTCCGAGGCCCGCGCGGTCAAGGACGCCTTCGAGATCGGCGAGCTCCAGAAGGCCGTGGACTCCACCGTCCGCGGCTTCGAGGACGTGGTGAAGGTCCTGGACCGGGCCGAGGCGACGTCCGAGCGGTACATCGAGGGCACCTTCTTCCTGCGCGCCCGGGTCGAGGGCAACGACATCGGCTACGGCTCGATCTGCGCCGCCGGCCCGCACGCCACCACACTGCACTGGGTCCGCAACGACGGCGCGGTCCGCTCCGGCGAGCTGCTGCTGCTGGACGCCGGTGTGGAGACGCACTCCCTCTACACCGCGGACGTCACCCGCACGCTGCCGATCAACGGCCGCTACTCCGACCTCCAGCGCACGATCTACGACGCCGTGTACGAGGCCCAGGAGGCGGGCATCGCCGCGGTCAAGCCGGGCGCTTCCTACCGCGACTTCCACGACGCGGCGCAGCAGGTGCTCGCCGAGAAGCTGGTCGAGTGGGGCCTGGTCGAGGGCCCGGTGGAGCGGGTGCTGGAGCTGGGCCTGCAGCGCCGCTGGACCCTGCACGGCACCGGCCACATGCTCGGCCTGGACGTCCACGACTGCGCCGCGGCCCGCACCGAGGCGTACGTCGACGGCACGCTGGAGCCCGGCATGGTGCTGACCGTCGAGCCCGGCCTGTACTTCCAGGCGGACGACCTGACGGTGCCCGAGGAGTACCGCGGGATCGGCGTCCGGATCGAGGACGACATCCTCGTGACGGAGGACGGCAACCGGAACCTCTCGGCCGCGCTGCCCCGGCGGTCGGACGAGGTCGAGGCGTGGATGGCGGAGCTGCGGAAGTCGTAGCCCGCAGGTCACGGGCCGGCGGCGGGGTCCGCCGCCGGCCCGTCCTCGTGCCGTGTGTACGCGCCCGCGCGCGCCGCGGCCCACACGGCGGTGGCGGTGGACTCGGCCAGGTGGTCGTCCACCGGCCGACGGGCAATCAGGATCCGGTAGTAGAACGGCGCCCCGAGCGCCGACATGACCTGCGTCGGGTCGGTATCCGGGGGCAGTTCGCCACGCACCATCGCCCGCTCCACCATCCGGCCCGCCAGCGGCAGCCGGTCCTCGAAGAAGGACCGGATCGCCGTGGCCGCGTGCGGGTCGGTGGCCGCGGCGGACACCACCGCCTGGATCAGCCGCCGCATCCGCGCCTCCCCGTAGAAGGCGCTGATCGAGCGCGCCAGGGTCCGCAGATCGCCGGGGAGGGTGCCGGTGTCCGGCAGCGGCACGCTGCCGCTCAGATCGGTCAGCAGGTCGCAGACCAGCCCCTCGGTGGAGCGCCAGCGCCGGTAGAGCGTCGCCACGTGGATGCCCGAGCGCTGCGCGACCCGCTCCATCGTGAGTCCGGCGAACCCGCCGTCATCCAACTCCTCGAAGACAGCGGCGAGTACGGCCTGCCGGGTACGGGCCGTCCGTCCACCGGGCCGGGTTTCGCCCGGGGCATGATGCGCTGTCACGACGGCTCCGTATTGCAGTGCGGGTTCACGCCAAGTATTGTCCGAGAAAGACTAACGCGAACGAGTTCGCTTTAGTCGTGGTGTGCGCTGGTCTCGTAGGGACAGGGGACGCCGCGGGGGAGGTCCTCCCACCGCGAGACCGCGCTGCACACCCTCCGCAAAGGGTGATTTCCGGACAGCTCTCCGACTTCCGAGGTTCGCCCGGTTTGACACGACTGCGACGGCGGCTCCTGTTGGAGCGAACGCGGTGTCACCAGCCGTCCACGCGCTCCCGGTTGCCCCCGCTCCGTCGCAGCTACCTCACCCGTACCCGCCGTCGGCGCGCACCGGGCACGGGGCGTGGTCGACGATGAAGCGGCCGGCGGGGCCGAGGCTGTGCGGCCCGGGGTGGGTGCGGTC